>CANRME010000010.1 GCA_947631655.1 uncultured Bacilli bacterium | reverse complement strand
TAATAGTACCACATTTACTTAATCCTTGCTTTCTAATAGTTCATTAAAACTGACATTTTAACAAAATCTTAACAGTATATTTACGATATTTTTAAGAAATAATAAAAATGGTGATTATATGAAATCATATACAATTTTGGATGCGTCTATTCCTAGTTTTAAAAATATGATAGATTATCGAGAAATTAAAACATCTTTTTTTACTAAAAAGCATTATTTAATTAAGGAAGAAAATAAATTATATAAAAAAGGGGACTATTTTACAATTACGTTCTCCGAGAAAAATATAATAACTAAAAAAGAAGTACTTTCTAATGAAGTATTAAAAGTTTTAAAACTATTATGTCGTAAATACCATCGCACTGGTAAAATATTGTTAGTTGGTTTAGGAAACCCCAAAGTTTTAGCGGATGCTTTAGGTCCTATAACCTCTAATAAAATAATGGCAACTTATCAATATGATTTTTTGACTATTCCCAAAGTTGCGATATATAACCCGAATGTGGTTGCTAATACCGGCATAAGTTCTTTACATCTTATTAAAATGGTTGTGAAAGACTTAGAACCCGATTTAATATTAGTAATCGATTCTTTAAAAACGAAAAATATTGATACGTTAAATAATACGATTGAGATAAATGATGCAGGGATTATACCAGGAAGTTTAATGAATATTAATAAAGAAATAAATAGTAAAACTTTTAATATTCCTTTAATTACGATTGGTTCACCTTTAGTTTATCAAAATAGTGATAAATTATTTACGAGTATTAATACGGAAGAATTTATTGAAAATATTAGTAATATTATTGCAGGAGCGTTAAATAAATTATTGTTTTAAGATACGACAATATTTTTATTAGGTATCTCTTATAATTTAAATAAGAGGGGATGTTATGCCTAAAAGATTTAAAACAAGAAAGAGAAACTATTTTTTAAAATTTTTAGTAATATTAAGTATTGTAATGATGGTATTTGTTATTACTTTTAAAGAACTTACTAATAAATTTTCAGTTGTAACAATTGACAGTAATAAATATTTAAAATACTTACTTAAAACGGGGTTTAATAATCAGTTAGATGAATATAAATTTTTTAATATTTTTAGTCCTAGTTCGTTATTAGGAAAGAGTTTAAATACCAAGATAGATATTAAAAAAGAAGATGTAGCAAAAGAAGTTATTGAAGAAATAAATACGATAACTGTTAAAGAACCTAAGGTGTATATTTATAATACTCATCAAACAGAAGAATACAAGTCTTTAACTTTACAAGATTATAATATTTCTCCAACGGTTTTAATGGCTTCTTATTATTTAACCGAAAAACTTAATGATTATGGAGTACCGACAATTTTAGAAACCTCTTCTGTTAAAGAGATATTAAACCAAAATGAATGGAATTATGCTTATTCTTATAATGCCAGTAGGCTTCTTTTAGAAGAAGCTTTGGAAAATAATCCTACTTTAGAATTTTTCATTGATTTTCATAGAGATTCTTCGGTACATGATAAAACTACATTTAAGATAGGTGATAAAAGTTACGTTAAAATCTTATTTATTGTAGGTGAGGAAAATGAAAGTTACGAAAAGAATTTGGAAATAACGACGGCTTTGAATGATCGATTAATGGCTTTGAATCCGGAAATATCCAGAGGAATATATCGCAAAAGTGGTCCAGGAGTAAATGGTGTTTATAATCAAGATTTTCATCCCCATACCATTCTAATGGAGTTTGGGGGACAATATAATACTATTGAGGAAGTGTGTAATACGATTGAATTAGTTAGTAAAACACTTGCGGATTTTATAAAGGAGACTTATGAAGAAGAAAAATAATGGTGGACTTTTTTGGTGGGTATTAGGGATTTTATTTGTTGTTTATCTAGGCTACTTAATGGCTTTAGAAAGTGGTTATTATCATAGCAAAGTTGAGCAAAAAACTATATTAACTGAAGAAAAAATCGAAGAATTTGAAGAAGATATTAAAAATGGTAAAGAGCTAGATATTAAAGATTATGTAGTTTCCGATTATAAAGATTATTCTTCGCCATTATCTAAAGCCGGTCAAAAAATATCTCTAGGAGTAGAAAATTTTATAACTAAAGGCATCGGGGAATTTGTTAGTGTTGTATCAAAATTATTTACGTGATATAATTTAAGAAAAAGATGTGATAATTATGATTAGTGAAAAAGCTTATATTGTATCAAGAAATCCTTCATGTACTCCGAAACTATTAAGTAAAAAGACTCCTTTAGCAATAGAACATATAGCAACTTATTATAGAGAAAGAGAAAGAATGATTGATTATTATATAAGTGTTTTAAAAGAAGCTTATGCCAAATATGGTTATGATAATCCATTTACAAGTTATGGTGCATTTGACGAAAGATTTATAAATGCCGATTTTAGTACACCTAGCATGCAACGAAAAATGGGTATTGTTCATAGTTATGCACCTACATGGAATAAATGGGTAAAAGAAGGAATTCAAAATTTTATATTTAAAAGAAGTCAGAGTTATTTTGCAAAAAAAATTGATAATCGAGGGAATATTTATACTGATAAAGATTATCATGTTGATACTAGTTATAAAAACTATTTTTATCTTTTAGCATTGGATGAAAAAATTTTTGAAATGTATAATTATAATAAAAATTATTTAAAGAAGTATCATAGTAAATTAAGACATCGGGATTTAATATTTGATTATGTCGAAACAGTTTTAAAAGTTAAGAAGAATATGGAATATGATGAAATGCCAGACGGGTATGAAATAGACGATTTTTTAGGACCAAAAGGTCCAGGAAGATAAGCCTTTATTTTAGGCTTTTTTTGTCTTATAGGAAAGTTCTTAAAAAAATTTTAAAAAAACATCTTGACGAATATATGTTTGCTGTTATATAATTATTTTACAAGGAGAAAATAGTTATGATTGTTAATAAAGCTTATAAATTTAGATTGTATCCTAATGAATATCAAAAAGAATTAATTAATAAAACTATAGGTTGTACTAGGTTTATTTATAATTATATGTTAGGTGAGAAAAAAGATAATATTAACTTATTTAATTTTGATTTAATTAAACAAATACCATCTTTAACTATTAAGTATCCTTTTCTAAAAGAAGTAGATAGTTGTGCTTTAAGATGTGCATTATTCGATTTAGATAATGGTTTTAAAAAATATTTTAATAAAAAGGGTGGTTATCCTAAGTTTAAAGCTAAAGGAGTAAAGGATAGTTATAGAACTAATTATATTAAAAATAAATATAAAGATAAAATATACGAAAATATAAAATTAGATCTAGTAAATAAAATAATAACTTTACCTAAATTAAAAGAAATAAAAATAAGAGGTTATAGACATTTAAGAAAAATAAATGGAAGAATACTTAATGCAACTATTTCAAAAGTAGCAAATAAATATTATGTATCAGTTTGTGTAGAAGAAGAATTAAATGTAAAAGAAGTAATTCCATCCAGTGTTGTAGGAATAGATGTAGGAATAAAAAGTTTAGTAACAACCAGTGATGGAAAAACTTATGGTAACCCTAATTATCTAAATAAATATGAAAAGAGAATAAAAAGATTGCAAAGAGATTTATCTAGAAAGATAAAAAATAGTAATAATTATTATAAAACAAAAATGAAATTAGAAGAAACATATAGAAAATTAAAAAATGCAAGAATTAAAACAAATGAAGAAATAGTAAGTAAAATAGTAAATGATTATGATATTATAATAAGTGAAGATTTAAGTATTAAAAATATGATAGAAGAAGCAAAAAAATATTTAAGAAAATCTATAACTAATTCTACAATGGGAGATATTATAAGAAGATTAAAATATAAATGTACTTGGTTAGGTAAGAAATATTATCAAGTAAATAGATATTATGCAAGCAGTCAGATATGTTCTAGGTGTAGTCATAAAGACATAAAAATGAAAGACTTACAAAAAAGAAAATACAAATGTAGTAATTGTGGATTAGAAATAGATAGAGATATAAATGCAAGTATAAATATAATGGTTGAAGGATTATTTAGGAATTATCAATTTAATTAAGGAAATATAAATAAAACAAAATACGGTCGCGACGATCGGAATTTAGGTCTGTGAAAGAGGGAACTCCAATGAAACAGAAAAAAGGAACTGTGAGGTTCCTTAAGGTAAAACAAAAATAATTTTAATTATTGAAGTTTTACTTTTGTTCTGATAGAATACTTTACGTGGTGGTAACTATGAAATATAAAATTATAACTTTGGGTTGTAAAGTAAATATTTATGAAAGTGAAGTAATAAATGAACTTCTTTTAAAAGAGGGTTTTAAAAATGTCGAAGAGAATCCTGATATTGTAATTATTAACACTTGTTCAGTTACCAATATGGCAGATGCGAAATCTAGAAAATTAATTCGTAGTGAAAAAAGAGCAAATCCTAAGGCGTTGATGGTAGTTTGTGGTTGTAGTGCAGAAAATCATCAAAAAGAATTAGAGGATTTAGGGATTGATATTTTAATAGGTAATCGAAATAAAAGTAAAATTGTAACTTTAATTAAAGAGCATCTTAAAAATCATGAAAAGTATTTGAATTTTGCTCCTATAACTAGCGATTTCGAAGATATGGAAGTAGATAAATTTACGACACATACTAGAGCATTTTTAAAAATTCAAGATGGTTGTAACAATTATTGTACTTATTGTATTATTCCTTATTTAAGAGGGCCTTTAAGGAGTAAACCCAAGGAATTAGTAATAGAGGAGTGTCAAAATTTAGTAAATAGTGGTCATAAAGAAATTGTCTTAACGGGGATTCATACGGGAAGATATGGTAAAGAATTGGGTTATGATTTAACTAGTTTATTAAAAGAATTAGTTAAAATACCTAATTTAGAAAGAATAAGAATTAGTTCGATTGAAGCCACCGAAATTACAGATGAATTTTTAAAGTTACTGGCTAGTAGTGATAAAATTTGTAATCATTTGCATATTCCTTTACAAGCTGGTAGTGATAAAATTTTAAAATTAATGAACCGGAAATATAATAAAGAAGAATTTATGAGTATTATTGAAAAAATTAGAGAAGTAAGAAAAGATATAGCAATTAGTACAGATGTTATTGTGGGTTTTCCTGATGAAACGGAAGAAGATTTTAGAGAAACTTACAATTTTTGTAAAGAAATAGCGTTTAGTAAAATTCATGTTTTTCCTTATTCTAAAAGAGATGGTACAGTGGCAGCAAAAATGAAAAATCAAATAGAGAAAAAAGTAAAACATGAACGTAGTAAAGAATTAAATGCTTTATCTTTAGAATTAGAAAATGTTTATGCTAAAAAGTTTATTGGTAAAACTCTGAAAGTTTTAATTGAAGAAGAAAAAGATGGGTATTTTATGGGTCATACTAGTAATTATTTAAAAGTTATAGTTAAAGGTGATTTAAGAATTAACGAAATAGTTCCAGTGGAAATAGTTAGTGTAAATAATAATATTATTGTTGGTAATCTTCTTTATTCTTTGGTATAATAGATTAGAGAGGATAGATAATAATGGATAATGATGTCATAAATATGGTTAATAAAAATCATCAAGAATATCGAGAAAGTGTAAATAGAGCTTTAAAAGATAGCGAGGTAAAATTAAAAAATCGGGTAAGTAATGATAAAGGACAAGTAATTGGGGTTGTTACTTTTGATTTAAATTATTTTAATAATATTAAAAATAAAATTGGATATGTTTTTAGAGATAGAAAAAGAGCTCAGGAAATTATGGCAAAATTTGCGGTTGCGGGAGTTATTACTTTTGCGGTAGCTGGTACAGCCATGAATATTGGCAGCGCGATAAAGACTCGAGAAGAAACTGAAGCTTTAGCAGAATCCATAAGTGATCAAAAAGTTATGACTGCTATTGAATCACCAAGTTTAGATGACGATCAGAGTGTTTTAGATTATTATCTTAGTTCTGTAACAAGTAATCCAATGACAGTGGAACCTAATGAAAAAGTATTTTATGATGATGAAATTTTAATGAGATTAAGAAATTTACAAGATAGGGTAGATTCTTTAAGAGAAAGTGAAACACTAGGAGTTGATATGGCAGCGAAGAAAATAGAATACAAAAAAGAATTTGAAGCCATTGCTCGTCTTATGGAGGAAAAAGGAAGACATTACAATTACGACGAAAGTTTAGAAGAAGCTAAAAGCCAAAAATTATAGACAAGATGACTTGTCTTTTTTAAAGTAAAGGAGGTGTAGGTATGAAGATATTAGGTATAATTAAAAGTATCATTTATGAAAATTATAGTTCTACTTATAAAGTAGGATTACTTAAAATTAAAAATGTTTTGGAAGGTAACGATAAAACTTTAATTGGCAAAGTTATTACATTTACGGGAAATTTTATATCTTTAGAAATTGATGATATTTTAGAACTAGAAGGAGATTTTGTCGAACATAAAAGATATGGACATCAATTTGCGGTAAGAGATTACTCTAAGCCGAAAATAAGTGGAGTAGAAGCAATAATTGATTTTTTAATAAGTCCTTTAGTTAAAAATTGTGGGGAAAAGACCGCACAAGCGATAGTTAATGTTTTTGGGGAAGATACTTTAGAAAAAATTAAAGAAAATAAAGATAATTTATTACAAATTCCAGGTATAAGCGAAAGAAGAGCCGAAGATATTTATTTTAGTGTAATTAGTTATGACTCTAAAGATAAATTTATTGTGGAATTAAAAGAAATGGGTTTTACAATAAATGATGCGATGAAATTAATTAAAGAATATGGAGAAAATGCTATAAATATTGTTAAAGAAAATATGTATGAATGTAAACATATTATTGATTTTAAAAAACTAGATATGATTTATTTAGCATATTTTAAAGAACCGGAGAGTGTTATTCGCTTAAAAGCCTGTATTTTAGAAAGTTTAAATAGATTTAATAATGATTCGGGAAGTGTTTATGCAGAGTATCAAGAATTAAAAGATGCGTTAGTAAAATATTTTAATATTGTTTTAGATAGTGACCATTTTGATGAATTATGTTTAAAACTAGAAAAAGAAGAAAAACTGGTAATCGAAGATAAGCACTATTATTTAAAGGATTATTTTGATATGGAAGTTTATATTGCTAAATATTTAACAGCAATTAATGAACTGGCGATGCCGAAATATGCTAATTTAGATAGAGAAATATTCCTATTTCAAAAAGATAATAATATAAATTATGATGAAAAACAAATTAAAGCAATTGAAAATGCTTTAAATAACCGGGTATCAATTATCACAGGTGGTCCGGGAACCGGAAAAACAACAATTATTGATGCAATTGTAAAAATTTATATCGAATTAAATAAATTACATGGTAAAAGTATTGGCGAAAATATTGCTCTTTTAGCACCAACGGGTAGAGCTAGTAAAAGAATGAGTGAATTTACTCATTTACCGGCAAGTACAATTCATCGATTTTTAAAATGGAATAAAGAAAATAATGATTTTCAAATTAATGAAGATAATAAAACTTATCAAAAATTAGTTATAGTAGATGAAACTAGTATGATTGATACTTTCTTACTTAGTAGTCTTTTAAAAGGCTTAACTTATAATGTGCAAATAGTATTTGTGGGCGATGTGCATCAATTGTGTTCGGTGGGCCCTGGGAATGTTTTAGATGATATAATTAAAAGTGATTTGTTTTCTTATACGCCTTTAGAAAGAATTTATCGTCAGAGTGATAACTCTTATATACCAGTTCTAGCTAAAGAAATAAAAGATAAAATGATTAATGAAGGTTTTACGGAAAAGAAAGATGATTATAATTTTTTAGAAGTAAAACCCGAATTGATTAAAGAAACAATTAAAGAAGTTATCAAAAAATCAAAAGAAAAAGGGATAAATTCTGCGGATATGCAAGTTCTAGCTCCAATGTATAAGGGAGAAAATGGAATTGATGAATTAAATAAGTGTTTGCAAGAATTATTAAATCCTTTAAGTACGCAAAGAGAGATTATAATTGGAGAGGTAACATACCGAGAAAAAGATAAAGTCTTACAACTCGTTAACGACCCAGATAATGGCGTTTTTAATGGAGATATTGGGTATATTGAAGAAATAAGAAAAGGACGTCATAGTGAGGAAATAATTATAAATTTTTTAGATAATAGAGTTATTTATAAAAAAAGTGATATGGCAAATATTAAACATGCTTATGCGATTTCTATTCATAAAAGTCAAGGTAGTGAATTTGCTCATGTGTTACTTCCTATTTCGATTAATTATTATCGGATGTTATATAATAAACTTTTATATACCGCAGTTTCAAGAGCAAAGAAGAGTTTAGTAATTATTGGAGAAAAAAGAGCATTTTTATTAGGAGTAGGTAATGAATATAGTGTTGATAGACATACAACGTTAAAGAGAAGAATTATGTATAATTACTCTAAAGATTAAGCATACTATATGTAGAAGAGGAGATGTCTTTTATGAAAATGGTAAAAAATGCATTAATGGTTGGGGGACTTATGAGTATGGCAGCGATTGGGCTCATGATGACTAATAAAAGTGCTCGTAAAAGAGCTGAAAAAATGCTAGATTCAATGCTTGATGAAGCTCAAGATGCGATGCAAGATATGAAAAATATGAATAATTAAAAAACGGTTACAATATTTCGTAATCGTTTTCTTTTTTCTTATTCATTGTTTTTCCCATAAGCGCTTGACGTAGTTCTTCGTCTCCTTCACCAAAGTCTTCAGCTACATCAATAATTCTTAATATTTCTTCAAAACTAGTAATCCCACTAACAACTTTTTTTAAGCCATCTTCTAAAAGCGTAGAAGCATGTCCCGTACCGTATACTAATTTACGTAATTCTTCTTTTGGAGTACCATCAGCAATAGCATCTCTTATTTCTTGATTGATTTGTAAGACTTCGTGAATAGGAACACGACCTAAATAACCTTTAATACAACTTGGACAACCAACGGGTTCATATAATTCCTCAATATCAATTTTTAAAACTTTTTTAATAATATCTTTTTCATAAGGAGTTACTTTTCTAATACGACGACATCTTGGGCATAATCTTTTAGCAAGCCTTTGAGAGATAATTCCTTCTAAGGCGGTACCTAGTAAGTATCTTTCAACGTCCATATCTAAAAGTCTTTCAATAGTATTTAAAGAGTTGTTGGTGTGGATAGTTGATAATACTAAGTGCCCGGTAATTGAAGCACGAACGGCGATACGAGCAGTTTCATCATCACGAATTTCTCCAATCATTATTATATCGGGGTCTTGACGTAAGATACTTCTTAAGGTATTGGCAAAAGTTAATCCTATATCACTCATAACTTGAACTTGATTGATACCAGGGACTTTCATTTCGACTGGATCTTCAACGGTGATAATATTAGTTTCTCTTCTATTTAACTTTTGTAAAATAGAGTAAACGGTTGTTGATTTACCACTACCAGTAGCTCCAGTTACTAAGATGATACCATTCGGAACGGAAATAATTTTTTTAACTAATTCTAAATTGGTTTCGGTAAAACCTAAAGTTTCTAGTCCTTGCATACTCATAGAGTAATCTAAGATACGTAAAACAATTTTTTCGCCATCAACAATAGGAAGAGCGGAAACCCGGATGTCTAAGTTAACGCCTTCTAAAGTGGTTTTAATGGCACCATCTTGAGGTAATCTTGTTTCGGTAATATTCATACCACTAATAATTTTAACCCGAGTAGCTAAGTTTTTCTTAACGGCAAAAGGGACTTTAGCATAATCTACTAAGTCACCATCAATTCTAAAACGCACGATTAAAGCATCGGGAGTTGGATCAAAATGAATATCACTAGCTCTTCTTTTAACTGCATCAATTATAATTTCATTAACTATATCTACGACAGGCAAGTTATCATAATCGAAATCTCTTAACATGACGCCAACTCCTTATTCTAAGAATAATTATACTATAGTTTTTAAAATAATACTAGTTGTTTTTTTCATATTTTTATAGTATACTTATTTTGTTATCAAGCAATGATTTAAGAGGAGTATTATTACTTAGTTTAAAGAGAGTCTTTGGTAGGTGGAAAAAGATAATGGGAGTAATAAGAAGGTTGCTTAAAGAGTTTGATCGTGAGATAAGCGTTAATTTCTGTTAAGAAGTAAATAAGGTGGTACCACGAATAATCTCGTCCTTTGGGGTTATTCGTTTTTTAATGGAGGATTTATGGAAAGAGCAGACTTAATTAAAAAATATGAAGAATTTGTTAAGGATGGTTACGATTTTAAAAACAGTGAGGTAGCAGATAAATTTAGACATTCTTTAAATGTAGCTTATTTAATGGCTAAATATGCACCGGTTGTGGGAGCTGATGAAGAATTAGCTTTTGTGATTGGATTATTACATGATATTGGTAGGTTTTATCAAATAATCGCATATAAGACTTTTAATGATCAACAAAGTTTTGACCATGCTAAATATGGAGTGGAACTTTTAGATAAAAATAATTTATATAAAGATTTTCATGTTTTACCTAAGAATATTGATATTGTTAGAGTGGCAATTTATAATCATAATAAATATTCAATTGAGATAGAACCTAAAACTAAAGAAGGGTTATTACAAACAAAGCTACTAAGGGATTGTGACAAATTAGCTATTTTAGATCAATATGTTAAAGTGCCAATTCATGATATAAAAGAAGAAATAACTAAAGAAGATAAGATAAGTCCATTAATACTAGAAAGTATGGAAAAACATATTTTGAATAAATATGAATATGTAAAAAATGGATTAGATGAAATTTGCTATTATATATCTTATATATTTGATATTAATTATGATTGTACTTATTTAGAGATATTATCTTATGTAAGAATTATCTTAGATTGGTATAGAAATGATGCTAGATTTGATATACCAGCAAAATATATAGAAAATTATAATTTAGAAAGGAAGAAAAAATTATGTTAGATAAAAAGTATAATGCACAAGAAAAGGAAAATAAATGGTTAGAATATTGGAAAGAAAATAAAATTTATGAATTTAAACCAGATAAAAGAGAGGTATTTTCTATTGATACTCCTCCACCAACAGTAAATGGGAAAATACATATAGGGCATATTTTCTCATATTCTCAAACAGAAATGATTGCTCGTTATAAGAGATTACGAGGTTATAATATATTTTATCCTTTTGGATTTGATGATAATGGATTACCAAGCGAAAGATTGGTTGAAAAAGAACAGGGTAAAAAAGCTCATGAAATAGGTAGAGAAGAGTTCTCTAAACTTTGTTATGAAACAACTGATAAATATGAAGCTGAATTTCAAACTTTGTTTAGCAAAATGGGTGTAAGTACAGATTGGGATATTCATTATAAAACTGTAAGTCCATCTACAATAAAAATCAGTCAAATGTCATTTTTGGATTTAATTGAAAATGGTCATTGTTATCATAAAGAAAGTCCAGCATTATGGTGTAATGAATGTTTAACATCTATTGCTCAAGCCGAACTAGAAACTAAAACTATAAAAACAACATTTAATTATGTTAATTTCAAAACGGTTGAAGATGGAGAAGAATTTACGATAGCTACTACAAGACCAGAATTACTTCCTGCTATAGTCTGTGTCTTTGTAAATCCTAATGATGAAGTTCATAATCATTTAATCGGTAAAACTGCTCATATTCCGGTAATTAATGTTGATGTTCCTATTATGGCTGATGAAAAAGTTGCTATTGATAAAGGTACAGGAGTAGTTATGTGTTGTACTTTTGGTGACCAAACCGATATTGAATGGTGGAAAAAATATAATTTACCTTTGAAATATATTTTTACAGAAGACGGAAGAATTAGCCCTGAAGTTCCAAATTATGGTGGAATGAAAATTAAGGAAGCTCGTAAACAAATAATTGAAGATTTACAAAATGGGGGATATGTGGTAAAAATTGAAGAACTAGAGCACGAAGTTCAAACCCATGAAAGATGTGGTAAAGAAGTAGAATACTCTGTTATGAAACAATGGTTCATAGATATTATGAATCATAAAGAAGATTTTTTAAGAATTGGTAACGAAATTAAGTGGCATCCTGAACACATGCATACTAGATATGAAGAATGGGTAAACAATATTGCTTGGGATTGGTGTATATCAAGACAAAGATATTTTGGTGTTCCATTCCCTGTTTGGTATTGTAAAGAATGTGGAGAACCAATTTTTGCGAAAAAAGAAGACTTACCTGTAAATCCTTTAGTGGATAAACCTAGTATAAGTGAGTGTCCTAAATGTAAATGTAAGGAATTCGTGCCAGAAACAGATGTTATGGATACGTGGGCGACATCTTCAGTAACTCCTCTAATCAATATGCGTTATGGTGAAAAAGAAAACTATGAAGATATACTAAAACCAATGAGTATTAGAACCAATGCTTCCGAAATAATAAGAACATGGGATTTCTATACTATTGTTAAAAGTTTTTATCATTTTGGACAAAGGCCATGGGATAATGTAATGATTTCAGGATTTGTTATGGCAAACAAAGGCGAAAAAATTAGCAAATCAAAAGGAAATAGTAAAGTAGAGCCTATTGATTTAATAGGAGAGTATTCAGCTGACGTTATCAGATATTGGGCTGGTTCTGGAAGACTTGGAACAGATATTGTGTTTAGTGAAGAAACACTTTTAAGAGGTAAAAAGCTGGTAAATAAAATATGGAATGTATCTAAATTTATTGAAATGCACTTAGCAGATTTTAAAGATAAAGATTTTGATGATTTTGAATTTGTAGATAAATGGATTTTAGGAACATTTCAAGAAATGGAAAAAGGATTTATAAAATATTTAGACGAATATGAAGTGGGATTAGCGCTAAATCATTTAGAAAAATTCTTCTGGAATTTCTGTGATAATTATATTGAAATAGTTAAACATAGATTATATAGACCAGAAGAATTTGGCGAAATTCCAAGATATTCAGGACAAAAAACAGTTTATACAATTCTTTATAAATTATTACAAGATTTTAGTATTTTCTTTCCATTTATTACAGAAGAGATATATCAAGAATTATACCATGATAAAAAATCTATACATTTAACTGAAATTAAACATCTTGAATATAAATTTGATAAAGAAATTAGAAATGGTAATGATATGGTTGATATTATTAGTCAAGCCAGAGGAGAAAAATCAAATAAAAATGTTTCATTAAAAACTCCAATTAAGAATTTTGATTTAAGTTTAAATAGAGGTTTAAAAGAAGCGATTGAAACATCTATTAAAGATTTTAAAGCAACATTATTTATTGAAAATTTAAATATTAAAGATGTTAGTGGTGGGTATAGTATTGATAAAATAGAATTAAATTTAGATTCAGAAGAAAATTAAAAGAAGAAAAGAAGTTATTAGAAAGTTTATCTAAATAACTTCTTTTTGTTAGCAAATAGAAAATAAATAATTGCAATTAGTAACAATTTATACTATAATTTTTATAGGAACATTCAATAGTTGGGTGGGGCCGAACTTCATAAAAAAGAGGGGAGGCGATATAAGTGAGTAAGAAAGATTTTTTAATCTTTTTCCAAATCATTATTATCTTCCTTTTATTATTCTTACTATTTATAGTATTAATATGAAAGAAAACCACCTAACTCAAGCATTGATTTAGGTGAAACCAAATTTCGGTAACACTCAACATAGCAGATTGAATGTTCCCTTTTTATTTTATGAAGTTTTGCTTCACTACATACATAATACCATAAATTATTGATATTTGCAAGTTATCTAAAATAAATTGTGTTATTTATTATATATGTTCAATATATTTTTCATCATTAATTACAAAACTTTTTATCTTTCCTATATTTTCTAATCTTTCAATTAAATAATTGTATACTAAATCTGAAAATATTACATAAGAAATTATTGGATTAATCATTAAATTTGCGATAAATTTAGGAATAGATATTTTTCCAGTTTGTTTAAGTCTGTTGAGTATTTTGCTATTAAGATTGTTAAAGTTACAAGATACAACTGTTCCATTTATCATGTATCTTAATTCTTTATTACTATTAACTACCTTTTGCCATTCATTTGAGTAATGCTCTTTTTCCCATTTTGTTAGGATATGTTCTCTTTTTTCTAATTCTTGAATTTGGTCTTTACTAACGGAACATATTGTAGTAAATCCCCAATTAACTTCTTCAGAAAAAATTGCACTTATTGTTTTATCTTTAAATAGATAACATATTAACAAAAATAAACAATAATCATCACTATCTAAATGGCTTGACCAAACTCTAATTTCTTGGTAATTATTACTAATACTTTTTAATTCATTAAACTGTTTTGTGAAATCATAAGAATCTTTAATTTTATAAATTTCCGATAAAATACTCCTATTAAATGGAATAATACTATTAAATTTACCAATACTTAATGATAGAGGTAAACAAATTTTAGTATTTTTATTACCACTATTTTCTAATAATTTGAGGGCAGAATTAGATGATAATATTTCTATAATATTATTGTTTTGATTTTTAATATTCATATTAATTTCATTTCCTATAAACTAATTATACAATTTTATGATGTTTTAACAACGGAATTAGCAGCTTCACTATAAGCTCTAATTAAACCACCGGAACCTAACTTTATACCACCAAAATATCTAATTACCACAATTAAGGTATTATCTAGATTGTTTCTTATAATAATATTATGAATGGGGCTTCCGGCGGTACCAGATGGTTCTTTATCATCACTTTTCTTTTCTAAAGACCCTATTTTGTAAGCATAGGGGATATGACGAGCTTTTTTATGTTCTTTTTTTAAAGTAAGTAATATTTCATCTACTTCGTCTTTATTTTCGACTTCATATCTAATACCAATAAAACGACTTTTTTTAATAATTGTTTCCATTTCTTTTAGTTTTTTCATACAAAACCTCTATACCAATTATACCAAATTTATGGTATGATAGAAATACTAATATGTAAGGAGGTATTATTTATGTTTAAAGAAAAGCTTGCTTTAGTTCCCCATCTACCTGGTTCTTATCAAATGAAGGATGAAAATGGTATAATTATCTATGTTGGTAAAGCTAAAGATTTACATAAAAGAGTATCTTCTTATTTTAATCGCACCCATACGGGAAAGACCGCCAAGATGGTAAGTGAAATTAAAGATTTTACTTATATTGTAGCGAGTAGTGAGTTAGAAGCTTTCTTAATCGAGATAAATTTAATTAAAGAATATGACCCCAAATATAATATTTTGCTTACGGATGATAAGTCATATCCTTATATCGAATATATTAAAAAACCTTTCCCAAGACTTAAAATATCAAGATATTTAAATGTTACGAAAAAAGAACATAAAATGTTATTTGGGCCTTATCCTAATGCGTATGCGGCGCGAAGAATAGTTAATTTACTTAATAGATTATACCCCTTAAAAAAATGTAATGGACGACCTAAAGAATTATGTTTATATTATCATATTGGAGAATGTTTAGGTTATTGCGTAAAAGATATACCAGAAGAAGAAATTGTTAAAATGGAAGAAGAAGTATTAAGTTTCTTAAGAGGAAATGATACAAAAGTAAGAGAAAAAATCTTAGAAAAGATTAATTTTTATAGTGATAATTTAAATTATGAAAAAGCTTTAGAACTTAAAAATGAACTTAATTATATTGATATTATAGGTAATAAACAAAAAATTGTGTTACATGATTTTGTAAATAGAGATTTTGTAGGAGTTTATACGCATTTAGGTTATGTAAGTATTACCATTCTTTTTGTCCGGAATGGTAAATTAATAGGTAGTAAAAATCATATTACGACAGTTACGGATAATCTAAATGATGAAATAGATTACTTTATTTCCAAATTTTATTTAAAGAATGAAGTTCCAAAAGAAATTATTGTGGGTGATGATGTTAATACCGAAATTTTAAGTGAAATACTTCATACTAAAGTTTTTACGCCTCAAAAAGGAGTTAAAAAAGACTTACTTAAAATGGCCGAAGAGAATGCGAAGATTACTTTTGAAACGGAATTTGAATTAATTAAAAAAGATGAAGAAAAGACGAGCAAATCAAATGAAGAACTAGGTAAAGTTTTAAATATCCCGAATTTAAATAGAATAGATATTTTTGATAACTCCAATTTATTCGGTGATTTCTCAGTATCGGGGATGGTCGTATTTATAGATGGATTACCAGCTAAAAAAGAATATCGTAAATATAAAATAACGATGGATAAAAATGACGATTATCATACGATGCAAGAAGTAATCTATAGAAGGTATCAAAGAGCTTTAGTTGAAAAAACTAAGTTACCGGAGTTAATTATTGTGGATGGGGGAGAAAATCAAATAAATGCCGCGCAAGAAGTTTTAAATAATTTAAATTTACCTATCAGAGTAGTAGGTTTAAAGAAAGATAACCACCATAGGACGAATGCTTTGATTGATACTAATTTAACGGAAATACCAGTACCAAAGGATAGTAATTTATTCTTCTTTCTTACCAGAATGCAAGATGAAGTACATAGGTTTACGATAAACTATCATAGAACATTAAGAAGTAAGAAAAGTATTAAGAGTTTGTTAGATGATGTGGAAGGTATCGGACCTAAACGTCGTAAAGAGTTATTAAAAACTTTTGGAAGTATTACCAAAATTAAAGAAGCAAGCGATGAAGAACTCGCTAAAGTAATACCTAAAAATGTTATTACGACTTTAAGAGAATTTTTAAATACGATGCAAAATAAGAAGGATGAGAAGTAAAATGAATAAATATATAAATATATCTAAAAATTTTATAAAAAAAAGACCAAAAGATATAACGTTAAAATTAGATAGCGAATTTATTTATATTCCTTTAGATGAGTCTTCCAAAATCCTTTTTAATCCTGGTAAAGTTTTAAAAAAAGAAACAATTATTGCGATGAATAATGATAATGTTCCATTAATAAATCCTGTATCAGGAGTTTTCTTAGGAATAAAAGAAATGCCTAATTTTGAAAATAAAAATATTAAAACTTTAGTAATTAAAAATAATTATAAAGAAGAAACGAGTAAAAAAATAGCTAGTAAAAGAAATTTAAGTAAATATAGTAAAGAAGTAGTATTACTTATTATGCAAAGACTTAATATTAAAACTAATAATGATAAGAGTTTATTTAGAGAGATAGATAGAAATATAAGAAAAATATATATTAATGCTTTATGTGATGAAGTAAATAATTATAATAATGAATTTCGTTTATTACATAATAAAGACTTAATTTTAGAAACAATTTCGGCTTTAAATACGATATTTGATTTAGAAGAAAGTGAATTATTAATAAAAGATACATGCACAGAAGTAATTAGTGTCTATAAAGAATATTTAGGATCATTTCCCAATATTAATTTACGACTTATAAAAGATGTATATCCCATAAGTAGATATGAGGTATTACAAAGATATTTAAAATTAGATAGTAAAGATTTGGTAATTGATTTGGAAGATATTTATAGACTGGGGTATGCCTTAAAACGCCAACGGTTTGTAACGGAAAAACTTTTAACGATAAGTGGGCCAGTAGTGATTGATCCTCAAATCTATGAATTAAAAATTGGTACTAAGCTTAGTGAAATATTAGATATTAAAGAAATAAAAGAAAAGTATGATATATGGATTAATAATTATTTAGAACAAAATAAACTTATTAGTAATGAATTAATTATTGATAATAATGTAAATGCTTTAATTATTACTGATAAAAATAGAAATTTAGTAAAACCATGTAATAATTGTGGAATATGTTATAATAGTTGTCCTATTGGTTTGAATCCGAAAAAGTTAGACCAAAAGGAAGTTAATGAAAAATGTTTAAAATGTGGATTATGTTCTTATATGTGTCCTTGTAATATTTTAATTCATAAAAAGGAAGGTATTAGTTTATGAATAAAAGAATAGATAATAAAGATATTGTTAAAAACTATATATTTCTTTTAATACCTTTAGTATTATTTTCATGTTATAAGAATGGGTATATTTTATTTAATAAGAATTTAGTAACATTACTTTATGTATTTAAACCATTAATTATGTTTGTGACTGCCATAATATTTGCATTTTTAATTGAACTTATATATTCTAATATTAAAAAAGTTAGTATTATGGGAACAATTGCTGATAGTTATTTGCCTTTATATGGTGCATTATTTTCTTTAATAGTACCAGTTAATATTAATCCTTTATTATTTATATTTTTATTAATATTGATTTTAATAATTAGTAAATTAAAATTTATAAAGTTAAATACTTTAGTTTTAGGAAGAATACTATTTGTGATTATTTCTCTTATTATAGGTAAATATACTTATTTAAATGTTTATGAAGAAAATGTTTTAGTTTCTTATGATTTATGGGATATTATACTAGGTAAGTCGGTAGGAGCATCTGGAGCAACAAGTATATTTATTTTAACTATTATTTTCTTTGTTTTAATTACGAAGAATTATTATAAGAAAGAAATAACATTATCTTTGGGAGGAACATTTTTAATTTTAGAATTAATTTTAGTATTATTTGGGAATATGAGTAAATTAAATATATTAGTAGATAGTGAAGTAGTTTTTGCTAGTCTTTTAATAGCTCCTTTACTTACAAGAAGTCCTTATACAAAAATAGGTAAAATAAGCTATGGAATAGTTATTGGGTTACTAGGATTTATACTATGTTTATTTATACCTAAAGAAGGAATTTATATAGCAATACTTCTATGTAGTATATTTATTAAATATTTTGATTTATTAGAAGATAAATTACCAAAAAGGAGAGCTAAGAATGAAAGTTAACGAATTTGATTATGATTTACCAGAAAATTTAATTGCTCAAACGCCATTAAAAAATCGGTCTGAATCAAGATTACTAGTATTAGATAAAGAAACAGGCGATATTACGCATACGAAGTTTTATAATATACTAGATTATTTAAACAAAGGCGATGTTTTAGTAATTAATGATACGAAGGTGATACCAGCAAGACTTATTGGAGAAAAAGAAGATACAAAAGCCCATATAGAATTATTATTACTTAAAAATACTCATGGAGATATATGGGAATGTTTATCTAGACCACAAAAAAGATTACATTTAAATACTATAGTTTCTTTTGGTAATGGTTTATTAAAAGCTCAAGTTATTGAAATAAAAGAAGATGGTTTAGTTTTAGTTAAATTATTATATCAAGGTATTTTGATGGAAATACTAGATAAATTAGGTAAAATGCCTCTTCCGCCTTATATTAAGGAAGAACTTAAGGATAATGATAGGTATCAAACGGTGTATGCTAAAAATATTGGTAGTGCTGCTGCTCCTACTGCAGGGTTACATTTTACCGAAGAACTTTTAACTAAAATTAGGGAAAAAGGAGTAGAGGTAGTGCCAGTTACTTTGCATGTTGGGTTAGGAACTTTTAGACCAGTTATGGAAGAAACAATTGAAGAACATAAAATGCATAGTGAATATTATGTTTTAAATGAAGAGTCAGCTAACTCTCTCGAAAAAGCCAGATTAGAAGGAAGAAGAATTATTGCTGTAGGAACAACGTCGACAAGGACTTTGGAAACTATTATGCAAGAACATAAGAAATTTGTACCATGTTCGGGTAATACTTCGATATTTATTTATCCAGGATATAAATTTTTAGCTATTAATGGTTTAATTACTAATTTCCATTTACCTAAAAGTACCTTAATAATGTTAGTAAGTGCTTTAGCAGGTAAAGAAAATATTATGAGGGCTTATAAAGAGGCCGTAGAAAAAGAATACCGTTTTTTCTCTTTTGGAGATGCGATGTTTATAAAATAGTTATCTAACTATTTTTTTGTTTGAAAAATGGACCTTTATATAATTTTTTATTGACGGGGGGGGGGTGTAAAATGATAAGATATACACATAAGGTAGGAATGTGTATATGAGAACTTTTAACCCAGAAAAAGAATTAAGAAAGATTCAAAAAGGAAATAAAAATAAAATAATATTAGGTGTAATATATTTATTATTAGTTGTTGCCATAGGAAGTAGCTATGCTTTATACCAAATAAAATATAATAAAAGAATTATTTATACTCAAGTAGATGATTTTAGTAATAATAAAAATTTAGCTATATATGTAGATGATAGTAAACAAGATGCATTTCCCGATAAAAATAATTATTATTTTGATAAAGTAGTATGTGATAATAATAGTACATGGGAATTTGATTACGAAAAATGGGAATTAACATTAACAACCAATAAAGAAGATAAATGTAATATATACTTCACTAAAAACTATCGAGATAAAAGTGGAGCAAATACTCCAGAATTATATCAAGGACTAATACCAATATATTTTAATGAAGCAAATGAGATGTTAATAGCAGATGTAGAGAAAGAATGGTATGATTATGATAAACATAATTGGGGGAATGCTGTCTTAATAGATAATACAAATCCTAGTATTAAAAACAAATTTTATAAAGAAGATGGGACATTAAAAGCAAATGAAAAAATAACTGAAGAGGATATACTTCAAATGTATGTATGGATACCAAGATATAAATATCAACTATGGAATGTAATTTCTAAGAGTAGTGCACCAAAACAAATAATAAATATTAAGTTTGAAAGTGGGATAACGAACACCGGAGATATAGAATGTACATATACCAATGAAGGAAATGGAATTATAAACGAAAAATGTTTAAATAAAGAGACAAAAGCTGAAGTTCAAAATAAAGAATGGTATACGCATCCCGCCTTTACATTTGGTAATACTGAACTACTAGGAATATGGGTCGGAAAATTTGAACCAAGTGATGCAAAAGATGTAATTGGTAGAAATGAAAATAATATAGGAGAAATAACCATATTACCAAATAAAACCAGTATGGTAAATAAAAATATATCAACGGCATTTTTTACCGAACAAACATTAAGTGAAGAAGGGAATAAATATAATTTGAGTTCAGAAGAAGTAGATACGCATATGATGAAGAACATGGAATGGGGAGCGGTAGCATACTTAACCCAAAGTATATACGGAATATACACTCATAATGGAGAAGGTTGTACAATAGAAGGAATGAACAAAGAAAATTGCGAAGTATGGATTAACAATACAGCACAAGGCACAGGATCAGATGGAACTTGGGCTTGGGGTGGAACATATACCGGCTGTGTTGCGAATAATGTAAATGCTATTGTTAAATTTAATTCAGAGGTTGGAACTACTGCTACATGTGATGGGGATAAAAAATGGAATACTGGAGGGGTAAGAGCAAGTACCACTGGAAATATGTATGGTATATATGATATGAATGGTGGAGCATCTGAATACATGATGGGTTTAACAACAGGAAAAAATAGTGGTGTTCCATGTTATAATACAGATTTTAGTGGATTAAGTGCGGAAAATATACCAGATCAAAAATATTATGATCTATATGGATTTAGTGATTCGTTTTTTACCCAAGAAAGAGGTCATTTAGGTGATGCCACCAGAGAGACTATAGCAAGTTATGGTGCAGGATCCGGTGGTTGGAACAGTGATAATACGTTCTTCCCGTTGATTGGTTCTGTAGGATTTCCTTTCTTCCGCCGTGAGAGTTATACCGGTAGTGTCTACGCTGGGACATTTGCTTTTTCTTATGCTAGTGGTGCTGCGGACTTGTCATTATCTTTTCGTTCCGTTCTAACCGCAGCTTGATCCCTAAAATTTAAGACCAAATAAGGTCTTTTTAAGTAGAAATTTGACAAATAAGTGTAAACATGCTATAATCTATGTAACAACTGGGGGTTAAACTTAAATAAAAGGGGGATTTTTATTATGAAATTTGAAAGTTATAAAGAAATTAAAAATATTATTGCCGATTATGTTAAAAGACTTGATAAATTACAATATAA
>CANRME010000009.1 GCA_947631655.1 uncultured Bacilli bacterium | reverse complement strand
GCTATAAAAAAATTATGTAAAAGAGCTATTTGGTTAAATAATGGAACTATATCTATGGATGGTAATTGCGATGAAGTCGTTGCCAAATATTTAGAAGAATGTAAGTAGGTGAGTAAGATGGGTTTATTTAAAGAACTATATCATTATCGAGAACTATTAAAAACCAACGTTCAAAAAGAAATAAGAGGTAAATATAAAGCTTCCGTTTTAGGAGTTTTATGGTCTTTCATTAACCCTCTATTAATGGTTTTAGTTTATGCTATTGTGTTTCCCTATATCATGCGTGTTAAAACTGAAAATTATTTAATCTTCTTAATTTGTGGTATTATCCCTTGGAATTTCTTTACCCTAGCAGTTTCTCAAGGAACAACCTGTATCACTAATAATAGTAATTTAATTAAAAAAGTATATTTTCCTCGGGAGATACTTCCTATTTCTGTTGTTACAAGTGGATTAGTAAATTTCTTTATATCATGTCTTATTATTGTTATTTTTGTCTTAATTGGAGGATTAGGAATCAGTTGGCATCTTATTTTCCTTCCTTTAATAGCTTTAGTTCAATATATTATAACTTTAGCCATTGTTTTCTTATTAAGTGCTTTTAATGTCTATATAAAAGATACTGAATATATTGTAAATTTCTTAATCAACATGCTTTTCTATGCTACTCCAATTCTTTATACTACCGATATGTTTAGTGGTGCTATAACTTGGATATTTAAACTTAACCCGATAGCTCATTTAATTAATGCTTATCGTGATATCTTTTACTTACAACGCATCCCTAATTTAGGAAACTTATTTATTCTTTTCATTATCGGTTTAGTTGCAGTATACATTTGTTATAAAATATTTGATAAATTAGAAAAAAGATTTGCTGAGGAAATATAATTATGATAAGCTTTGTAGTTTTACATTATAACAATACTTCAGAAACCTTAAAATGCTTAGAGTACTTATCTAGACTCCATGGGGCCAAAAACATTATCGTTGTTGATAATAATACGTTAGATGAGTCATCTGAAGAAAAAATTTCTCTTTATACTAAAGACATTTTAAAACTCGATAAAAATTACGGTTTTGCTAAAGCGAATAATAAAGGTATTAATTATGCCAAGAAAAAATATAATTCTGACTTTTATTTCGTAATTAATAATGATGTCTTTATTACGGATCAAGAGATTTTAGATAAAATTACGAAAACTTATACAAAATATCATTTTGACGTTCTAGGTCCCTTTATTGATTCACCAACTAAAGAATCGGTAAACCCATTCCCAGTTATTAAAACTAAAAAGCAACTCCAAAAAGAAATAACTCGTTGTCAAAAATTAATAAAGATATATCAAAGTACTTTTATGTATTTTTGTTTAAATATCTATTTAAAAGTAAAACATTTTCTTAAAAAACCAACTATTCCTGAGAATGGTAAAAAGTTAGAATTAAATGTTCCCTTACATGGATGTGCGATTATTTTTGCTAAAAAGTATTTAGAAAAATATGAATATCCTTTCTATAATGATACCTTTTTATTTCATGAAGAAGAATTTTTATATCAACGTATTTTAAAAGATAAATTAATAAGTGTTTATGATCCCAGTATTAAAGTCTACCATGAAGAAAGTTCTAGTATTAAAAAAAGTAATAAAAATATTCGTTTAGCTAAATTATTTAAAGAAAAAGAAAGATTAAAATCATTAAATTTATTAATGAAAGAATTTTAGAGGTGTAGTATGAATAAAAATAATCCTAAAATATCCGTTATAGTACCAGTTTATAATACTGCAAAATATTTAGATAAGTGTCTAGATACTTTGTTAAATCAAACATATTCTAATCTGGAAATAATTATTGTTGAAGATTGCTCTAAAGATAATTCTAAAGAACTATTAAAATCTTATGAAAAATATGAAAATATTAAGATTATTTATAATGAAAAGAATAGTGGACTTTCTTATTCACGAAATATGGGGGTAAGAAATGCTACTGGTGAGTATATAGGTTTTATTGATTCGGATGATTACGTTGAATTAAACTATTATGAAACTCTTATGAACTCTATTAAAGAAAATAATTCTGAAATAGCTATTTGTGATATTAAAATCGTTTATGAAAAAACTTTAATGGAACAATTATCTAAATGTTATACAGGTAATGAGTTTAATTTAATTAATGTTATCAACAATGGTTTAGCAGCAAGCGCTTGTAATAAATTATTCAAAAAAAGTATAATTAGTAAGTATACTTTTGAAGTAGGTCGAGTAAATGAAGATTTAGCAGTAGTTATACCTAGTGTTGTCGAAGCTAAGAAAATTTCTTATGCTAAAACTTATTATTATTACGTCCAAAGAGGAGGTTCAATTCAAAACTCTGAATTTTCCGATAAAAGATTTGATATTATCCATGGCGTTGATCTAACTCTAGAAAGAATTAAAAATCATAAAGAATATAATGAATTAGCTGCTGCTATTATTTATAATCAAATAATCGTTTTATTAATATATTTAATCCCCAATATTAAAGGTCGCAAGAGAAGAAAAGAAGTTTTAAAAAAATTTGATCTTTTGTCTAGAAAATATGAAATTAGAAAGAATCATTATTTTTGGAATTTCCTAGAACAAACAGGTACTAAACATCGCCTTTATTATAAAATGCTATTTAAACTTAATTGTACTGGTCATTATTCTTTGGCTAATAACTTAATTAGCATGTATCACTTTTTATCTTTATTTTTAAAAAAAGGTAAGGTTATTCCTGAAGATATTACTTTAGAAAAAGTTATTGCAGCAGCTAAATATCAACAATCACTAAATGATGAAAAATATAAGGTTTCGGTTGTAATTCCTAATTATAATTATGCCAGATTTCTATATCAAAGAATTTATAGTATATTATCTCAAAATTATAAAATATATGAATTAATCATCTTAGATGATTGCTCTAAAGATAATTCTAAAGAAGTAATCGACGACATAATTTCTCATATTAAAGAATATGTAAATGTTAAAAAAATCTATAATGAAAAAAATAGTGGTTCAGCTTTCAAACAATGGCAAAAAGGTTTTAAAGAAGCTACTGGAGATTATGTCTGGATTGCGGAAGCAGATGATTACTGTGATCCAAGTTTATTAAAAAATTTAGTTAAACCAATCTTAAAAAACGAAAGCATAGTTATTAGTTATTCCGATACTGCTTTTGTAGATATATTTGGTAATGTAACTGTTAAATCTATAAAACCAGAAATAGATATAAGTAAAACTAAACATTGGAATAAATCATATATCAATGATGGTCTTAATGAAATTAAAAATTATAGCTACTTAAATTGTACTATTGCCAATGTTTCAAGTGCTTTAATAAAAAATGGAAATTATAATAAATATTTAACCGAATCCGGTAATTATAAACAAGCTGGTGACTGGCTTTTCTATATAAATTTAATGACTTTAGGTAGTATTGCGTATACTAATAAAGTATTAAACTATTATCGCTTACATGGTGATAATGTTTCCTCAACAATGAATTATCAAAAACACCTTGATGAAATAAAAAATATTTATGCTTATAGTACTAAAAAATTTAATTTAGACAGTAACCATAAAAAGAAAATGGATGAACGAATAGCTTTTTTAAAAAAAGCCTGGAAAATTAAGTAAGAGGTGAATTATGGCCAAAAAAAAACAAGAAGAAAAATATATGAAATTTTATGAACTAATGCTCGAAATAGATAATTTAAAAATTTCCGAAGAAGAGAAAGAAAACCTTGCTCGTATGCTTTCTGATATTCAAATTGACTATGAAAGATTAAAAAAATCTTCTCAAATGAAAGAAAAAGTATACCAAATTGAAAAAGAATTAATTTTAAATGGTTATATTAAAAAAGATGATGATGTTAACTATCTTTATAACCGTTTAACAAATATTGAAAATTCTAAAGCTTGGAAGATATATCAAAAAATGAAAAAAGTTAAACATAAAATAGTAAAGTAGGTAGAAATATATGAAGAAAAAAAAGATTGCCTTAGTTGTGGATGCCGATAATTGGGCCTTTGCTAATATTGCTAGAAATATTAAAAAAAATATTAAAAAATATGACTTCGAAATAATTCCTATAACCTATCTAGATAATAATATCGTAAAAGTATATTTATATTGTAAAGATTTTGATTTAATTCATTTCTTCTGGCGCGAAAATATCACTTTTCTAGATAATAAAAATTGGAGTTGGTATGTTAAAATGTTAACTCTAACTATGGAAAATTTTATCGCAAATTATGTTGATAATAAAATTATAACTACTTGTGTATATGATCACTTATTCTCTGAAGGAAAAGATGTTAAAAAAACTAACAAGATTTTTTCTAAATGTAAAAGATATTATGTTTCTTCTAATATTTTATTTGATATATATAATAAATTAGATTTAAAATATAAACCAACTTGTGTAATAACTGATGGTGTTGATTTAGATGATTTTTATCCGCTTAATGAAAAAAGATTTGATAATATTAAAAAAAGAAACTTAGTTATTGGTTGGGTAGGAAACAGTGCTTGGAAAAATGATATAGATGATTTTAAAGGAGTTAATACCATTTTAAAACCCGCTATAAAAGAATTACAAGAAGAAGGCGTAAAAATTGAAGAATATTTTGCGGACCGCCAAGTAAGAATGATTCCTCATGATAAAATGGTTGAATATTATTCTAAAATAGATGTTTTAGTTTGTACATCTAAATGTGAAGGAACACCTAATCCAGTATTAGAAGCGATGGCTTGTGGTGTACCAGTAATATCTACAAGAGTAGGGATAGTTCCTGATGCTTTAGGATCTAAACAAAGTAAATATATTTTAAAAGAAAGAAGTAAAGAATGTTTAAAAGAAACTCTTAAAGATTTTATTAAAAATTTAGATTCTATTGAAGAATTAAGAGAAGAAAATAAAAAACGTATTCAAAATTGGGAATGGAAAAAAATTGCTAAAAAATTTCAAAAGTTTTTTGATGAAGCTTTTGCAGAGGAAGAAGCAAAACAAGATAAATGAGGTAATTTATGAGTAAAAAAAAGACACAAACGCAAAAATATATTGATAAATGGTGTACAACTTTTAAAAAAAATGTTAAAAATTTTTGGCAAAATTTAACATTAAAAAAAATATGTATATACCTAATGATTGCATCTATTTTAGTAATCATTGGCTATACATTTTTTGAATTTTCTTTATTGGTAACACCAGATGGCTCCGCATATTATCGTTATTTAGATTTTTTTCAAGGTGAGTTGGGTTTTGAAAATTGGCGCATTATTCGCGGATTTGGTTTTCCTCTTATATTATTTGTAATTACTAGTCTTTTTGGTGAAAGTCCAACGGGATTATTAATTGGTTTTTTTGGGATTTATCTTTTGATGCTCATTTTAGGTATAAAAATAATTCGTTTGCTTATTAAGGATAATGATTTAAAAAATAATCAAATTCAATATTGGATATTGTTTATAATTTTATTCTTACCTAATCCTCTAATTTTAGGTTATTCTCATACTTTATTAACAGAAGCCATTATGCCGTTTATGTATATGCTAGTTATATTTATATGTTTAAAATGGAATAATTATACTTTTTCTAACAATAAAAAGAAATTTATTATATATTCTTTAATATTAATATTTTTAGGAGTATACACTTGGTTTATAAAGCAACCTTATGCTCCCGCTATTTGGGTATCAATTTTAGGAACAAGTATATTAAGTGGAATTTACTATAAAAATAAAAAAGTATTCTTAGAAAAATTTCTAGTTTTAATTTTATGTATCATAGCAACTATGGGAAGTGTATCTTTATGGGATAATTTCTTAAAATGGCAAGGTCATAAAAAAGTATATAATATTAATTCGAATTATATTTCTACTGGTTTAATTGGATATTTATATCATTATAAACCACTTTCTCAAAATGAATATTGTAATAACGATTATATTAGAACTGTTGCTATAAACGAAAATACGCGCCAAAAAATATATGATTTAGCAAATGATAAAGAAAATTGGTGTGATTATTTAAGATTTTACGAAGTATATGATTTATCAATGAAGAAAATCGAAACTCAAGTAATTTTACAAAATGCTCCTCAAATAAGTATTGGTGAAAGTGTATATTTTGTTGCTAAATCCATAGTAAAACATCCATTATTAGTTCTTGACTCATATTATAAAAGTTATATGTCATTAATTAACATTTATGATACTAATACTGATACTTTAATCTCTACTGGTAAATTAATACCAAATGTTACTCGAGAAAATGTTCAGCTGGGATATTATATTTTTAATTACAATTTAGATAATTGTTGGTGGGTTTATGCACCTTCTTGGGTTGATCATAATAATAGTGAACATCTCGCGGAAATAGACACGATGCATAAATTCGAAACAAAGACAACTACTAATCAAACCATGGCATCTATTATGCAATTATTAGAAGATTGGTCTGAAATTACATATAAAATTATTTTATTATTGGTTTTACCAATTTTCATATATAGTTTTATAATGTTCATTCTACATAGAAATAATTTAACTTATTTTACTATTTCGCTACTTAGTGGTGTATCCTTTGGTCATATTATGTTTTATTGTATTACTAATGCTTTAATTGATCGTTATATTTATCCAATATACCCTTTAATGTTATTATGTGTAGTATTACTATTTATGGATAAAAGAAAAAATCTAAAAACTAATTAGTTTAAAATGATTAAATAATTTGATATACTTATGAAAGAAAGATTGATGTAAATGAAAAAAGCCCGAATTTTAATAATTATTCCTGCTTATAATGAAGAAGCAAATATTTTAAATACTTATAAAAAAATTATGGATTATAATAAAAACAATAATACGAATTATGATGTATTAGTTATAAATGATGGGTCGACCGATAACACTGAAATGTTTTTAAAAGAATTTAATATTCCGCATATTAAATTAATAGAAAACTTAGGCATTGGTGGAGCAGTCCAAACTGGCTATAAATATGCTTATGAAAATAATTATGATATTGCTGTTCAGTTTGATGGCGATGGTCAACACAATGTTGAATATGTTAAAGATATTATTGATCCCATAATAAGTGGTAAATACGATTTATGTATTGGTTCCCGTTTTATTTTACCAGATCAAGAAGGATTTAAATCATCTAAAGCTAGGAGAATTGGTATTAAAATGATATCTAGTTTAATTAAAATATTTACTGGTAAAAAAATATATGATCCTACTTCTGGGTTTCGCGCTATCAATAAAGATATTATAAAAGATTTTTCAAGTATTTATCCAATGGAATATCCTGAACCTATTTCTTACATATCTTTATTAAGAAAGAATTATAAGATAAAAGAAGTTTCTGTTGTAATGAATGAAAGAACCGGTGGAAAATCTTCAATTCATACCTGGAAAAATATTTATTATATGATAAATGTATCTTTATCTATATTTATAGAAAGTATAAAGAGGTATAAAGATGTCAAATAATTTAAAAATATTAGCTATAATTTTTTTACTTTTTATTGCTATAATTATAACTTTATTTGTGCGTAAAAATAAAATAAGTATTAAATATTCTATAATATGGTATTTTATGTGTCTTATATTAGCTATTTTAACTCTTTTTCCCAATTTATTAGGTTTAGTTACTAATTTTTTTGGTATTCAAATTGCTTCAAACATGGTTTTTGCCATAATGATAGGTGGTTTGTTTATCATTACTATTTCTTTAACTATTATAGTATCTATTCAAAAAGAACAAATTAAAAATTTAATCCAAGAAATTAGTATTTTAAAAAATAAAAAATAATGTGTTAAATAGTATAAGGAGATTTAATATGAAAGAAATTCCTTTAAGTATAATATTAATTAGTTATAATCACGAAAAATACATTAGAGAAGCTATTGAAAGTATTTTAATGCAAAATGTTGATTTTGAATATGAAATAATCTTTGCTGATGATGCCTCGACTGATAATACCACTAAAATAATCAAAGAATATGATAACAAAATAAAAAATAAACAATATTTATTTAGTAAAGAAAATCATGGTAATACTTATAATACTTGGAATGCTATAGTTAATTGTAGGGGAAAGTATTTTATTGTATTAGAAGGCGATGATTATTGGATATGGAAAGAAAAAATTAAAACTCAATATCACTTCTTGAAAGATAATCCGGATTATATAGGAGTAAGCGATTTACGGTGTGAAGTAAACAAAAAGGGTAGAATAATAACGCATTCTCCTGAATGGGTAAAAAAAGAATGTGACACTAACTTAAATGACTTTTTAAATTTAAAATTCTTTTCCTGTGTTGAAACAATGTATAAAAACATTTATAAAAAAGAAGCTAATAATAAAAATTTACAAGAAATATTTACTAGTGATAAGATGATATGCGATTTATTTCAATGTATTTATAGTTTAAAAAATGGTAATATTCATTTATTTAATAAAGATGGTGCTATATATCGAACTATTACCTCTGGAAATAATAGTAACTATAATTCTACTAAAAAAATCGCTAATATATCTTTAGATCATTTACATATTTTAAATAGAATTGATGCGTATTATAACAACGAGTTAGCTCTCAAGAAATTATATGGTAAATTTATATTTCCAATATTTGCTAATGGTATTTTAAGTTTTAATTTGCAAAATTATAAGAAAGCTAAAGAGATAGTTGATAAAAAATATATAAAATATTTTAGAACTCATTTTATATATTTTTTGGGAATATATTTGAAAATTTTAATAAATAAAATAATTAAAACAATAAAATAAAAGGAGGTTATAACATAATGATAAAGAAAAAAAATGTTATTTGGAATATGATGGGAATTACTGCTAATGCTTTTATTTCTTTATTTCTTTTAATAATAGTAAGAAGAATAAATGGAATTAATTTATCAGGAATATTTTCCTACGCTTTTTCTTTAGCATGTTTATTTTACGTTGTTGCTGTTTATTACAATCGAGTTTATCAAGTTGCAGATGTTGAAAATTCTTTTTCAATAAACGAATATCTTACTTCTCGATTCTTAACTTCATTTATTACAAGTATTTTAATTATTCTATTTTGCATCATTAACGGCTTTACTTTCTTTAAATCAACTATAGTAATTTTATTAACACTATTTAAAATTATTGAAGCTATTAGTGATTGTTATTATGGTTTTATTCAAAAAAAAGATGATCTAGCTTATATTGGTAAATCCTTATTTTTTAAATCTTTAATAGGAGTTCTAACTTTTCTTATAGTTGATATTTTTACAAAAAATTTAATATTATCTATTCTAATGTTAATAATTGTTAATTTTATTATTATGATAATAGATATTAAAAAATTCTATACTTTATATAAAACTAAATTTTATATTACTATTAAAAATGTTCCCGAATTATTAAAAGAAACTCTACCGGTTTTCCTATTTACATTTTTAAATATATTCTTATGTAATTGTCAAAAATATGTTATTGAGTATTTCTTAGAAGATAGTTTTCAAACTATTTTTGCTGTAATTGTAATGCCGGCAACTTTTTTAAGTTTATGTGGTCCATATATTTTGATGCCATTCTTAAATGATATATCTAAATTATATGCCAAAAAAGATATGAAAAATATGAATAATTATGTTAATAAAATTAATGGTATATATATAATTATAGGAATAGCAGTATTTATAATCGCTTTCTTTTTAGGAGTCCCTGTATTAAATTTTATTTATGACTTACATTTAGAAAATTATAAATTGTCATTTATGATAATAATGGCTGGGTCGATTGCTTATGGTTTAGTAAGTATGATATCAAATATTTTAACAGTAATTAAAAGAAATAAAGAACAATTATATATTTATATAATAAGTTCTGTTATAGCACTTGTTTCTTCAATATTGCTAATTAAAAATTTTGCTTTATCTGGAGCTGCTTTTGCTTATTCTATTACTATGATACTTCATTGTTTGATGTGTTATTTAATGCTAAAATATTATTTAAAGAAATAAAAGGAGAGTTTATGAAAATCTTAGTAGTATGTCAACATTTTTACCCCGAAAATTTTCGAATTAATGATATCTGTTTTGAACTTGTTAAAAAAGGACATGATGTTACAGTTTTAACTGGTTTACCAAATTATCCTAAAGGAAAAGTATTGAAAGAATATAAATGGTTTAGAAAAAGAAAAGAAATTATAAATGGAGTTAAAGTAAAAAGATGTTTTCTAATTGGTAGAGGTTCTTCTACTTTGAGAATGATTATAAACTATATGTCTTTTGCTATATCAAGTAGTATCAAAGCTTTTTTTATGAAAAAGGATTTTGATATTATTTATGTATATCAATTATCTCCTATAACTATGACTTGGCCAGCTAGAGTTATAAAAAAAATAAAACATATACCTTTAGTAATTCATGTTTTAGATCAGTGGCCCGTAAGTATTACTACAGGAGGAATTTCTAAAGAAAGCTTATCATATAAAATTCTTACTAAATGGAGTTATAATGCTTATAATAGTGCTGATTTAATTACTTGTAGTAGTAAATCTTTTAAAAAGTATTTTATTAATGAATTAAAACTTCCCAAAGAAAAGCAATATTTATATTTACCAAGTTATGCCGAAGATGATTATAAAAATACAAAAAAAACTGATAATAAAATATTCGATTTAGTTTTTGCTGGTAATATTGGACCTGCTCAAAGCGTAGAAACAATTATTGAAGCTGCTAATATTTTAAAAGAAAATAAAAATATTTTATTTCATATAGTAGGGGATGGACTTAGTAAAACGAAATGTGAAGAATTAGCTAAAAAATATAATCTTAAAAATGTAAAATTTTATGGATATTTTCCTGTTGCTAAAATGAAAAAATTTTACGATTTAGCTGATGCATTCTTAATAACCATGGTTGATAATGAAGTTGTAAATAATACCCTACCTGCTAAAGTTCAATCTTATATGATAGCTGCTAAACCAATTATTGGTGCTATAAATGGCGAAGTAAAAGATGTTATTTTAGAAGCTGATTGTGGACTTTGTACCTCTTCTTATGATTATAAAACACTTGCTAAATTAATTTTAGAAATGAGTAAAGATTCTAAAAAAATAGATGAATGGTCTAAAAATAGTTATAATTATTATGTTAAACATTTTAAAAAAGAAAAATGTCTTGATGATTTGCTAAAAGTTTTAGAAACAGAAATAAATAAAAGTAACTTTTAAAATTTTAGAAAGTTACTTTTATTATTCATATAACTTAGCAATTTCTTTTGCCATATTTTTTTTATCTAAATTTACACTTACTTTAAAAGGTCGAGAATACTCTTTATTTATTGCATTTATTATACTGTCAATATTTTGTTCTAAGCTTCCTTTTTTAATAATTACTCCACAACTATCATTAATTTGTTCTAGAGAACCTCCCGTATCATATGTTATTACTTCAGTATTACATGCCAAAGCTTCTAAATTCACCGTTGGATAGTTATCTTCATAAGTAGGATTTATAAAAAATTCTGCACTAGAATATAGTTTAACTAAATCTAGTTGATTTTCTGTTCTCTTAATCCCCATAATATTTGGCGGTAATTTTTTCATTTGTTTTTTCGTAACTCCAACTAATACTATTTGATAATCCTTACTAACTTTTTTAGAGAGTTCAATAAAATCTTTTAAGCCTTTTCTTTCTTCCCATATATTAGCAACACCTAGTAATATTTTCTTATCTAAAGGAATCCCATATTTTATTTTAATTGAATTATCTTCAACATGATGAAATACATCTAAGTCTATACCATTATTTATCGTTACAATTTTATAATCTTTTAAAAAAGATTCTTTAACTAAATTTTCTAACCATTGTGATGGAGTGATAATAGTTAAATTTTTTAAACCCGTAAACCATTTTTTCTTCATTGTATAATTCTTAGAAGAACGATCCCTAAACCAACTAATAGGGTAATTCCTTTTTTGAGGGCAATGATTACAAATATGTTTCCATTTATTACAGTTAATCATCGAAAAATATGGACAATGTCCTGTAAATGGCCAACAGTCATGTAATGTCCAAAAAACTTTACCCTTAAATTCCTTTTTTAAAAATTTAAAAAGAAGAGGGTAATTTAAATAATAACCATGTATATTATGTAAATGAATTATATCCGGATTTTCTTTTCGTAAGATTTTAACAATTTTTTGGGTTTTAAAATAAGACCCCAAACCATGCATATCTAATGTTGTCGTGAGCAAAATATGATTAAAAAAAGATAATGGACCTCCAACTTTGATACATTTTATATCTTGATATCCTTTTCTTCTTCCGTAAATAGAAATAGTTTCATACCCATTATGTAAAGCTTCTCTTTGAATATCGCCCATGATTTTTCCAGTTGATCCATTACATACCGAATTTATTTGAATTAACTTTTTCATAAATGCTCCTCATTTAACTTTATTATACTATTCCATCTATTAAGTTTCAATTTAATTGTAGTAATAATCCTTCTAAGTTTGAAAAAACAATTAAAAAATAGTATAATAATTTTTATATATTAGGAGGGTAAAGTGAAAATAAATAGTACAAACAAAACATACTGGAATATTGTAAAAGGAATAAGTATTTTATGTATTGTTATAGGACATACAGGTATACCTTTAATATACTATGTTTATTTATTTCATTTAGCTATTTTCTTTTTTGTATCAGGTTATTTATATAAAGAAGAAAAATATGGTGATCATCCCGATTTAAATTTTTTAACGAGATTTAAATCTAATTGGATAAAATACGTAATTTTTTCTATTCTTTTAATTCTATTTCATAATATTTTTCTTAAACTAGGTATGATAATTAATACTCAAAAATATAGTTTTTTAGATATAGTAACCCAAATAATTAATTCCACCATTTTTCAATGTGGTGAAGTTTTAGCAGGTGCTTTATGGTTTGTTCCTCTTCTAATATTTACTACCTCAATCTTTGGTTTACTAATCTTTTTTGGACGCAAAATTTCTATGATTTTTAATAAAAGTTATCTAAAAAATATAATTATAATTAGTGGGGGAGTTTTAAATTTAATATTAGGACTTTATTTAAATCTTCGTGAGGTTAATTTACTATATCACTTACAAACAGCCTTCTTAGTAATTCCTATTTATATACTTGCTTATTATGTAAGAAAAATTAAAGACTTAAATATCTATTTAAAATGGTATCTATTTTTACCAAGTATTTACTTTTTATATTTATGTGTAAATAAATTTAAATGGAATATTGAATTATCTATTAATCAAATTCCTGGTCTAAAATTTTATTTAATATCTTTTGTAGGTATCTATTTTTGTTTATATTTAGCTAAAATTATTTTAAAATCTAAATATCTAAAGAAAAATTTTACAATGATTGGAAGTTATTCCTTTGAAATAATGGCTCTTCATTTCCTATCATTTAAATTAGTAGATATAGTATATGCTCATTTAATCGGCGAAACCAACCCTTTAATTTATGGGACTTTTCCTTGTGCTTTTTCAAATATCTGGTCAATATATATTATAGTTGGAACTATTCTCCCTTGTTTAATAGTAATCGGCTTTAAAAAATTAAAAACTATTTTTCTTTTAAAACTTGGATAATAAATAATAGAGGTAAGTTTAAAATTAGAATATATGTATATCTAAAACTAAATGCCAATGGTACAGCAACCATAATTGTTAACCAAGTTAATAAAGATGGTAAAAAGATGATAATTTTTTTATAACTTTGTTTTTTAATAACAAATAATAAAGCTACCAAGGTTAAATATAAGAAAAATGCCGAGTTTAAAGCTTTTTTAGGGTAAATATACTCTCTAATAGAATGATTAAAAATATTATAGATTAAGTCCTTTTGATAAACATTACTAACATTATCTGTTCCACCCCACATTGTGGGATTTACATAAGCTCCTGCAAAATCTTCCTTATTCATATTCCAAAATCCTAAAGTATTTAAAAGATAAGCATCAATATATTGTCTAGGATTTTTCAAAAATATTGTAAACCAAGTTTTAAAAAATTCTTTTTTATGTTCTTCTAAATATTGATTATTAAAACTTTCATGCCATTTAATTGAATCTACTATTAAAGGAGTATAATTTTCTTTTAATATGGTAATCGGAATAATATTGTTTATAACTTCTTTTTCTTTATTACTAATTTTTCCTTCCGAAGATGTAACATAACCAATTTGTTGGATTAAAACTCCTAGATTTTCTACAAATTCTGTATTCATATTCATATAATTAAAAACAGGTCCTTCTATAAAAACTAAAGCCAATAAACAAGAAATCGCTGATATTTTAAATAATTTAATTTGTTTTTTTAGTGCTTTATTATATCCGATAATTAAAACTAAAGTTATTACTGTAACAATATATATACCATTATTTCTTAAAAGAATAACTAAAGAAGCTAATAAGAGGTAAATAATAATAGTTTTTATATTACTTAATGTTTTACCTTTACTGAGTATAATATTAGCAAGTTCTATGGTATATAGAAATAAAACTATTGAAAAAGGGGTATCTTTCCATATCGATACTGCATATAAGGGAAATAAATTAAATAATGAAAAGTATATTATAACTAATATTATATAAGACATTTTAACATTTTTATTATATAACCATTGTACAAAATAAGCTAAAGAAACAGCCATACCTAAAACTTGGAAAATTGTAAATAATTCCATCCCTCTTTGAATATTTCCTCCGATAAAAATAAATACTTTTAAAATTAGAGAATACAAAATCGGATTATGATTGTTAAATTCCATAACTCCAATAGCTTGAGCCAGTGAGTTAGTTGTATCTGAAAATATTCCTCCTGGAAAATATGATAAATAATAGGGTGCCCAACATAGTAAAATAATTCCTAAGGTAATAAAAAGTATTTTAAATTTTGATTTACATCTTTTTTTATCTGTTAATCCTAAATATTTATAAGCAATTATTTCGATTATACTAATTATTAAAAAGAATAATATAAAGTAAAGTAAGAGTACAAATATATCCGTTAATTTAAATTGTTGAATATAATTTTCTTTTAAAGTTCCAAATAGATTTCCACTATAGACAACTAAATGATCTAAAACAATACTTAAAGCTAGAATAAAAGAGAGGATAATTTTAAATATTATGTATATTTTAGAATTTCTCTTTTTATTCTTCATAAACTACAACCTTCTTTATTACTTTAATTCGAAATTATTTTACCATATTTTCTTAATCATCGCAATTTAGAACAAAATAATTTATTCTTTTTTTTCCTTATTTTTGCTATAATACTAGGTAGTGATGCAGTATGAAAAGAAATGAAGTAGATAGAGAACGCTTAAGTCCCGGTATGAAACAATACATGGAGATTAAAGATAACTATCCTGATGAATTATTGTTTTATCGTTTAGGAGACTTTTATGAATTATTCTTTGAAGATGGTATATTATGTTCCAGAGAACTAGAACTAACTTTAACGAGTAAAAATGCGGGTTTAGATGAAAGAATTCCCATGTGTGGAGTTCCTTTCCATGCTGTTAAACCTTATATTGAAAAATTAATTAGTAAAGGTTATAAAGTCGCTATATGTGAGCAATTAGAAGACCCTAAAAGTGCTAAAGGGGTAGTTAAAAGGGGAGTTATTAATGTCTATAGTAAAGGTAGTATTGTTGATAACTCTATGTTAAAAGAATATGAAAATAACTATATCGGTAGTGTAATAGATTATGGTATCAATTATATTCTAACCTTCGGCGATATTTCAACTGGTGAGTTTTTTATTACCGAAATTAATCATAACTTAATTAAATTACAAGAAGAAATTTTAAAACAAGGTATTAAAGAAATTGTCGTTAGTGATAAAGACCTATTTGATAAGCTTACAGATTTTCATAATAAATATGGTATTGAACTTACCCTAAGTTATGAATACTTAAATAGCGGTTATGAGTATTTAATAAACCCTTTAGAAAAAGAAAGTTTTAAAACCAGTGTTAAACATTTATGGTATTACCTAACGGTAAGAGAACTAAATGATTTGTCTCATGTTAAAGAAATAAAAATATTAAATAATAATGAATTTTTACAAATGGATATTCATACCATAAGAAACTTAGAACTTGTAAATACTATTCGTTTAAATGAAAGAACTTATAGCCTAATTTGGTTGTTAGATAAAACTAAAACCGCGATGGGAAGTCGGAAACTAAAGAACTGGTTACTTGCTCCTTTAGTCGATAAAGAAAGTATTGAAAAAAGATATGATGCCATTGATACTATTAATTCTAATTTTATTACGAGAGAAGAATTGCGTACTTACCTAGATGAAGTATATGATTTAGAAAGATTATGTAGTAAAGTAAATACCGGTATAGTAAATGCTAGAGACTTATTACAAATTTTAAATAGTTTAAAATATTTTCCTAAGATTAATGAAAGTATTAATAAATTTGGTTTTACTGATATTTTAAAAGAATTAACGGAATTAAAAGATTTACTTGAAAATAGTTTGGTTGAAAATCCTCCTATTGGTATTAAAGAAGGGGGCTTAATTAAAGAAGGTTATAATAAAGAATTAGATGAACTAAAAGAAATCCGTAGTGGTGGTAAAAACTTTATTGCATCCCTAGAAGAAAAAATAAAAGAAGAAACTGGTATTAAAAATGTTAAAGTAGGGTATACCAAAGTATTTGGATACTATATTGAAGTAAGTAAAGGTCAAGCTAAACAAGTAAAAGATGAATTTGGTTGGGAAAGAAGACAAACTCTAACTAACTGTGAAAGATTTATTTCACCCGAATTAAAAGAAAAAGAAAGTTTAATTTTAAATGCCGAAGAAAAAATCTATGAACTAGAATATAACTTATTTAATGAGATTAAAGAAAGTGTTAAGAAATGCATTTTTGATTTAAATAGTAATGCCGATATTATTGCAAGTCTTGATGCTTTAGTAAGTTTAGCGATTATTGCCGAAGAAAATAGTTATGTAAGACCTACTTTAAATGAAGAGGGTATAGTCGAAATTAAAGAGGGTCGCCATCCCGTGGTGGAACGCGTTAGTAAAGAAGTTTATGTTAAAAACGATTGTATTATCAAAGATGGGATTAAAACTCTTTTAATTACTGGACCTAATATGAGTGGTAAAAGTACTTACATGCGTGAGTTAGCGATTATCGTCATTATGGCCCAAATTGGTTCTTTTGTTCCAGCAAGTAGTGCTAATCTTCCTATTATTGATAAGATATTTACGAGAATTGGTGCTAGTGATGACTTAGTAGGGGGAGAATCTACCTTCATGGTCGAAATGAAAGAAGCGGAACGCGCTTTATCTAATGCTACTTCTAAAAGTTTAGTCTTATTTGATGAATTAGGAAGAGGTACTTCCACTTATGATGGTATGAGTTTAGCAGGGGCGATTCTTAAATATATAACTGACATCGGTTGTATCACACTTTTTAGTACTCACTATCATGAACTAACTACTTTAGCAGAAGATGATGCCCGTATCAAAAATATTCATATTGAAGCTAAAGAAGAAAATGATAACGTTATCTTCTTACATAAAGTAGTAGATGGTGCCGTGGATAAAAGTTATGGTATCCATGTTGCGAAACTGGCTAACATGCCAAATAAAGTTTTAAATGAAGCTAAAGAATTACTTAAAATTTATGAAACTAAAAGTAATAATACTAGTGTTGTAAATCAAATAAGTTTTGATTTTAATCCTAAAGAAGAAGATGACCCTAATAAAGAAATTATTACGGAATTAAAAGAAATAAATGTCAATAATATTACCCCTTTACAAGCTTTAGAATATTTAAATGAAATAAAGAATAAACTTAAATAATACTTGCATTTTCTGTAAATTTATGTATATAATATTTATAGAAACAAAAAAGAGATACATTTGATTTCCTTTGTTAGATGTTTCTCAGTCCAGATAATCTGTTTCGAATACACCTATTCAGTGATGAGTAGGTGTATTCTTTTTTTAGTCTTTTGACTGATAAATTTGTGATAGTACTATTAAAAGTACTACCAAGATTACTAAGTAATCCAAAACTTACTCCATTCATAGGACCCCACCTCCTCCATATATTTATGTTCATAAAAAATGGACCGAGGTTAAAACACCTAACTATCAAATGTATCTCTACTTATAATTATAATACACTATTAGTTAACTTGTCTATAACAAATGTTAATTATTTGTAAAAATGTTAAATAAATTATAATTGTTAATAATTTAAGAATATGATACAATTTTATTAGTGGACAAGAAGTAGGTGAAATTATGGAACATAAACGTAGTGAATTAAGAGAACAAGCCATGATTATTTTATATCAAATTGAAATTAGAGAAGCAAATAAAATTGATTATAATATTGAAGATATCATAAAAGAAAATTTAGAAGTTGATAATGAATTTGTAAGAGACTTAGTTTATGGGGTTATTACTTATAAAGATGAACTAGATGAATTAGCTAATAAATATTTAGAAAACTGGACAATTAAAAGATTAGAAAAAACGGGTGCTTCTATTTTAAGAATGGCTTTATTTGAATTAAAATACATGGATACTCCGGAAATCGTAGTTATTAATGAAGCTTTAGAACTAGCTAAAAAATATGATGATGACGCTTTAAAAAGTATTATTAATGCGGTTTTAGATAAATATATAAAGGATTAGCTATGGATATAAATTATATAACGATAAGTGATTTAAATAGATATATAAAAGCTAAATTTGATACCGATATTCATTTAAATAAAGTTTATTTAAAAGGTGAGATTTCCAACTACAAACATCATACTAGAGGACACTTGTATTTCACTTTAAAAGATGAAGGAAGCCGTCTTAATGCTGTGATGTTTGCTTCCTCTGCTTCTTTACTTAAATTTGAACCCGAAGATGGCATGAAAGTCTTAGTAAGCGGTCGTATCAGTGTTTATGAAGCTACCGGTAATTATCAAATCTATGTTGATGATATGCAAGTAGATGGGTTAGGTTCTCTATATATCGAATATGAAAAATTAAAGAAAAAATTAAGTGAAGAAGGTTTATTTGCTGCTGAACATAAAAAGAAAATGCCAAGATTTCCTAAAAAAATTGGTATTATCACCGCATCGACCGGCGCCGCGATTAGAGATATTTTATCAACGATTAAAAGAAGATACCCAATATGTGAAACTATTTTATTTCCCGCTTTAGTGCAAGGAGTAGGAGCTAAAGAAAGTATTGTAAAACAATTAGAAGTTGCTCAAAATTATGACTTAGATTTAATTATTTGTGGTCGTGGTGGTGGAAGTATTGAAGATTTATGGGCCTTTAATGAAGAAATCGTCGCTCGCGCCATTTATGATTGTAAAATCCCTGTAATTAGTGCGGTAGGACATGAACCTGATTTTACCATCGCCGATTATGTGGCCGATCTAAGAGCTCCGACTCCAACTGGGGCCGCCGAAATGGCTGTTCCCAATATGTATGATATTTTTAAATACTTAGATCAAATATCTATTCGTTTACACGAAAATATTAGTTCTAATATTAAACATAAAAAAGATAAATTAACAACTTTAAGTGAATCTTATGTTTTAAAAAATCCATTTGTATCTTATGAAATAAAAGAACAAAAACTAGATAGTTATGTCGATATCTTAAATAAACATATGAAAACTATCTTAGAAAAATCTACTCTTAATTTAGATAAATTAAGTAATAGCTATATTTTACAAAATCCATTAACACTATTAGATAATAGGAAAAATAAAATGAGCTTAATAATTAAGTCTTTAGATTTATTAAATCCTTTAGGTATTTTAGAAAAAGGTTATAGTATTGTTAGTAAAGATAATCTAACTATAAAAGATACTGCTGATATTAAAAAAGATGATATAATAAATATTAAACTTCATAAAGGAAGTATTACTGCTAAAGTAAACGAAGTAAAAGAATAAAAGGGTATTTTAGAAAGAGAAATGCTTATGAAAACAAATTTAGAAGAATTACTTAATAATACCAATTTAACTCCAATTCAAATTTTAGAGTACTATGAGGAAGAGATTACTAAACAATTTGAAATTTATACGAATTTTTATATCAATTATATCTGTTCAAATGTTTTTTATGAAAAATATATAAATAAAGAGAATTTAGAACCTCAAAAAAAGAAAATTACAAATTTAATAAAAGAATTTATTATGCTTGCCAAACTAGTTTTTAATAAATACTATATAAATAATCCTGAATTACAACACCTTGAATACCAAATTGTTGATTTAAGACGCAATTTACAACACAAATATAATATGAAAAATCTATTATTTCCTGGTACCTTGATGATTTCTGATATAAAACATGATATAAAAGATATTATTAATAAATTTAGGGCCTATGGGATATGTTTTTGTTTAAAAGAAGAAAATACCAAAAATATAACAAAGAAAGAAAAGAAATATATCGAAGAATTTTATGTTGCAGAATTAAATAGAATTATCGATGAACAAGAAACTAAGATTTCGGATTTAGAAGCTGTAATATTTCAAGATAAACAAAATATTAATGATCTCACAAATGAAAAAATCGAACTTAAATTAGCAAGGGTGTTAGGTGATAATTAATGGAAACCAATTTAGAAGAATTATTAAATAATACTAATTTAACACCTGTTGAAATTTTAGAATCTTATTTAGAAGAAATTGATGCTCGTTTTGATGAATTTAATGCCAATTTTTGGAAATTTATACCTTATTATAAAAATGGTAACATCGTTTATTATCATATACTCCAAGAAAAAGCTTTAGAAAAACCTTTATTGTATGATAAGTTAATTAATATGGCTGAAAATATTGGTACTTTAGTAAATGAATTTTTAAGTCTTTATACTATAATTGAAAAAAATTATAAGATGATGATTTATGACTTAGTTTCCGAGAAAAATGACAGTCTTGAATTTTTAAAAGTTTTTATTAATTCATACTTATATGGTGTTGGAGGATTATCTGATTATACCAAGAAAGTTCATGACTGTCTTAAAATCTTAATTATGTATGTTAAAGCTCAAGAAGAGAAAGAAAAAATTAGTGAAAAAGAACGTCTTAATGAAGATAAACTTGCTATATTAGAGTTTTATGTTAATGAATTTAATAGAGAATTAGATGAAAAAGAAACAAAAATTTATGAATTAGAAACGGCAAAGTTTCAAGATGAACAAGATATTAATGCTCTCATAAATGAAAATAATGAACTTAGAAGAGTATTAGAAATAAATAGGGAAGGAGAAGAATAAAAATGGCTGAAGTAAAAGAAAAAAGTTTTGAAGAAGCACTACAAGAATTAGAAGCTATCGTTAAAGAACTAGAAAGTGGTAATGCGGACTTAGATAAAACTATTAATAAATATAGTGATGCTATGAGACTTGTAAAATATTGTAGCGATAAACTTAAAAATGCCGAAGAAAAAGTTAACAAAATATTAACCGAAAATGGTAAATTAGAAGACTTTGAAATTGAAGATAATGCTTAAGGCATTATTTTTTATGCAAAAAAGAAGGTTATTTATCTCCTTCTTCTAACATTGTTATAATACTAATTCCATAACCTGTATTTACTTTATCAATTGATACGTGCGTAACGGCCCCAATTAAATGACCATTTTGCATAATTGGACTACCACTCATCCCTTGAATAACTCCGCCGGTTTTCGATAATAATCTTTCATCGGTAACTTCAAAATAAAAGTTTTTAACAGAATGCTTTTTATCAATTTTTAAAATATTAATTTCAAATTCTTCAACCTTTTTACCTTCTATAACCGTTAAAATTGTTGCTTTACCGGTTTTTACTTCATCAATATCGGCGATAGGGACTAAAGAATCGGTATCAATGTCGCCATTAAAAGTTCCAAATATTCCCACGTCGGTATTTTTTTCAATATCTCCATATTTAACACTTGTATTAAATTTTGCAGTTTTACTTCCTGGATTACCGTTTTCACTTTTATCAATTTTGATAACTTCAGTATCAAAAATAAATCCGCTTTTTACTTCAATTTTCTTATTAGTCGTACTTTCTAAAACGGTGTGTCCTAAAGCTCCATAAACTTTGGTTTCCGGGTCAATATATGATAAAGTACCACACCCACTTAATTTATCTTTAACATATAACCCGGTTTTATAAATTCCATCTTCTTTAGTTAATTCTAATTCCGTTTTATATTCCTTATTATCTCTTTTATAAGTTAAAGTAACTTTATTATCTTTAATATATTCATCTATTCTATTAATTAAATCACTAATTGTACTTACCGGTACATTATTAACATGGGTAATTATATCTCCTAAAGCCATATTAGCAGTATTATAATTATTATTAACTTCGTAAAAACCCACTACTAAAATTCCATCATTTTGGATTTCAATACCAATATTACTACCACCTAAAATGACTTTATCGGAATAAGCCAAGGTAGATAATGGCATAAAAGAAAGTAGGATAGTTGCTAAAATCATTTTTGGTTTCTTCATGTTATCACCTTCCAATTATAGTATGTGAAAATATCTATTCTTTAGTAAGACATAAATTTCCAATTTTTTCTTGACGGGGGGGGGTATAAAATGATAAGATATACACATAAGGTAGGATTGTGTATATATGAAATTATTTGATAAAAAATCTTTAATATTATTAATATCAGTAGTAAGTAT
>CANRME010000008.1 GCA_947631655.1 uncultured Bacilli bacterium | reverse complement strand
TATATCTCAACTACCTTACTATACTTTACAACATTTTACCATTTTACATATCATTTGTATACTTTTTCAGCAGCTTCCAACAAAAATTTCATATTGCATTTTTAGTAAATTTAGGTATATAATATATATAGAAACGAAAAAGAGATACCATTTCGCTATGTGGTACTCTAACTTAGTTCGTTTGACTAGTAGAACACTACGGTGTTCTATTTATTATGGTCGCTTAATATTCTAGAAATTACTACTAGAATTACAGCAAACATAACAAGATATGCTATAACCAAAACCACCTTTCTAAGAAGTTGATTTGATACATAACAAATCCCTCCTTTCGCAAGTATCTCTTCTAAAGTAATTGGATGCCTTAAAAAGACGTTGCGAACTAGAGATTAGAACCCCACAAATGGTATCTCTATTTATAATTATAATACACTATTAGTTAACTTGCCTATATATAATGTTATTGTAAAAATATCACTTATTTTAAGTGATATTCTATTCATTAGTAAGTACGGCTTTAATTCTTCTTACGCCGGCACTACTTGCTTCTTCTTTAATTATTTTAAATTTCCCTAATTCTTTAGTACTCTTAACATGCGGTCCACCACATAATTCTTTAGAAACATCTCCAATGCTATAAACTGTTACAATATCTGGATATTTTTCAATAAACATACATTCTGCTCCAGAATTAATGGCTTCACTCTTCGGCATTTCTGTAACTGTTACTTTTAAATCCTCTTTAATCCATTTGTTTACTAATTCTTCCGTTTTAGCTTTTTCTTCATCAGTTAATTTATGATCACAAGAGAAGTCAAAACGCATTCTTTCTTCTGTAATATTACTTCCTTTTTGATGAACATCTTTACTAACTACTTCTTTTAAAGCGGCATTAAGTAAGTGCGTTGCCGTATGGTATCTAGTTTCGATTTCCCCGTTACCAGCAAGACCACCTTTAAATTTACCAGCTGACGCCGTACGAGATAATTCTTGGTGTTCCTTAAATTTTGCTTCAAAACCTTTTTCATCAACTTCTAAACCTAATTCGGCAGCCATTTCTACTGTTAGTTCAATTGGAAACCCATAAGTATCATATAAATGGAATGCCGTTGTAGCATCAATATTTTCATTTTTACTAGTAATTTTGTTAAATTCTTTTAAACCTTTTTCTAAAGTCCGATTAAATTTAATTTTTTCGTTTTTTAAAACTTCTAAGACTACATCATAATTATCTTTTAACTCTTGATAATAATCTTGATATTGGTCTAAGATTTTTTTGGCAATAATACTTTCAAAATCACTATTAATATCAATATTTAATTTTTTAGCATGACGGATTGCTCTTCTTATTAATCTTCTTAAGATATAACCTTGGTCAGTATTACTTGGTTTAATTCCTGCATAATCAGCACTTATAAATACCGCCGTTCTTAAGTGGTCAGCAATAATTCGCATACTCTTTTCATTACCTCGATAAGGCAAGCCTGATATTTCACTAATCGTTGCAATTATATCTTTCCATATGCTAGAAGCGTAGTTATCATTAACCCCTTCTAATATGGCGGTAGTTCTTTCTACACCCATTCCGGTATCCACATTTTTATTAGGAAGTTCACTAATTTTACCATCAGCACTTTTCACAAATTCCATAAAAACATTATTCCAAATTTCCACCCAATTTTCATCACTTTCATCAAAGTTTTTAGGTGTTTCTTTATCGCTGCGATAATAGAATATTTCGGTATCTGGTCCACAAGGCCCAGTTTCTCCTGCAATCCAGAAATTATCTTCTTCGGTAAGAGCAATTCTTTCTTTAGGAATACCTAAACTCAACCATTTATTATAACTTACTTCATCCATGGGAATTAAGTCATTTCCTTTAAATACGGTTACTGCTAATTTTTCTTTAGGAATATGTAAAACTTCCGTTAAAAATTCAAAACTCCAAGAAATACTTTCATCTTTAAAGTAATCCCCTAAACTCCAATTACCTAACATTTCAAAGAAAGTATGGTGCGTAGTATCACCGACGGAATCTAAGTCATTTGTTCTAACACATTTTTGATAATCACATAATCTCTTACCATAAGGATGATGTGCTCCCATTAAATATGGTACTAATGGTTGCATACCCGCGGTATTAAATAATACTGATGGATCATTTTCCGGTACTACGGGAGCACTAGGAATTTGTTTATGACCTTTACTCACAAAAAAATTAATATATAAATCTTTTAAATTCATGTTAATTCCTCCAACATCTTCTCTACTTTAGTATGTAATTCTCCGTGTTTAAAATTTTCTATAGTATAATCGAAATCACTAAAATTATCAAGTTCAATCTCCGTAATATGATTTTGTTCTTCTTTAGTTAGTTTGTCATTTAATGGTCCTTTAACGCATATCGCATAACAAGATTCGATTTCTTTCTTAAACATCTTTATTTCTTCTATTAATCTCACATCACAAATAACCACATTATCAAAATATCTATCATATATTTCTAAGTCTTTAAACATTCTATCAATAAGAAAATATGGCCAGTGCATATCTTCTCTTATTATACTACCTAAGTTTTGCAAAAACTTTCTTGGTTTTTCTTCATCTTTGCCATCCCAGTCCGTCATTTCATAAGCAAATAATTTTAAATACTTACTAAAAGAAGTAATCACCGTTGACTCTTCTTTTTTTAAATAATATTCTTTTATTAGTTTTGCTACTTCGTTTTTGCCTGACCCACTTTTGCCAGCTATTAAAAATACTTTCATATATTAAACCCTCTATTAGAATAAATCGTTATTAAACCAATCATATTTACTGGCAAAGAAACGATATATTACTTTACATAAAGCCATAGTTGGTGTTGCTAAAACCATACCCACAATACCAAAGAAATGACCAAATATTAATAATCCAATCATAATCGTTACAGGATGTAATTGCATTGTCTTACTCATAACTACTGGTTGTAAAACATAATTTTCGAGCGTTTGAACTACCACGGCAATAATAATTGTTAAAACCCCAATTAAAACACTTTGGGAAAAACCGACAACAACAGCGGCAATACCACCAATATAAGGTCCAATAAATGGAATTAAATCAGTAATACCACAAAGGATACCAAATAGTAATGGGGCTTTAAGTCCTACCGCCATAAACCCAAGCGTATCACAAACACCAACCATTAAAGCAATAAATAATGTCCCATTTACAACTTTTCTTAACTCTTCTCCAATATTGGTAATTAAAGTTTTAATTTCAAATTTATGAGTTTTAGGGATAAAACGCATTAAATGGTCAGATACTCTATCAAAATCAAATAACATATAAATACCGATAACTAAACTAATAGCTAAAGTCCCAAGACCAGAGAAAACATTACCAATTAAATTCATTATTAAAGTTGGAAGATTTTGCGTTGTAGTAGAGATAAATCCTTCAATATTTCCAATAATTGTATCTTCAATATTTTGCATATTAATAAAATCAAAATCTTTTAAATTAGCCATTATCTTACTAAGCCAAGACTCTAAACTACTTAAAATACTTGGTAAGGAACTAATTAATTCATTTATTTGGTCATATACTGTCGGAATTAATAAATAGAAGAAACCTAGTAATAAAAGAATAAAAACAATATAAACAATAATTGATGCTAAACCTCTTTTTACTCCCCTATCTTCTAATTTACATACCAAGGGATTAAATATCCAAGCAATAGCAAAACCAATAAAGAATGGTGTTGCTACTTTACATAAGGTTATAATAAATGAGAATATACCCCATTCTTTAATAAGTAAAGTTGCTAAGAACACAATTCCTATAATCATGACAACATATAAAATATTTAGGATTTTCTTAGTAATACCAACTACTTCATTGATTGTATTAGTATCAATTTCTTTTTTCTTCATAATATCAACTCTTTTCTAAAATACCATTTTCTAATTCCAAGAAATCAAATAAACTCATATCACTCTTGCTATCTATATTATAATACGCTTCTATTTTTAATTCCATAGTATTTGACACATTTAGATTACATTTTATTTTATTACTATTATAAGTAAAATAGTCTAAAGTATAAATTAGTTTATTATCACTATATATTTTTAAATACATATTAGTATTATCTTTTTTTACTTTACTTAAGCTTACTATGTCAAAACTTAGGTTCTTATACTCTTTATTTAAATTATATACTAAAATATTACTTTCTAAATCTTTATAAGGTCCTTTTTGTAAAATAATTTTATCTCCTATTACCCACCAACCGCTTTTACTAGCTACTGGTAACTCTTTTAAATTAACTGGTAAATGGTTATTTATATCTTCTCTAATATTTTTAAAAGTATCTTCTATGAAATAAGTACCCACTTCATCTAAAACGTTTTTAGCTTCCTCATATTTCTTACTATCTACTAACTTTAATAATTCTTCTTCATAAACTTGTTGTAATTGACTTAAATACTTATCTTTAGTTTCGTTAAAACTTTTACTAATACTCAAATCGATACTGCCCTTATTTTGATAATTATTTAAAATATCTAATATTTTTTTAAGAATATCTTTTCTATTATTATCGTCTATTTGTTCTTCATAAGTATTTACCTCTTTATAAATTTTATCTAAATAATTATTAATACAATTATCTATTAAAGGTGGTATTAAATTAAAACTACTATCTATTTTAATTACTTTATTAAAGCTTTCATAAGCTGCACCAAAATCTTCATTTTGATAATACTCTAATCCACTAAAATAATCTTTTTTAGATAAGTATAATCTTTCTATCAAATCATAATATTCTGTTTCATGATTCTTTGCTACTTTATCTTTACTTTCCTTAAGATAATCTTTAATAACTTCTTTAATCTCGTTATAAGAACTATCTAAATCCTTAATATTTTTATAATCTTTATTAAAATTATCAATCCATAAATCAATATTATTTAATATTAATTTATTTATTTTATTAGTAATTATTTCATTATTTTGGTATCTTTCTAAAATATTATTAATTTTACTAATATCCTTACTATCAGGATAACTAACTAAAGATGCATTTAAACTTTTCTCATAATCATAAAAAATACTATTTTTTAAAATAAAAATACCAAATAGAATTACCACACATCCTAAAATTATCGAAACCAATATTTTTTCTTTTTTTCCAAATTCCATACTATCAACCTATATATAATTTTATCATGGAACTTACATTATAGCAAATTAAAAAGGTTAAGTTTTACCTTAACCTGCTGATGCTGCTGTATGAGGAATCTCTTTAGGATCTGCTGAAGGACATTTACCAAACTCAGCATCTCCGCTTATATCTTGATAACTTGGCGTATATTTATCACTTGAAGTTTCAGAATAATACATATTATTAACAGTAAATTGCCCATTATAATATTGAATAGAAATTATAGTGTTATTGCTTTCTGCTGTAGTACTTATAGCTGTAGGAACAAATATCATATAACGACCTTTATAAGCTGTTTCATCATCATATTGCGCTTTTTGAGAATAACCTTCTGTATATAATTGTTTTAAAGTCATACACATATACCGATAAGTAACTCCCCCAATTGTTACAGGTTTAATATCAGGGCTATTAGAGAAACTCTTTCTTGAAAAAGCAGTTTGAGCATCATTTACCACCGCATTAACTTCGTTTTTAAATGCTCCAGCTCTCGCAGTTTCCATAGTACTGATTACAGCTGGTAATGCAAATAAGATAAGTATTGCTAAGATTACGATAACTGCTAATAACTCAACTAATGTAAAACCCTTTTTATTTAATATTTTCATAAATTTTATGCTCCTTACTATTTTAATTATAAAATAGGAAAAGGAAAAAATCAATACTATTTTAAGATATTTAACACATTAGAAATTAAATCAATATTTTCTATTGCATTATTTATTTTATCAGTCCTACGGAGCTTATATTTGGTCTTTATTTCATTTTTAAACATTTCATAATTTTTAGGATTTCGATTTAAATATTTAATCCATTCACTATTTTCCTTTAAATAAGGGAAAAGTTTATCTTCATATAAAGAATTTAAAACATTAAGTTGCATATTCTAATCTCCAAAAAATTTAGTAATCGGTCGTGGCACCGCTGGACCTTTTAAACTTTCTATCGCACTACCACCTTTATTAGATAATTCTCCTAAAAAATCAATGGCTTTTTTGGCTGTATCTAGGTGTTTTTGAATATTACCCGTATTAATATTTTTAACCATATCAGTTATACCTTTTAAATTAGGAGTAGTACTTTTTTTCGTAAGATATGGTTTCCACACTTCTTCATCATCTTTATAAATATCATATAATTCATAATACTTTTGCCAAGTCATCGTATTATCATTAATACTTTCTATAAGTTCCGGATGCATTTTGGCAAAATTTTTAAATTCTTCTTTCGTCGCCATATAAAAATCACCTACTATAAGATATGAAATAGTAAGGTGATTTTTGCCTATAATTTAAAATCATCTAAGAAATTATCGATAGTTAATTCTTCAATTTGTTCCTTCTTAGGTTCTTCGGGAATTTCTTCTTTAGATTTTTCTTCTTTTTTCTTGGAAATATATTCTTCTAATAAGCATTCTTTAGCAGTATCATCTAAGTTATATTTTGATATGGCACTACCCGTTGAAGAAGCATCCATAATTGGTATTTCACTTACCTTTAACTCTTTTAATTCACTATCACTTTTAAGAAGTATAACATCACTTGCGTTACCAGTAAATGCTTTTGTAACCAGGTAAGGACTTGATTTAACTTTTTTGATTAAAACATCTCCTCCTCTAGTTCTTTGGTGGGTAGCAAGTTCACTTAATTTTAAGCGTTTCGCTGTTTTATGATCAGTTATAATTGTTAAATAAGCATCACTTTCATCAAATGTCGTCGCACTAACTACTGCATCATCTTTTAAAGTAATACCTTTTACCCCACTCGCTCGTGCTCCCACAATCGGAATATCACCAGTACTCATATTTAAATACTTACCATTCTTAGTTACCATTATCGTTCTATCTTTTGCTAAAGACACACTTATAACTTCATCATCATTTTTTAATTTATATGCCGATAAAGCTTTAGAATAACGTGATACGATTAAATCTTCTAATTTAGTTTGTTTTACTTGTCCATTTCTCGTAACAAAGACCACATTTTTATTTTTATCTTTTAATACTAAAGATGCTATAATCTTCTCATTTTCCGAAATAGATACTAAATTACTAATATGTTTCCCCAGTTCTTTCCATTTGGCTTCAAAAATGGTATGTACTGGAATGTATAAATAATTACCTAAATTTGTGAATACCAAAATCGTATCTAAGTTATTTAAGTGATAATTTCCTATTAAATAATCACCTGGTTTTAAAGCGGTTGGTTCATCTTTTGAAGAAGCATAAGATTTTTCCGATACTTTTTTAATATACCCTTCATTCGAAATCGTAACATACACGTTTTCCTTAGAAATTAAAGAAGTAGTATCGATTTTAATCTCGGTAATTTCATCTTTAACCACAGTTTTTCTTGGCGTAGCATATTCATTTTTAATTAATCTTAATTCCGTTTTCATAACATGTTTTAATGCTTCTTCATTATTTAAGATTTGTTCCCAGATATGCATTTTCTTTTCTAAATCTGCCATTTTTTCTTGAACTTCTAAAATATCGGTATTAGTTAAACGATATAGTTGTAACATCACAATAGCTTCGGCTTGTTCCATAGTAAATGCAAATTCTTTAACTAAGTTTTCTTTGGCATCACTCTTATTTTTAGAAGCTCTAATGACTTTAATTACTTCATCCATAATACTTACAGCTTTCATTAAACCTTCTAGAATATGGAATTCTTTTTTTGCATGTTCTAAATCAAATTTCGTACGATTCGTTATAACTCCTTTTTGATAAGCAATATAGGCATCTAATATTGGTAAGATTCCTAGCGTCATCGGACGTTGGTTTACAATCGCAACCATGTTATAACTATAAGCTATTTGGGCTTCCGTATTTTTAAAGAAATAATTCATGATAAGTTCTGGGTTAGCATCTTTCTTTAAATCAATAACAATTCTTAATCCATCTCGATCAGTTTCGTCACGAACTTCGGCAATACCATCAATTTTTTTATCAATTCTTATAGCTTCCATTTTATAAACTAAAGCTTGTTTATTTACTTCAAAAGGAATTTCCGTAATAATAATTTGCGTTTTACCTTTTTCTTTATGAATTTCATATTTACATCTTACAATTACTTTTCCCTTACCACTAGTAAATGCATCGACAATTCCCGTTTTACCTTCAACAATACCTCCAGTTGGAAAATCCGGTCCTTTAACTATTTCTAAAATCGTTTCTAACCGACAGTTAGGACTTTCAATTCTTTTAATGGTGGCATCAATTATTTCTCCTAAATTATGAGGCGGAATATTGGTAGCATAACCAGCACTTATTCCATTTGCGCCATTAACAAGTAAATTAGGAAATTTTGCTGGTAAAACCGTAGGCTCCAAGAATCTATCATCAAAGTTTGGAGCCCATGTAACCGTATTTTTATCTAAGTCTTTAACTAGTTCACTACTGATTTTAGCAAGTCGCGATTCCGTATACCGATAAGCGGCGGCAGGGTCTCCATCCATCGACCCATTATTACCGTGCATTTCAATTAATGGTGTAGATTGTTTCCACCACTGACTCATTCTTACCATCGCATCATATACGGAAGAATCGCCATGGGGATGGAACTTACCTAAAACACCACCAACCGTATAAGCACATTTAATATAAGGTTTATCATAGGTATTGTGTTCATCATACATGTAGTATAAAATTCTTCTCTGTACGGGTTTTAAACCATCTCTAACATCGGGAATAGCTCTTTCTTGAATAATCGCTTTCGCATATGAACCAAATCTATCCCCCATTATATCTTCTAGAGAGTAATCTTCTATTCTTTTAAGTACACTTTCCATAACCTTTACCTCTCAATACTATAATCATCTTCTAAAGTGAAAATAACATTTTCATTAATCCACTCTTTTCTTGGTTCTGCCTTATCGCCCATTAAAATATTAACACGTTTCTCAGCTAAAGAAGCATCCGTAATATTAACTCTTATTAAGCTTCTACTATCGGGATTCATAGTTGTTTCCCATAATTGTTCCGGGTTCATTTCTCCTAATCCCTTATATCTTTGAATCGTCGCTTTCATATTGTTTTCACGCTTTATAGCTTCTAATTCTTCATCGCTCCACGCATATAATTTCTTTTTGGGATATTCTATTTTATATAAAGGTGGACAAGCAATATAAAGTTTTCCTTTTTCAATTAAAGGCCGCATAAAACGATAAAAGAAAGTTAATAAAAGAATTTGAATATGTGAACCATCAACATCGGCATCAGTCATAATAATAACCTTATCGTAGTTAGAATCTTCCACTGTAAAATCAGCACCGACTCCGGCTCCAATGGTATGTATCATCGTATTAATTTCTTCATTTTTTAAAATTTCATCCATCGAAGCTTTCTCACTATTTAAAACTTTTCCCCTTAAAGGTAAAATAGCTTGGAATTTCCGATCTCTTCCCCCTTTAGCTGAACCACCAGCAGAGTCCCCTTCCACTAAAAATAGTTCGTTAATTTTCGGATTCTTAGCACTAGCCGGAGCTAGTTTACTAGATAAATTCTTTTCTAATTTATTTTTACTCTTACCATTCCGGGCTTCTTCTCTCGCCTTTCTTGCCGCTTCCCTTGCTACTTTACTCTTTTGCGCTTTCATAATAATATTGGTTGCAATTTCTTTATTTTCTTCTAAATAGAATTTTAATTTTTCATAAACAATACTTTCCACGACACTACGGGCTTCCGGAGTACCTAATTTTCCTTTAGTTTGACCTTCAAATTGTAATAATTCTTCAGGTATTTTTAGACTAATAATAGCTGTCAAACCCTCTCTTACATCACTACCTTCAAAATTACTATCTTTTCCCTTTAATAAATTATTGGATTTAGCGTAATCATTAAAAGCTTTCGTAATTCCCGTTTTAAAACCTACTTCGTGGGTCCCTCCATCACTCGTTTTAACGTTATTTACAAAGGAAAGAATCGTCTCTTGATAAGTATCTGTGTATTGCATGGCAATATCGACTTCAATTTTTTGTTTCACCGCCGAAAAATTAATAACTTTATGTAAGGCATCTTTATTTTCATTAATGTATTCTACAAAATTAATAAGACCATTATCATAACAATATTCTACTTCTTTTTGGTCTTCTTCATCTTTAACAGTTATTTTAAGACCATTAATTAAAAAGGCACTTTCTTGCATTCTTTCCGCAATAGTTGTAAAAGAAAAATGCGCATTTTTAAATATTTCATAATCCGGTAAAAAAGTTACTACAGTTCCGGTTTTTTTCGTTTCTCCAATTGTTTTTAGAGGCGATTCTAGTTTTCCCCCATCACAAAATCTAATGTTACTAATTTTGCCATCCCGGTAAATTGTAACATCCATTCTTTTACTTAAGGCGTTAACGACTGAAGCACCTACACCATGAAGACCACCTGATACTTTATAACCGGTATTTTCAAATTTACCACCGGCATGTAAGACCGTATAAATAACTTCTGGTGTCGATTTCCCGGTTTTATGCATCCCAATTGGAACACCCCGTCCAGAATCTTCGACCGTAATACTTTCATCTTTATTAATTGTTACTTTAATACTATTGCCATAACCATTAATGGCTTCATCAATACCATTATCAACAATTTCCCATACTAAATGATGAAGCCCTCTTTTATCTGTCGACCCAATATACATACCAGGTCTTTTTCTTACGGCTTCTAAACCTTCTAAAACAGTAATCGAATCTTCATTATAATTATTTTGTGTTGCCATACTTATTTTCACCTTTATTTATTGTACCAAAAAAAAAGCCCCAAAACAAGGGAACTTTACAATTATTGTCTTTCTTATTTTAAAGAAAATGTTTCATTTTCAATATTTTCAAAACTTGGAGCAACTACTTCTTCTTGTTTATTTCCCACTGGTTCTATCTTATTTACTTTAACACTATCACTAGGTACTGAAGCAAATTTAGGCATTTCCATAGTTGGAACTTTCATTTTAACAGGTGGACCATAAACTTTTTCTTCTTTAACTATTTTTTGTTCTTCTTTATTATTTAAATATACATTAACACTAGAATTTGCACTATCAACTATCTTAATAGTATCTTCTTCATTTTGCAGAAGTGGTTTTTCTTCTTCTCGTTGTAATTCATTAGCAAATTTCTTTAATTCTTCTAAATTGATAGATGGAATTTCTGAAGTATTATTATCAAATAAATCCTCTGGTTTTACTTCTTTTCCTACTTCTTCTTTAGGTTCTTCTGCTGCCTTAGTTTCTGCATCTAATTCATTTTTTAATGATTCTGCTAGAGCTTCAAAATCAATATTAATCGTTGGTTCTTTTTCTTCTGAATCCGTACCTTTTAAATCTTCAAAACTAAAATCAGCTGTTTTAAATTCATCTGCTTCTTCTTTACTTTCTTCTTTTTCTTCTACTACTTCTTCTTTTATCTCTGGAGGTACTACCTCTTCCTTAACACCAAATTCTTTATTTTCTTCTATTGTTGGAACGATTTCTACTTTTTCTTCTTCGACTTCAGGGACTTGCAATTCTTCTTTTGGTTCTTCTTCTTTGAAGGCGAAGCTTTCACTGGGAATTTTATCAGTTTTTTCCTCTGGTATCTCACCACTTCGTTTTTTAGCATCTTTTAAAGCCATTACTAACACTATAATAAATAACACTGTTAAAAAGGCGATGGTTACAATTAAACCAATTCCAAAATATTCGTTATTAAATAGTTGCGTCATAAACACACACCTAAGCCCTTCTATTCTATATATAACTTTACCATACTATATTTTATAAATCAAGTCTAATTTTATGCATAATGTCAAAATAAAAACAAGATTACATGTATCTTGTCATTTGATTCATTACTTGTCTTACTTGTTTTTGACTTGGCTTTCTTCCCATACTACTCATCATTACTTCAATCATCTTTTCATTAATAGGAGGATTTTTCTTAAGTTCTTTTTGCATTAAATGTTTGGCAACTAAAAAACCAATTACAAGTCCAATTACAAGACCGATTACGATATATAAAATATCTAACCACATATCTTTTTTCTCCTTTTCTAAATCTATTTTACTAAATATTTATTTTTTAAGCAAGAGAAGATAACCAAAAATAATCTTTATTTTTAAAATCACAAGCAAAATAATAATTACTTTTATTTAATTCTTTTAAAAATGAAGGATGAATAGTAGTTGTTTCTAAAGTTAGAAAAGCTTTATTAACTGCTAAAGTTGTTTTTTCATTACTATAATAATTATTAATCATATGTAAGTTATTAAACTTCGTATAATATTGATTATTTTTAAAATCATTAAAAATCCTAATATTTAAGTTCTTCTTATCAATAGGTAACGCCACTTTTTCAAATATCGCTACTCCAATATTATAATCTTGTTTTTTTAAATAATATAATTCTTCTAAAGTTTTATATAGATTATAAGGTAATTCTCTCGTAAGAATCGCAAATTCTTCACTAATCCTAAAAATATAAAATTTTCGCATATGCTTAACTCCTTTTTTAGAAGTTTAGCATAACAAACGCAAAAAAAATGTCGAACTATTTAAATATATCCAACATTTTTTCTAACATGGTTTGAAAAGTAAATCCAAAATGGTTTAAAACTTCATCTTTATGTCCACTTAAACCAAAAGTATCTACACCCGCTATATTTTCTAACGCTGTAAAACTGGTCCAAGAATATGGATGTGATGCTTCAATAACAGCGATTTTAGCATTTGGTGGCAGTACACTTTCTTGATATTCTTTACTTTGATTTTTAAATATTTCAATAGAAGGCATACTTACTAATCTAATTTTTTTACCCCGGATATTTAGGTCTTCTACGACTTTTTGGGCTAAAGATAACTCACTACCCGAAGAAATTATAACTCCTTCACACGCACTAGCATCCCCCACAACATAACCACCTAATTTAACCTTAGTACCATCAGTTCCTTTAATAATTGGTAAATCACTTTTCGAAATTACTAATGAACTAGGTAGTTTATTTTCCATTATCGTTCCCCAAGAACCAATTACTTCATTAATATCCGCCGGGCGATAAACAATCATATTAGGAATACTTCTTAGCATTAATAACTGTTCTACTGGTTCATGGGTTGGTCCATCTTCCCCTACCGCAATAGTATCATGGGTATAAATATAGGTAACCGGAATATTCATGAGAGTTGCTAGTCTTATCGCTGGTTTTTGGTAATCAGCAAAAATTAAGAATGTACTACAAAAAGGCCGTAACCCGCTTAAAGCAAGCCCTGATGTAATCGCCGCCATCGCATGTTCTCTTACCCCATAATAAATATTTCTTCCTAAAGGATTAGACTTACTATAATCACTTTCTTTAACTAAATTAGTTTTACAAGAAGAACCTAAATCCGCACTACCTCCTAAAAAGAATGGTGTCCGCTCTGCAATAATATTCATTATTTTAGAATTGGATTCTCTTAACTCTTCATGATAATTATCCGCAATTTTAAAGTTCTCAGCTTTAAAGTTTAGTGAAATATTTCCCTCTTCAAAGAATGATACTAACTTTTGAATACCAATGGTATTAGTCTTTTTAACTTCATCATAATATTCATACCATAAAGCATTCTTTTTCTTTAATCTTTTATTGATTATTACTCTAAATTTATCAATATCTTCTTCTATAACTTCCAAAGGCTTAGTATCCATCTTCATATTTCTTCTTAAATTTTCGACATCATCTTTAGATAGAGGACTTCCATGAACGATATTAGTTCCTTCATTATAGGATCCTCTTCCAATAACTGTTCTAATTTCTATTAACGTCGGCCGATTCATGTTTCTTTTTGCTCTTGCTATTGCTTTATCTATCGCCGTTACATTTTCCCCATCTCTTACATAATCTATATCCCAACCAATAGAAGAAAATCTTTTAATAATATCTTCTCTCACCGTTTTTTGTTTAGTAGCATCTAGAGTGATATTATTAGAGTCATACAAAACAATTAATTTACCTAAGCCATATAAACCCGCAAGAGAGGCAGCTTCATAAGTTATACCTTCCATTAAATCGCCATCACCACATAAAACATAAGTAAAATGGTCGATTAAACGTTGTTTTTTTATTTCTTTACTTACTAAAGCACTTAAATACTTTTCCGCCATGGCCATACCAACCGCCGAAGCAAAACCTTGTCCTAAAGGTCCAGTTGTCATATCAACCCCTGGTGTTACACCATATTCGGGATGCCCTGGTGTTTTAGAATTTAATCTCCGAAAAGCTGCAATATCTTCAATATCAATCCCATAACCCGCTGCATATAAAGTTGCATATAATAATGCCGAACCATGCCCAGCCGATAAAACAAAACGATCCCTATTTATCCAATTAGGATTAGTTGGATCAAACTTCAAATGATTAGCAAATAAAGTATACATAATAGGAGCAGCACCTAAAACAATACCAGGATGTCCACTCTTAGCATTACTTATCATATCTATCCCGAGTAACTTAATAGTATTTATAATATTTCTTTGCTCTTCGTTCATTCTAGCACACCCTATTCTAAATAAAAGTATACCATATTTTTTGAATCATTACTACTAATTTTATTATTTAAAAAATACAAAGTTTTTTTGTTGAATTGGAAAAACTTTTCAAAATTAACTTTTTTTTGGTTACACTGGAAAAATTTTATCAGTGAATATTTTTGCCACTTTTGCCATTTTTATTCAATGAATTGTTTTAGAAATCTAAACTATCGATATTTAATAAAAATTCTTGTATTCCAATCACTAGTATTCCTTCTTCGGTATACCAATGTTTTATATTATCTTTTACAACAATAATCTTTTTGAAACTATCTTCTATATTTAACAGTGGTCTTTCTTCTTGTAAAGTTTTTTCCCTTTCTTCTAAATGCATAGTACATTGTATGTAATATTTTTTATAAGACTGATTACAAATAAAGTCAATTTCTAATTGTTTTCTCTTATTTTTATCTCTTACTTCAACTACTCCAATATCAACATTATAACCTCTTATTAATAGCTCATTATATATAATATTTTCCATTAAATGATTTTCTTCTAATTGTCTAAAATTTATTCTAGCATTCCTTAATCCTATATCTGTAAAATAGTATTTACTTGGGGTAGATATATATTTTTTGCCTTTAATATCATATCTCTCTACTTTGGTAATTAAAAAAGCATCTAATAGATAACTAATATACTGCGTTATAGTTTGAACGCTTACATCTTTTATCCCACTACTTATAAAAGTATTAGCTAGTTTAGTAGGATTAGTAAGGGAACCAACTGAAGAAGCTAAAATATTTATAAGCGTATTTAAAATATCTATTCTTTTTATATTATATCTTTCAATAATATCTTTTAAATAAGCAGTTTCAAATAAATTATTTAAATACGAGCTCTTTTCTTCATCAATTTTTCTAGTTAAAATATAAGGCATTCCACCATATAATAGATATTCGTTCCAGGCTTCATCAGAGCTTCCTTTATATGACGTTATAAATTCTTTAAAAGATAAGGGATATACTCTAATTTCATCTCCTCTACCACGAAACTCCGTTATTATATCTGAAGATAGAAACTTAGAATTACTGCCAGTTACATAAACATCAACATTTTCAATATGAAGGAAACCATTTAATACTGATTCAAAATCATCAACTTTTTGAATTTCATCTAAAATAATATAATACATTTTATTATCGACAATTAAACTACGAATATATTCATCAAGAACATCGGGATTTAAATATTTCTTATTTTTTCTATCTTCTAAATCTAATTTAACTATATGATCTTCTTTAACTCCATTTTCAATTAAATAATCCTTAAAGATGGGATCTAATAAATAAGACTTACCGGATCTTCTTATACCTGTAACAACTTTAATCATTCCATTTTCTTTACGGCTTATTAATTTATTTAAATATAGATCTCTGTTTATTTTTTTCATATATACCTCCATTTAATATTTTTGCCACTTTTTTACAATAGGAATTATATCATATCACTTTTATTTAAGCAATACTCCATTTAATTTTTTTGCCACTTTTGCCACTTTTTTACAATAAAGTATTTTTAGTAAAAAGAAAAGAGGATTAAAAATTTACCTCTTTACCTCATTTTTTTATAGGAACTAATTTTTCTTTTCCACCCATATATGGTCTTAAAACTTCCGGAACAGTAATACTTCCGTCCTCATTATAGTTGTTTTCAATTAAAGCAATCAAACCTCTAGGAGTCGCAACCACTGTATTGTTTAAAGTATGAACATAGTAAGTTCCATCTTCTCCTTTTGCTCTAATACCTAAGCGTCTGGCTTGCGCATCTCCTAAAGTAGAACAAGAACATACTTCAAAGTATTTTTGTTGTCTTGGACTCCATGCTTCAATATCACAAGATTTAACTTTTAAATCGGCTAAATCGCCACTACAACATTCTAATTGTCTTACCGGAATATTAAAGTGTCTAAAAATATCTACACTAAATTTCCACATTTTATTATACCATTCCATAGAGTCTTTAGGATCACATATAACTATCATTTCTTGTTTTTCAAATTGGTGAACACGATATAATCCTCTTTCTTCTAAACCATGAGACCCACCTTCTTTTCTAAAACAAGGAGAATAAGAAGTCATCGTAATAGGTAAATCACTCTTTTTAATAATTTGGTCTTTAAATTTACCGATCATAGAATGTTCAGAAGTACCAATTAAGTATAAATCTTCACCTTCGATTTTATACATCATAGCTTCCATTTCTTTAAAAGACATAACCCCATTTACGACATCTCCATGAATCATAAATGGCGGAATTGCATAAGTAAAACCTTGATCGATCATATAATCTCTAGCATAAGCAAGCATAGCTTCATGAAGACGAGCAATGTCGCCCATTAGATAGTAGAAACCCTCTCCAGAAGTACGTCCCGCACTTTCTTTATCTAAGCCATTAAATGAAGCAATAATATCAGCATGATATGGTATTTCATATTTAGGAACAACAGGTTCTCCAAATCTTTCTACTTCGACGTTTTCAGAGTCATCTTTACCAATTGGAACACTATCATCAATAATATTAGGGATAATCATCATCTTTTGTTTAATCTCTGCATTTATTTTATCCTCTTCTTCTTCAATATCTACTAATTCCTTATTAATTTCTGCTACTCTTTCTTTCTTTTTATTAGCTTCTTCAATGTTTTTATCACGCATCAAAGCCCCGATTTCACTACTTACATTATTTTTTTCACTCCGTAAGTTATCTCCCTTATTTTTAAGTTCCCTTACCTTTACATCTAAATCATATACCTCATCTACTAAAGGTATTTTTTCATCTTGAAACTTTTTTTTAATATTTTCTTTTACTAAATCTTTATTTTCTCTTATTAATTTAATATCTATCATAATTATCTTCCTTTCTTAGTTTTTTGTTGTTCATTTTCTAATGTAATAATCATTAGTTTTAATATACTTTTTTTAATAATAGAATTTTGATATTTAGGTTTTAAATATAAATAACATGGTCCAAAACTTTCCATAAACTCTCCCCGATACATATAAGAAACACATCCAATTAATTCATTACTACCTTGTAAATATACATCATATACATAAGTTCCCGAATTATTTTTAGTTAAATAAATATACTGGTCTTCAATTAATTTATCCAATTTTTCCTCCTATAAAAAACGCTACTACTATTATTACAAAGGAGCAATAATAGTAATAGCGGTGCCATCCTTACTTTTACTTAATTAAATGATAACGGTATTTAACCGAAGATGATTGGTCTTACTTTAAAAGGAGATTCATAAGTTATAAATTGTTTAATTTCCACCAACATAAACTCTCTCTAAATTTACTTTAACTTATTACTAGTCTTTTTTTATATCGCTTTATGTACTAATTCTAGCATTATTTTCTTACTAAATCAAGAGTTATTATTTATCTTAAATATTAAGCAGCGGACAACACCGAGCGGAACGATATCGTCCCATTCGTACCACCGCCGTTCCAATGGAAGGCAAAGACTCCTGCGGCAGTGGTATGGTTGTATCCACCACCGCGTAAGAACCAAGGCCACGTACCCTCAGAAGGAACACTAGGAAAGTACGCGTAGTTTGAATTCCAGCTGCCAGTAAGATTACCGAAAGTCTTTAATGTCTCTCTAGTAGAATCCCCTAAATGTCCTCTTTCATGAGTTGTATTTGAAGTACTAAAATCATATAAATCATAATATTTAGAATCCGGCATTGTTGCTTTGGCAAATCCACTACTTGCATAATATATATCATTTCCATCTTGGGTTTTAGTAACTCCCATTACATATTCCCAAGCGCCACCGGACATATCATATACACCATACATATTCCCTGTTGTACTTGCTTTTACTCCACCAGTATTCCATCTGTTTTCTTCATCACATTCTGCTGGTTGAGTTCCATCTGTATTATCTAAATTCCATTTTGGCCCCTCGCTAACGGAGTTAGCTACACATCCTGTATATGTACCACCATAAGAATATGTACCATCAGTTCCTGTTCCTTGTGCTGTATTGTTAATCCATACTTCACATTCATCAAAACCCATATCAGATATATTGCATGTTTTTTCATCTTTATATATTCCATATACACTTTGAGTTAAATATGCCACAGCTCCCCATTCTATGTTTTTCATAACTCGGGTATCAATTTCATTAGAGTTTAAATTATACTTTGTTGCATTTTTATTTTCAATATCTCGTTCGGCATTAAAAATTGTACTTACTGATTTAGATACCATTGATGTCTTATTAGGTAGTATGGTTATTTCACCTATATTATTTACATTTCTACCAGTTGAATCTCCCGGGTCACTTGGTTCAAACTTACCTACCCAAAATCCTTTTAATTCTGTCTCCCCAAATGTAAATGCTGGATGGGTATACCAGTTTCCATTCTCCGCATTTTTACATTCTTCTTTTACTGTTCCATTAAACATATCGATATATTTACAACTTACATTTCCGGTTGTTTCGGTTCCTTTCTCAAATTCGATTTCGATTATTTGTTTTGGTGTTCCATTTAATCCTACATTAAATAATTTATATCTGTATCTTGGTATCCATACATACATTTGAAGAATGTCTTCTTCTTGAACTTGAGTATCTACTTTTAATTTATCTCCTTCATAAAATTTGTTTCTTGTTGCTTCATCTGCATAATTTATTAAGACTGCATTTCCCCATTCATTATTTTCATAATTGTACCAATCATCTTTATCTGGATCTGCTATATAAATATTTCCTTCTTTAAAATATACTGGGATCATCCCTTGATATAATTCTGGTGCATTTGCTTCTTGAACATATAATTCTGCTTCTTCTTCTGCATCTACATTTACTTTCCCATTAAATGTTGCTTCTTTATTATCATTTTGATTCATATTTAATTCTTGAAAATCTATTGTTAATTTATAATATTGAATTTGTTTTTGCTCTGGTCTTGGTATTCCTACTGCTAAATACATCTCTCCATTTTTGGTACTATCTGTATTTATATATCCTTCTTCTTTTATTCCATCTTCTTTTATTGTATTACAAGTAATATCACTACATTCTTCTAATATATATTTTAAATCTCTTTTTACAAAGGTATTTTTTGTAACTACTAATTTTATATTGTAATTATAATTATCATCTAAAGTTCCTGTATTTTCTACTGAAAATGTTTTATACTTTTTATCACCTGGTTTTGCTTTTTCTAAAGTTATACCATTATTATCTACAAAAGTTAATTCCATAGTACCAGAAGTTACTTTCATTAATTCGGCATCTTCATTACCAACTATTTTAGCTGTAAAATAAGCAAAAGAAAAACCAATACTAATAGCTACACCAATTAATATAATGGAAACAATTAATACATTTCTAACTAAATGATCTTTCATACATAAATACCTACCTTTTAAAAAATATTATAGTAATAATAGAATAAAAACATTGTCAAATAATATCTACTAATCTACTATAATTATATACGTCATACGCATATAAAGTCAATGGCGTACTATGAGATACTTACATTTTTACAATTAAAAAGAAATAAGTGTTTTCTTATTTCAACAATATATTTTTTAATACCTACTTTAATCTATATATGAAGATTTCTTAGCCAATTTTAAACTTTCATTAAATTTTGTTACTAACTTATCATTAAACTCTGCCATTTCTAAAACTAATGATTCATTTTGGCATAAAAAGACTAAATCATCTAACATATAAATTATATATTTAGTAACATCATTACCTTCTTTTTTTATACACCATTTTTCAATATAACTATTAATTTCTTCTAAAGTAGAATTTGTTATTATTCGTTTAATTTTTTTATCAGCTTTAGCTTTTTCTTTAATACTTAATTTAAGGGTTTCTAAACATATTCCTGTTCTTATTTGGGCAGTAGATAATCCCATTTCATATAAATCGTTCATAAAACAATCTCCCTAACTATCTAAATTATATCAGAGCAAAAGTAAAACAGCAAATAATTAAAATTATTTTTGTTTTACCTTAAGGAACTTCATAATTCCTTTTTCTTGTTGCAACTATTGACATAAAGTATAAATAAGTAGTATATTTTAGCTATAGAAGTCAACTGCGAAGTTATATTCGTACTTGACTTCTTTTTTGTTCTTAAATTTTTTATAATTACTAAATTCAATTTTCTAAAATTATTTTCGATAATTAGGATCTTTCATCTTTATTTCATACATTACATTATCTAATTTTTGGAAAGTATCTAAATACATTATTCTTAAATTACCATCCATATCTTTATTAGTAATAATCCCATCAAAACTATCTAGTTCATCACGTAAATCTTTAACATATCTTTCTAATATTAAATGATTTAGAACTAACTCTCTAATAGTTTTATTACTAGCTACTAATATATAACCCCCATATATATCATCAAGTAAAGCATAGCTTAATATTTCAACCGCTTTTTCTTCGGTAATATCATCTTCTAAATATTTACTACTTCGTACCTTTAAGAAAAAATCATCATCTAAACTAAAAGGAATATTTTCTTTACCAAAAGAACATAAAGCATATTTACAAAGAATATGTAACATATCCGGAAATTGTAATAACTTAGCTTTAGCACGAGCATCTCTCTTACTACTTATAAATTCATACTTATCTCCAATGTCTGTATTTTCAGGTACGACACTTAAATCATTAAATAAAACTAATTTAATAGCTCCGACAGCATTTCTAAGTCCTTGACTTTCTTCAGTTGCTAAAAAAATATCATCTAAATAATCCATCTTTGCACTTTTCATATTTTCTTTTATTAAGTCGTCTAAGTTCATGATAATCACCTATTCTTAATAAAAGAATACCATAAAAACTCCAAAATATAAAGAATTATTAGAAGTATTTGACAAACTATTAAAAAAAATTATATTATTAAATTGGTGATAATATGGATTGTGTATTTTGTAAAATTATAAAGGGCGAAATCCCTAGTAAAAAGATATATGAAGATGATAATGTAATTGCTCTATTAGATTTGCATCCTACTTGTGATGGTCATACTTTAATTATTCCGAAGAAACATTATGATGATTTTATGTCCTTACCTAATGAAGAACTTGCTCATATTATGGACGTCGCCAAAAAACTAACACCCGAATTAGTAAAGTGCTTTGATTCTAAAGCTTTTAGTTTAAGAGTAAATTATTTAGATGCCCAAGAAATAAAACATTATCATATGCATCTTCTTCCAAATTTCCCTTGTCATAAACCTAAATATACCCAAGAAGAAGCTTATAATAAATATATGGATTTCTGTTCTAAAAAATAGAACAGTTTTTTATTGCCAACCTTTTTCTTTTAATTCTAAAAGTAATTTTTGGTTTTTAGCATTCTCTTCTATTTGACGTATAATATCTTCATCATTTATCGATTTAAAACTATTTTTATCATAATTATAAACAAAGTATCTTCCCTCTTCTTTATGATAACTTGCCATAATTTTTAATATTTCATCTATTTTAGTTGTACTATGTATATCACTTAAAGTTTTAAAAGACATAAAATTAGTTACCATAACCTCTTCATAACGATTACTTTTATTAACTATTTTGTCGTAATAGGGCCCAGAAAGAATACGAAATCTTCCATAAGCTTTAGGGGTTTCCATAACCATGACTACTCCTAAATTGGTGTAATAAAAATAATTTTGACCACCAATTTTTCCTTCTCTTCTTTCCATTAAAGATGCAATACCAATATTATTGTCCATCTTAATTCACCTTGTTTCATAAAAGATTATACTATCACAACCAGTATAAATTTTCAATTCTTATTTTTAAGCCCCTCTTTATTTAAGAGTAAACTAGCATTATCTACTTCTTTAATTAATTTATCAAAAAATATATCAACTCTTATCATATAATCTCTCCTTTTTTATTAGTATAAAATAATTAATAAAAATAATAAATAATATCGACAAAATAAGTAATATTTTGTAAACAGAGATTTTAATAGTGAAAAATTAAGATAATTATAGTATAATTAAGATGGTGGTTTTTATATGATGTATCCTAATAATATTAAAAAAGAATATCATAAAAAAG
>CANRME010000007.1 GCA_947631655.1 uncultured Bacilli bacterium | reverse complement strand
GTGGGAAGCGAAAAATATACTTTTGCGCTTTTTCATATTAATTATCGGGAAGATAAAATATCTTCTTTAATAGCTATTGATATAATAGATCCTTTATCTAATATTAAAAATGATTTAACAAATCTTACCTATTTATCGTATATCAGCGATTTAACTTATCAAGTGATAAAACATAGTGGGGAAAATTTATATAATTTATTAATATCGACAATAATGAAATTAGAAAGTGGATTAAACCCAAAAGTTTTAACTAACATTTTAGAAATTAAGTATTTAAATTATTTAGGAATTGGACTTAATTTAGATAGTTGTATTAAATGCGGAAGTAGTAAAGGAATTGTGACCCTTGATTCAGATGCTGGTGGGTATATTTGTAGTAATTGTTACCGTGGGGAATTAGTAATGAGTGCCAAAGCTATAAAGCTTATAAGACTTTATTACTATGTGGATATTAATTCTTTAAGTAAGATAGATATTAAGGAAGAAGTGTATAACGAAATAAATAGCTTTATTGATAGATATTATGAAAGATATAGTGGGTTATATTTAAATAGTAAAAAGTTTTTAAATAAAATTATTAGTGAGATAAATTAGTTTGTAAAGTAATTGTATAAATTACTTTACATTTTTTATATTCAATAATTTTATATAGTATAATTGGTTTTAAGAAAGTAAAGTGTGGTAAAGTGAAAACTATTAAAACAAAATCTATTAAAAAAATATATAAAAGTGATATTATATTTTTAATTGTCTGTTATTTTGTGGCAGAAATTCTTTGGACATTACTAGGAATGCCTTTTTTGATGACGAAATTGATTGTTAGCTTATGGAGAATGTTTTTTACTATGGTGGGAGATATTGCAAATTTTTCGGTAAGTATAATGTTAATTTTAGTATTTATTATTGCTACTATAGCATTCTTATTAGTTAATTTGGTCTTTACATTTCCTTTAATAGGAATATATTTTGGGATAAAACATGCTAAAAGAAAAAAGGAATTAGAAAAAAGAACATATAATAGCGAAGAAGATATATTGTATTATCGTGATGTTTTAAAAGATATTACACCGACGGATATGAGTTTGTTAGTGAATTTAGAAATTGAAGAAAAGAAAGATATGGCGGCGACGATATTAGATTTATATAGTAAAAACTTAATTCAAATTATAGATAATAAAATTGTAATTACTAATGATGACATGATGCGAGAAAAAGACCTTACGTTGGTAAAAGGTATAGAAAATGGAATTAATAGTGAAAATATTAAGACATGGAAAGAAAAATCCCTAAATGAAGCAATAAATAAAAATCTAATAATGAAAAAATATGGTAAAAATAAACTTTATACCCAAATTATTATTTTAATAATTTCGGTGATTTTATTTTTTACTGTACCTAATGTTATAAATAATATGTTTGTTAAAGAATCAATATTAGATAATCCTGTAGTAGCAGAGAAAGTGGAAAATATGAGTGATAAAGAATTTTTAAATAGCGAGTATTTTTTAGAAACAGTTATTGAAATAGGAAAGAATGCGACAGGAGTAATTATTCTAGCTTTAATTTTTATATTACCAATATATTCTTTAATCTTTATTATTCGCTATAAAACTTTAAAAGATAAATTAAAAAGAACGGTACATGGAGAAGAATTGACGGAAAAAGTTGCTGCTATTTACAAATTTGTTCATGATTTTACTAACTTAAATGTGGCAGCTAAAGAAAGAATTATTTTATGGAAAGACTTTTTGGTTTATGCTGTTGTTTTAGAAGAAAATGAAATAATAGTAGAAGATATTTGTAATTCATATAATGTTAATTATTCTTTAATAACTAATATGATTAAGTAAGTTTATATTGCTTAAATAAAAAAAATATAATATAATTTAGATATACAAGCGAGGAAGTGCCTTTGGCAAGCATGGAGCTATATAGAATATAAAGTGATTTCTCCTAAAGAAATAAGTAGGGTGGAACCGTGTGAATAAGCACCCCTACAAAGTTTTTTAGGAGTTTTTTATTTAGGAGGAGAGATTATGGAAAAAATTACAATGGATGATATTGTAGCGTTTACAAAACAATATGGTTTTATATTTCAAGGTAGTGAAATTTATGGAGGTTTATCTAATACTTTTGATTATGGTCCTTTAGGAATTGAATTAAAAGAAAATGTGCGTCGGGCTTGGTGGAAAAAATTTATTCAAGAAAGTCCTTTTAACTATGGGATTCAAAGTGCGATATTAATGAACCCTAAGGTATGGGAAGCAACCGGACATGTAGCTAATTTTACGGATCCCCTAATTGATTGTAAACATTGTAAGACACGGATTAGAGCTGATAAACTTATTAATGAATATATGAAAGAAGGAAATTGTGATGGTTGGGATAATGCGAAATTAGAACAATACATTAAAGACAACCAAATTCCTTGTCCAAATTGTGGAAAGAGTGAATTTACCCCAGTAAGAAAGTTTAATCTTTTATTTGAAACGCATCAAGGAGTTACGGAGGATGCTAAGTCAATAGTTTATCTTCGTCCTGAAACAGCGCAAGGTATGTTTGTAAATTTCAAAAATGTGGAACGTTCAATGCGATTAAAACTTCCTTTTGGAATAGGTCAAACAGGGAAAAGTTTTAGAAATGAAATAACACCAGGAAACTTTACTTTTAGAACAAGAGAATTTGAACAAATGGAATTAGAATTCTTCTGTAAACCAGGTACAGACTTAGAGTGGTTTGGATATTACAAGAATTTCTGTATGGATTTCTTAAAATCTTTAGGTATGAAAAGTGATAAATTAAGATTTAGAGATCATTCGAAAGAAGAATTAGCATTTTATTCCGTAGCTACAACCGATATTGAATATTTATATCCAATGGGATGGGATGAACTATGGGGTATTGCGGATCGGACTGATTACGATTTAGGAGTACATCAAGAAAAATCAGGTATGGATTTAACATATCTAGATCCTGAAGATAACACGAAGTACCTACCTTATGTTATTGAACCCGCTTTAGGACTTGATAGAGTAATACTTGCTTTCTTATGTAATGCTTATGAAAAAGAAATACTAGAAAACGGTGAAGAAAGAGAAGTCTTAAAAATTCATCCATATCTAGCTCCAATTAAAGCGATGATAACCCCTTTAATTAAAAAAGTACATAAAGATAAAGCCTTAGAAATATATGCTAATTTAGCAAAATACTTTAATGTTAGTTATGATGAAGCGGGAAGCATTGGTAAAAGATATAGAAGAAGTGATGCGGTTGGTACACCTTTTGTAATTACAGTTGATGATGAAACTTTAAATAATGATACTGTTACGGTAAGAAATAGAGATACTATGGAACAAATTACTTTAAAAGTAAGTGAACTTAAAGGATACATTGAAAAGGAAATAGAATTTTAGTAATATATACATTTGTAGGGAGGTTTAAAAATGTTTAAAGTTGCAAAACCGCTAATTGGTAATTTTGAAAAGTCTTTAACTAAAAAGGACTTATTAAAATTGTTAGAAACGTACAAAGGGGTACTTAATAAAACAATGATAGATTATTTAAATTCTTTAATTAATTTAGAATTTTCCGTAGTAAGAAATTATATTAGTGAAACTGATAGAAAAGTTTTAGCAGAGCTAAATATTTATAAACAAATAGCTACTTATAATATTTGTAAAAGAATTAAAAATTATTTGCTGACCAAAAAGATGTGTATAATGTAAGTAGCGATAACGCTAATGGAATGATGGATGTACATTTAGAAGTATCTGCCAAATTAGAAACAGGAAGCGCGGAAGTATTTGAATTCTTTCGCCATGATGATTTTTCTAAACTTTTAGAGGGCTATACTTCATTAGATATTGGTATGATTTCTTTGTATCAAACATTAGAAAGCAAAGAAGCTAGAAAAGCCGAATTAGAAGAATTAAGACAAAGATTGGAAGGATTAAAGAGAACTAAAAATCCTTATCAAAACCAAGAAAAAGTAACTGATTGGGTAACCGGGTATGGTAGTAGCTTTAGCGCTTCTGAATTAAGACAATTAGAATTAAGGCATAAACGAATAGGTGGACCAGGGGCTAACTATATTTTTGAACGAGATAGAGATATAGCGGAATATGAAAGAAAAATTAAGGAATTAAGTGGCAGAGAAGAACTAACCGATAAAGAGAAAAGAATTATTGAATTAACTAGAGTTAGTCATGAGTTAATATTAGAAGATTTTGGATTAAAAGAAGAAGATTTCCACGAATATAATGAATTTAAATTTAGCGCTTTAAATGAAGATAAACCTAATATGTCTCGAAAGTTAGTTAAAGAGATGCCTAATTTAATAATTGAAGATAAGATAACTTATTTATAGAGATAAAAGTAGTAATGGAATGATTACTATTTTTTTCTTAACTTTTTAGTTGCGTATTAAATCAATTTAAGTTATAATTATTAATAGTAGAAGAAGAATAGGAGTGTTAAACATGGCTTTAAATAAATTGAAAAAATTAATGGGGATGGAAGAAACAGGAGAAGTAGAAGAAGATAGTTACTATGAAGGAGATGCAGATAGTGCTTTAAAAGATGCTGATAAATTCGGTAATAAAATGATTTTATTAGAACCTAGAGCATATTCAGAATCACAACAAATAGCTGATTATTTAAAAAAACGTAGTAGTGTTGTAGTTAACTTAAAAAGAGTAACTTCTGACCAAGCAAAAAGAATTATTGATTTTTTAAGTGGTTGTGTTTATGCTATTGGGGGAACAATGCAAAAAATTGGTGTAGGAATTTATTTATGTGCTCCAAGAAATGTTAATGTTCAAGGTAAGATTACAGATGATTCACAAGCTAGTAAAGCTCAAGAAGATGAAGAAGTAGATTGGTAGTAAAAGAAATAAAGTAAAGGGTGTTTAACATGAGAAAGTTTAGTACGGAAATATCGGGTTATAGTAAGAGAGAAGTTAATGCTTTTGTTATGGAAGTAACAAAAGAATATGAAAGTATTTTAAATCGTCTTAAAACAGCCGAAGCAGAAAACAAAAGACTTACTACTGAATTAGAAAGATACCAAAATATGGAAACTACTTTAAACCGTGCTATACTAGTGGCTGAAGAAGCAGGAAATCAAATTAAAAAGATTGCTCATGAAGAATACCAAAGAATTATTGATGAGGCGAAAAAGAATGCTTCCCGTTTAGTAAGTGATTCTTTAGCAAAAGTTGATAAAATAAATGATACCAAAGAACAATTAGAAAGACGTGTAGCAATTTATAAAAGAAGAGTTAAACAAACTATTAATGAACAATTAGAATTAATTGATGAAATTGATAAAATAGAATATTAAGATATAGTTAAGTGCTATATCTTTTTTAAACACAAATAAGTTGACTACAAGATGTAGCTAACTGAATTATTATTTTTTACCACATAACCAGTCCATAGAAAGATTGTATTTTTTACATAATCCATAAGCAAAAGCAGTTAGTATTAATGTCCTTCCTGTTTCATAAGCCCAAATTACAGATTGTGTAGTATTAAGAACTTTAGCTAGATCTCTTTGGGTTAAATTATGTTGTTTTCTAATATATTTTATATTATTACCAATAACTTTTTTATCTAATTCTATTATATTAAAATTAGAATTTTTTTTATTATTTAGTTTTAAGATATAGTCCATTGATACTTTAAAATAGTTAGAATAAGTATTAAGTTTGGATAAAGGAATTATTTCTCTACCACTTTCCCAATTGTATATGGAATATTTTTTAGTACCAACAATTTTACCCATTTCTTCTTGAGTTAAGTCGTGTTTTTCTCTTAAAAAATATAATCTTTCTAAATTCATTCTTTATCACCAAATATAATTTTGTCAAAAAACATATAAAAATTTTAAAAAGTAGAGAAATTACGTTCAAAGTGTGCTATAATATTACCAAAAGATAGGTGATATTGATATATGAGAACTTTTAACCCCGAAAAAGAATTAAAAAAAATTCAAAAAGGAAATAAAAATAAAATAATATTTGGTGTAATAGCATTATTAATTGTTATTGCTATAGGAAGTAGTTATGCCTTATATCAAATAAAATATAATAAACAAATTATATATACTACTGTAGAACCATTTTATAGTAAAGACTTACAAATAGCAGTCTATGTAAATGGTGAGAAAAAGGATGCTTTTCCCTCAAAAGATGGTGAATACTTCTATGCTACTTATGAGTGTGAAAAAAATTCAATAATAACTTTTGATGAAGAAGAATGGAGTGCATCTTTAACAACTAATCATCAAGATAAATGTAACATTTATTTTGTTGATAATAACCAAATCCATAATTTTGGATTTACTGGTACTGAACAAAAATTTACTGTATCTAAGACGGGAAAATATAAAATAGAACTTTGGGGTGCAAGTGGAGGAACTACTGAAACAGGTGCTAAAGGTGGACAAGGTGCTTATACTACGGGAATAATAAAATTAAATGAAGGGGAAACATTATATGTATATGTTGGTGAAGGAGGAAAAACAACTACACGACTTACTGTAGCTGTTCTAGATGCGACTTTTAATGGAGGAGGAAATGGAAAGCAGCATACATATACAAATGGTGCTTCTGGTGGAGGAGCTACAGACATTCGTTTAACAAAAGGAACTAATTGGGATGATTTGGAAGGACTAAAATCACGAATTATGGTTGCTGCTGGTGGAGGAGGGGGCTTCTATTGGACTAATAAAGGAAATGGCTCCGGCGGCTTTGGGGGAGGTTTAGTTGGTGGTGAAGGAATTCAATTGTTTGAATCTATAAGTGGAGAAGATACTAGAATTCAAGCTAATGCGATGGGTGGTTTTCAAACTAGTGGTGGAGCAACAAATGATAAAAAATCGATAGAATATTACGGAAAATTCGGAATTGGTGGTAACGCTAACGGTAATAATAGTACATCAGGCTCTGGTGGCGGTGGTGGATACTATGGTGGTGCTGGTGGTAGAGATCAAGGTTTTTCTGGTTCTGCTGGCGGCGGAGGTTCATCGTACATTTCTGGGTATAAAGGATGTGTAGCTATTATGGAAAGTTCTGTTGAAGATAATATACAAATAAAAGATAATTGTACCGAAGAAACTGCCAAATCTGATATAACATGTTCTTATCATTATAGTAATAGAATTTTTACTAATACTTTAATGATAGCTGGTAATGAAGAAATGTTAAGTCCAAGTGGGGAAACAGAAGTTGGTCATTCAGGTGATGGCTATGCACGAATAACTTATTTGGCTCCAAAAAATTAATATAAAAATATAATCAACTGCACGAAATATTCGTGCAATTTTTTATATGATGATAAAAAAAGTTTACTCCTATTGACGAACACAAGTTTGCTGTGTTATATTCGTTTTACAAGGAGGGAACATATGGAAGAAAATAAGTTACAAACAATTACAAAAATTTTTGGAGGAAAGGAGATAAGAAGTTTTTGGGATAGTGATAAAGAAGATTACTATTTTAGTGTAGTTGATGTTATTCAGGTGTTAACTGAAAGTGCTGATCCTTCTCATTATTGGAGAACTTTAAAATCCCGAATCATTAAGGAAGGAAATGAAACTGTCACAAATTGTGACACTTTCAAATTGAAAGCAAAAGATGGCAAAATGCGAGATACTGACATGCTTGATACGAAAGGAATATTTAGATTAATTGAATCTGTTCCATCAAAGAAGGCGGAACCTTTTAAACTATGGCTTGCTAAATTAGGGAAAGAAAGGATTGATGAAGTTTTTGATCCGGAAATAGCAGTTAATAGAGCTGTTAATTATTATCGAGCAAAAGGATATCCAGATGCTTGGATAAAACAAAGATTAATTGGGATTATTGATAGGTTTAAACTAACTGACACCTGGAAAGAAGGCGGAATTTCAAAACCATTTGAGTTTGCAGTTTTAACTAATGAAATATATAAAGAATGGTCAGGAATGAATGCTAAAGAATATAAAGAATACAAAGGACTTCGAAAAGAGTCTCTAAGAGATAACATGACCGAAATTGAACTTGCTTTAACTAATATTGGGGAAATTACCACAAGAGATATTGCTGCTAATGAATCTCCTATGGGATTAGAAGAAAATAAGAGTGTAGCAAGAAGAGGTGGAAGTGTTGCCAAAGGAGCAAGAGAATTATATGAAAAAGAAACTAAAAGAAAAGCTATATCTCAAGAAAATTTTCTTAATTACAAATATTTAGATAATAGAAAGCAAATTGAAAAAGTGTAAAAATTGAGTAAAGTCGCTCAATTTTTTTATTTTCTTTATTTACATATTATAAGGAAAAAGGTATTATTAGAGTAGCAGCAGTGGGGTAAAGTGGGAGAAAGTGGGTGGTATAAATGTTCATGGGTGAGTACTATCATACACTTGATGAAAAAATGCGCTTAACTATTCCTTCAAAATTACGGGATTTATTACATGGAGAGTTTATCATAACTAGAGGATTAGAAAAGTGTTTATATATTTATACCCAAGAAGAATGGAACAAATTAGTTGCCAAATTAGAGACACTTCCATTTACCAAGAGGGATGCTCGTATTTTTATCAGGAGTTTTTTCTCAGCTGCTAGTAAAGTTTCACTTGATAAATCGGGACGAATTGCTTTAGCTAAGAACCATTTAACTTATGCTAATATAGAAAAGAATTGTGTTATTATTGGAGCAAATAATCGTTTAGAGGTATGGAGTGAAGAACTTTGGAATGACTTCTTAACTACTAATGGAGATAAGTTAGAAGAAATTGCGGAGACATTATTTGAAAGTGAGTACTAATATGCATAAAAGTGTTTTACTAGAAGAAACAATAGCTAATTTAAATATCAAAGAAGATGGCATTTATGTGGATGCCACTTTAGGGTATGGTGGACATTCTAGTGAAATACTAAAAAGAATCCCTAAGGGGCATTTGTACGCTTTTGATCAAGATGAGGAAGCAATTAATTATTCCCAAAAAAGATTAGAAAGTATTTCTAATAACTTTACGATAATATATTCTAATTTTGTTAATTTGAAAGAAAAATTAGAAGATTTAGGTGTAACAAAAGTTGATGGAATTATTTTTGATTTAGGTTTATCTAGCCCCCAAATCGATGATGAAAAAAGAGGTTTCAGTTTTATGAAAGATGCTCCTTTAGATATGCGGATGGATTTGGGTAGTAAAAAATGCGCTTCCGATATAGTTAATAACTATAAAGAAGAGGACTTAAGAAATATTTTTTATCAATATGGAGAAGAAAAATTATCTAAAGTAATTGCAAAACGAATTGTCGAAGAAAGACCTCTTCATACAACTTTAGAGTTAGTGGATGTTATTAAAAAAGCGGTTGGGTTAAATTACTTTAATAAAGAACATCCCGAGAGAAAAATATTTCAAGCCATTAGAATAGAACTAAATCAAGAATTAAAGGTATTAGAGAAAGTTTTACCAGATGCTATTTCACTTTTAAAACCGAAAGGACGGATTTGTGTTATAACTTTCCATAGCTTGGAAGATAGGATCGTAAAACAAACATTTAAAAAGTATAGTGAAACAGATTCGTTATATAGGGGATTACCTATAGTTCCAAAAGAACACCAACCTAAAATAAATTTAATAAATAAAAAGCCAATTCTTCCTAGAGAGGAAGAAATTAATATAAATAGTAGAAGTAAAAGTGCAAAATTAAGAGTAATAGAAAAGAGGAATATAGATGACTAAAAAAGTTAAAAGAAGGGTATTAAAAGGCGAAAAATTAATTTGGATGTTAATTTTTGTCTTATTAGTAGCTACTCCTCTTGTGCAAGTTTTAACTAAAGCGGAATTATCTGAAAGTAATTTAGAGTTAGAAAAACTTAAGAAAAATATTACGGCACAAGAAAGTTTAAATGAATCTTTAACTATGAAAATTAATGAACTGGCTTCCTTAGATAATATCGAAGCTATTGCGGAAGATAACGGTTTATCTTATAATAATGATAATATAAAAGTAATTGATTCTAATAATTAGGAGGTTTTTGTATGGGAAAGAAGAATAAAGTAATTGAAATACCTAGTATCCTTATAACTTTAGTTCTTCTTCTTTTTTTAGCAATAATTTTAAAACTAGGGTATGTTAATGTAGCCAAAGAAGTGGATGGTATTGATATTGAAGAATTTGCTTTAAATAGAAATACAGCGAAAGTAACTTTGTATGCACCGCGAGGTAGTATTTATGATGTTAACGGAGAAACGCTTGCTAGTGATGTTAATTCATATACTGTTATTGCTGTTTTAGATAGTAGTAGAACAACGGACCCAGCTAATCCACAACACGTAGTAGATAAAGAAAGAACAGCAAAAGAGTTATCACCTTTAATTAATATGAGCGAAGAAGCTATTTTAAATTTGTTGAATTATAAAGCTTGGCAAGTTGAGTTAGGACCAGGAGGAAGAGGAATAACAGAACTTACGAAAAGTAAGATTGAAGCTTTAGATTTACCAGGAATTATATTTTCATCTTCTACAAAGAGATACTATCAAAAAGATAATTTTGCTTCATACTTAATTGGTTATGCTAAGAAAAATGATGAAGGAAAAATAACAGGTGAATTAGGAGTAGAAGCTTATTACAATGATGATTTAACAGGAATAGATGGATATACTGAGTATCAACAAGACATTTACGGTTATCAAATCCCAACCATACCTGCGGTAACAATTGAGCCGGAAAGTGGGAAAGATATCTATTTAACGATTGATAATAATATTCAATTATTTTTAGAAAGTGCGGTAAAAAAGTTAGATAATGATTATACAATGGATTGGATTACCTTTTCCGTAATGGATGCAAAAACTGGAGCAATATTAGGTAGTGCATCAAGTCCAAGTTTTAATCCAAATAAGTTAGATATCACATCATACTTAAATCCGTTAGTTTCTTATCAATATGAACCAGGTTCAACAATGAAAATGTACTCATTTATGGCGGCGATGGAAAATGGCATTTATGATGGAAATTCTACTTATGAGTCAGGTGTCTATAAAGTCGATGATGCCGAAATAAGAGACTGGAATAACGTCGGATGGGGAACAATTACTTATGACCAAGGTTTTGCATATTCTTCTAATACGGCTGCATCAAGACTCGCAATTGCTTTAGGAAAAGATAAATTGGCTAGTTTTTATAAGCAAATGGGATTTGGTAAAAAAACGGGTGTTAATTTACCGGGGGAAGTAGCAGGCGATATTGACTTTAATTATCGAACAGAAATTGCAACAGCGTCTTTTGGTCAAGGTATTACCACGACTCCAATACAAAATTTACAAGGCTTAACAGCAATTGCTAATGATGGGGTAATGTTAAAACCATACATAATTGATAAAATAGTTAATCCAAATACTAAGGAAGTTGTATATGAAGGGGGAAGAGAAGAAATAGGGAAAGTCGTAAGTAAAAGTACCACGGATGCGATGAAAAACCTAATGTACAATGTTGTATATAGTGGACTTACAGATGCCAAATACTTTAAAGCTAATAATATTACAATGATTGGAAAAACCGGAACGGCGCAAATTGCGGACCCTAATACCGGTGGTTATTTAAAGGGTAGTTATGATTATGTTAAGTCTTTTGCGGGAATGTTTCCTTATGAAGACCCCCAATACATTGTTTATATTTCGGTAAAAAGATTTATTGGTAACTTTTCAGAAGTTGCTAAAAATGTGGCGAAAGTAGCAGAAGAAATTGCCAAATATAAAAATATTATTGAAACCGAAACAGAGGAAACTAATGTTATTACCTTAGATAATTATTTAAATAAAAATTTAACTGTTACCAAAGAAAGTTTAACTAATATGGGACTTCAAGTTATATCTTTAGGTAGTGGAGAAGTTATTACTAAGACTTATCCAGAAGCGGGTTCTAAAGTAACTAGTAATACTAAAATATTTTTAAAAACAAATAGTAATGATTATGTAATGCCAGATATAAGAGGGTGGACATCAAATGAGGTTATTACTTTAGCAACTATTTTAGGAATAGATTACCGGATAAATGGTTATGGTAATGTTACAGAGCAGAGTATAGAAGTTGGAACCAGTATAACAAGTGATTTAATATTAGAAGTAAATTTAAGTCCATGATAAAGTAAGAGGAAATCTTACTTTTTTTAAGAAATAAATTTTTAATTTTAAAAATTATATAAAAAAATGTAAAAAAAAGAATTTTCTATGTTATAATTATTTTATAATAAGGAAGGGTTTAAATATAATCTTGGTGGTATTATGAAAAATTATCGAAAAGTAATGCAGTTTAAATTTAAAAATAATACTTATAATATGTATTTAGATAATAAGAATAAACATTTCTTTTTAAGATGTAATGATGATGGTTCTTTATCTTATTTAACTTTAGGAGAGTTAATTGTTTTATGTAACCATTTAAAATCTATTCCTTATGTTATGAATATAGTAAAAGACTCTTCACGTTCCAAAGTAAAATTTATTCCGAAAGTAATTTTAAAGGGAATTTCGATAGTATTAACGCCGCTAATTATGATGACTGCTTGGGAACAATATAAAAGTCATGAGCGGATTAAAAATTTTCAATATTTAAGAAGTGATGTAACTACTACAGAAGAAACTGATATAGATAGCTATATATCATTTCAAGAGGAAGAAGAAGTTACAGAAGAAAATGATTTAGTAGTTGATACTTATGTAACTATTCCACGTATAGGAGAAGAAGGATATAAAAGAATTTTAATATTTGATTCTGCTTATTTAGACATGGTTTTAGATTATGATACAGTAAGTTTAGAAGATTTAAAAGAAGTAGTAAAGAATAATCCGAAAATTAGTGATTCATTTAGACCATTATTATATGAATATTGTGAAGCAGTTACTAAAAAAGATGGAGTAGAATTAAGGGTTTTATATGAAAATCTTAAGACTTTAGAAGTAGTAGAATGTAGTAAAAGTGAATTAATTACTAAAACTTTAAGTGTGGATGCGTGTGGTTGTTATATTAGAACTGAAAATAAGATTTATGTGCTAGAAAATCATGAATATAAAAAAGGAACTTGGGATTATCAAGTTATATTTCACGAGCTTAGTCACGCTTTAAGAACTGGAATATGGGATAAAAATGGAACAGAAGTAAGAGTACAAGTAGAAGGATTCAACTATGAAAATACGATTACAGCTGAGGCTTTAAATTCTATTTTTACAGTTAATTTATTTGATTATAAAGAAAGAGATGTGGCTTATCAATTACAGAGTAATTATCATCAAATATTTTTGGAATGTATGGATAATTATGATATAGTAGATTATACAAAACATCCTTTAAGTTATTATGCTAAAAAGTTAGATGAATTTACGGGGAAAGATAATTATGCTACTGTGATGTTTGAATTAATTGATATGCAATATAAAGACTTTCATAGTACAAGTATTGAAACAGAACAAAGTTCTTACTATATGCTTTATGATTATATTATGGAAATGTATTTTAAAAAGTATATTACCAGTGATATGATTTATGAAGATGCGGTAAGAGTTAAGGATGAGTTATTAGATAAAATACTTTATGATGTGCCAGAAGAATATAATATCGACGTTAACTATTTTGATAGATATTTAGATGATTATTGTACGCGTATAGGGATAGAAGTTGTAAAAAGAAGTAGATAAAAAAGAAAGGATATAAGGGTTAGAGTATGATAGTTTATTTGTTTAATGGGGAAAAATTTGTAACTATTAATTTACCAGTTAAAGTTAGTGGAATGTATCCAATTTATATGAATGAAAGATTGGTAGCTAATATATCTTCCAAAGATGATAATTGGATAATTGTTTTGAGCGATGATTTTATGTCAAATGAATTTCAATCAGGTGAAGGTATTTTAAATCCGTATGATATTTATTCTTTAACTTCTAATTATGGTAATGAAACATATAAAATATTACTTGTTCCTAAATATGATCCAAATGTTAATCAATATAATATATTTAATCCAATAATTATAGGTAGTAATCCAAAATGTGATGTTTATTATCCTTATGATGCAGGAGCTCCTAATGGAAGTGAAATGCTTAGAGTTACACCGGTTAATAATGGTAATAGTTGGACAATAGAAGTTAATGCTGATAGCTTTTTTGTATCTGGTAAGAGAGCATTTACAGGGATGAAAGTCTTTAATGGTGATTATATTTTCTTCTATGGGTTAAGAGTTATTTTACTTGGATCAAGAATCTTAGTTAATAATCCCAAAAATGCGGTAAAAGTTGGAGGGAGTTTAGAGTTACGAGAGAAAGAATCAGATTTTAAATTATCAAGTAATTACAATGAACTTACAAATAGAGAACAACCTTTATTTACTAAAGAAGATTATTTCTTTAAATCACCAAGATTTAATTTTATTGTTGAAGAAGCGGAGGTTGATATTGATGAACCACCAGCTCCTGTAGTGGAAAATGATTTACCAGTCATTTTAACAGTAGGGCCGCAACTTACAATGGTGGCAACATCTTCTTTATCAATGGTAAGTTTTATTGGTTCGTTTTTATCTGGAGGTACTTCACCTTTTAGATTTTTAATTTCAATGTTAACAATGGGAACAACGATTGTTGGGGCTGTTTTATGGCCTTCAATTACCCGGATGTTTAATAAAAAGCGGATAAAAGCGCAAGAGAAGAAAAGACAAACGAAATATACAAAATATTTGGAACAAAAGAAATCAACTATTGAGCTTATTAAAGCGAATCAAAAAGATACAATTAATAGTAATCATCCATCTGTTGCGGATTGTTTAAAAATAATTGATGGAAAAACTAAAGAATTATGGCAAAGAAGTATAGATCATGAAGATTTTTTAGCAATTAGGTTAGGAATTGGTACGACAAATACTAAAATAAAAATTAATGTTCCTAAAGAAAAATTTAGTTTAGAAGAAGAAGATAATCTTTTAGTAGAGCTAAAGAAGATAGTAGATGATTCCCTAACTATAGATGATGTACCTGTAAGTTATACTTTTACGAATCAAAGTGTTAATGCAGTAGTAGGAACACCTAAGCAAATTAAAGAATTTATGGATTGTGTGTTTTTGCAAATGCTTACTTTTCATTCTTATACTGATTTAAAAATAGTGGTATTTACTAAAGATCCGGAAAAGTGGGAATATTTAAAAATAGTGCCGCATTGTTGGGATAACCAAAAAAGTATTAGATATTTTGCGGCAAATGTTGAAGAATTATCAGCCATATCTGTCGATTTAGAAAAAATATTTGATGCTAGAGTCGCTGATAGTGATGAAGAAAAAATGGAAGATGATGGTGATAACAATAATAGTGGTAAAAAGAAATATGATGATTTTAGACCTTATTATTTATTCTTTATTGATGATATGACTTCTCTAAGAAATGTTTCCCTTATTAATAAAATATTACATTATAAAAGAAATATGGGTTTTTCATTAATCGTTACTAGTGAGAGTTTATCAACATTACCTAGTGAAACTGGTGACTTTATTTGTCTAAGTGATAAAGAGTCAGCAATTATGACTAGTCAAATAAATAATAATCAAAAAGTGTTTAAAGCTGATTATAATGTTGATGGAGCAATAGATTTATATAAATATGCACAAAAACTAGCGAATATTCCAGTCATGGTCGAAAAAGCAAAATATGATTTGCCAGCATCTTTATCTTTCTTAGAGTTATACAATTTGGGAAGAGTGGAACAATTAAATAGTTTAGCAAGATGGAATGATAATAACCCGGTTTTAAGTTTATCAGTACCTATAGGGGTGGACCAAAGTGGTGAAATATTTAAAATGGATATTCATGAAAAAGCCTTTGGACCACATGGTTTAGTAGCAGGTACTACTGGTAGTGGTAAGTCAGAATGGATTGTATCATATATCTTATCGTTAGCAGTTAACTTTAGTCCCGAAGAAGTCCAATTTGTATTAATTGACTACAAAGGTGGAGGCTTAGCGATGAGTTTTGAAAACCAAGAGCTAGGAATTAAACTACCACATTTAGCAGGTACAATTACGAACTTGGATAAATCCGAAATATTTAGATCAATCGCGGCGATAGAAAGTGAACTTAAAAGAAGACAAACAATATTCAATGAAGCAAGAGAAAAACTAAAAGAAGGATCAATGAATATTTATAAGTATCAACAATATTATCGTAAAGGAATGGTTGATGAACCATTAAGTCACTTATTAATTATTTGTGATGAATTTGCGGAGTTAAAGCAACAACAACCAGAATTTATGGATCAATTGATTTCTACTTCCCGGATTGGACGTAGTTTAGGAATTCACTTAATATTAGCAACCCAAAAACCTAGTGGAGTCGTTAATGATCAAATCTGGTCAAATTCGAAATTTAAAGTTTGTTTAAAAGTTCAAGATAAAGGGGACTCTAATGAAGTATTAAAAAAACCGGATGCCGCCTTTTTAAAACAAACAGGTTCATTCTATTTACAAGTTGGTAATGATGATTATTACAACTTAGGTCAAGCGGCATGGGCCGGAGCAAAATACTATCCATCGGATAGAGTTAAAAAGAAAATTGATGAATCAATTCAATATATTGATAATATCGGAAGAACAATTGATTCTTTTGAAGAAAAAGAAGAAGTAAGAGGAGAAAGTCAAGGTGAAGAACTTCTAAATATTGTTTCGTATATTTCGAATATTGCGAAAGAAGTGCCATTAAAAAATAAATTATTATGGTTAGAAAATATTCCTGATAAAATATTACTTAGTGATGTAGTAAAACAATATAATAAACCAAAAGCTACAAGTTATAAATATAATGTGGCGATTGGAGTTTATGATGAACCAAGAGAACAAAAACAAGGCTTGTTAGAAGTTAATTTGGAAGATGGAAATATTGCAATTATTGGATCTTTACAAAGTGGAGCAGAAACTTTAGTATCAACAATAATTTGGTCAAGTATTACGGAACATACTCCTAATGAAATTGCTTATTATATTATTGATTTTGGAGCTGAGACTTTAAAGAAATTTGCCAAATTTCCACAAGTTGGAGAAGTAGTATTCCAAGATGATATGGAAAAAGTTGGAGGTGTCCTAGATTTAGTTATTGAAGAACTAGATAAAAGAAAAGAATTACTATCAGATTATAATGGATCTTTTGAATATTATAATAGAGTAAGTCAAGATAAGTTACCTTTAATAGTTATGGTAATTAATGGTTTTGATGTCTTTAGTGAAACTATACCTAAACTTAATGATATATTAACTAATTTATTTAGAGATGCTCCAAAATATGGTGTTATATTTATAACAAGTGTAAGTTCTCCTAATGCGATGAGACAAAGACAATTACAATACTTTAACCATACTATTGTAATGCAACTTAATGATGATTCCCAATATCGAAGCATTACCAATTGTAGAAGAGGTTTGATTCCAAGAAAAGTAGTAGGAAGAGGTATTTGTAAGACGGATGCGACGAGTAGTGATTCGTACTGTGAATTCCAAACAGCTTTAATAGCACCAGAGGAACAAGAATTAGAGATAATTAGAAACTATGCTGATTCCTGTGTTAATTTTTATAAAACAAAAGTTAAACAATTAGCTAAAGTACCAGACAATGTTTCTAGTGAAGATTTAGTAAAATATATTACGACTTTAGCGGATGTACCAATAGGATATAATTTCTATGAAAAAGATATAGCTAAATATAATTTAGAAGAAGAAAAAATTCATTTGATTACGGGTAAGAGTATTAAAGATAATATCGAATTCTTCTATGCTTTAGCAGCCTTACTATCTAAGGTACCAAATGTTAAAGTAAGAGTAGTTGATATGCTCGGTATATTTAATAAACCAATACTTGATATTAAGTTATTTAATGAAGATATAGATGTGGTATTTGGAGCTTTAGAAAAAGATGTTCTTACAAGAACTGAGACACAAGATTATGGAATAAATTTAATCTTTGGAGTAGGTCAATATAAGAGAAAGCTATCTAAAGGTGGTATAGAAATATTTAAAAATGTCTTCAATAATATTCCAAATAGTAAGAAATCTATTTATATCTTAATTGATGACTATGATAAGCTAAGATCTTTAAAATTAGAAGATTGGTTTGATAAAGTTAATACGAATAAAGGTATCTGGTTAGGAGAAGGTCTTTCTAATCAAAGCTTATTTAATGTTAAAGAAGTAAGTAACGAAGATAAGAAATATAATTATGAAGGCTTAGCATTTAATATCTTAAATAGCGATTATAAGGTTATTAAGACTATGATGGATGGTGATGAATAATGGAATATAAAGTGTTAATTAAACTATATGTTCCCGAAATTGAGGAGACTTATGAATTATATATTCCAGTTAATAAATATATTGGAGAAATAGCAGAATTCTTAAGTAGAATTGTTAATAATTTATCTAAAGTCTATCCAGCTAAGAAAAATGCTTGTCTTTGTAATAGAAGAACAGGGGTTATTTACGAAAGAATTAATACAATAAGACAAACAGATATAAGAAATGGAACAGAATTAGTCTTATTTTAAAATAAAACCGATTAAAAATCGGTTTTTAAATGTAAAGGGATAGTCAACATAATTGACAAGTGAAAAGTAGAAAAGTTATAATTTAAGTATAAGTAGACTAGAGGGAGTTTAGAAACTTCATTTAGGATAGGAAAGGAATAAGACTTGTGAAAGATGTTTTAGTTGGAATTAACGAAGATGAACTTAGTAATCTTAGTTTAGAGATTATTGATTATGCTGATAGAATTAGTGAAATCTTTGATAGAATTACTGATTGTGTTGACAGGATTCATAGTCAATATGATGGAGAACCTGTTAATAAAATCATTAATAATTATCAAAATTTAGCAGAGTACTATCCCATTATCAAAAACAATATTATTAGTTATTCTGATGATTTAATCGCATTAATTAAGAAAATGAAAGAAAACGATGCATATTTTACAACATTATTCCAAGAATATACGGATGAAACAATAAACAAGAAGAAGTCTATAGAAAGATAGGAGAGGAAAAGAAAAATGGCTTTAAATATTGAAGGAGCTACGATAGGTGTTGACGCTAATAACATCCAAACTGCACTTAACAATCTTAATACAAAATGTATTGAAGATACTATTAACAAAATGACTACTAGTATGGATCAACTAAGACAATCTGTTGACCAAGTTTGGGTAGGAGAGTCTGCCGAAACATTTAAAGAAAATATGGAAAGGGATAGAGAGTTTATAACAAAAAACTTAAAGGCAACGTATGATACATTACAATCAGAGATGTATCAAATTGTTAATGCAATGTCCGAAGCAGATGCTGAATTAGTAGAAAAGAGGGTTGAAGGATAATGGGAAATATTAGAAGTACTGTAGGTAATATAACTCATAATGTGCAAGATACAATTTCAAGTGTTTTAAATACCGCTAGTATTAAAATGGAAAATATTGTTGGAACTGTTCAAACAGGTTTAACTAATATGTTTTCTGGTGGATTTATCGGTATGAGTGCAGATGGAATGGCTGAATTAACTAATATATTGAGAAATTATTGTGAAGAAGTTCAAGGTATAATTTCTGGTTTTGATCAAACTGGAGATATTACATCAGCTTTAAAAGGTGATGTACAAGATGCAGCTTATGATTTTATTGCAGCTATTAAACAATTACTAGAAGCTTATGTTTCTAGAATGTTACAAGAAATCGATGAAGCTAATCAAGCTTATGAAAACTTTATGAAATCTGGACAAAGTATTTCGCAAGATGTTCAAACTGCAGCTCAAGATATTCGTAGTAATGCTGATGAAATAAGATTAGATTAATTTATAAGGAGGAAATATGGCATCAATAGCGGAATGTAGAAATGATATTAATAGATATAATACACTAAAAAGTAAAGTTAATAGTGTAATATCTTACTTAAGTAGTGCAAGTAATAGTGCAGATAATTTAGGTAATACTGTTAAAAATAATTATACTGTTAATGATGCCTCTACTCCAATAGTTTCAAGAACGGTTAAATTAAAAAATACAATTGAGGAAATGTATCGATATTTACAAGGAACGGTTCTTCCAGCAATTGATAGTGCTATAGCTGGTTTAAATAGTACAATTGCCAGATTAGAACAAGAGGAAAGAGAGCGAAGAGAAAGAGAAGAACGAGAAAGACGTGAGCAGGAAGAGCGAGAAAGACGCGAAAGAGAAGAAAGAAACCGGTATTATTGGTAGAAATGAGGAAATGATATGGCGATAGCTTATGTAAATACAAATGAACTTGATACTATTGGAGCAGAGATTATTTCTTTAGCAGGGGATTTAGAAACAGAAATGTTTTCATTATATAATAGACTAGGAAATGTTCCTACTACGACAAGAGAATGGGTTGGAGATAAAGCAGAGTTTTATTTTAGAAGAGTATGTGAAGATAAACAAAAATATTTAGATTTTGTAACTAAAATAAAAGAAATTGGAGATATGATTAGAAGTAATTCCATGTTTATCCAATCTGCTATTAAAGATAATATAAATAACGAGGCAGGATAGTATGAGTAAGTTAAATTATCCAGTTACAGGAATATATAATATGGTAAGAGATGATGTTAGTTCTTGTTTAAATAATTTAAATAATGCTAGTGGTAATTGTAATTTTGATATACCTTCTAGTTTTTCACAAGCAACTTATTTAAGGGGATTATCTTCTAAAATAAGTGAGTGTGCAAGAGAAATAAGGAATATTGATACTAAATTAGAATTAGTAAATAGGTCTTTTCAAAGATTGGAAGATGAACTTTCTATGCAAAATGGAAGATTTACTTCTCCAAAAATTAAAGAAAGAGATAGAATGATTTATTAAGTAAGAAAAATCTTACTTTTTTAATGGATTTTTACAATCTACAAAATATGTGTTATAATAACTCTATAAATTTATTAAGGGGAGTACACAGAATAAATTAAGTGGTAGTTATGAAAAAGTTAGAGTTTTATAATATGTTTTATATATTTATTTTTGCAAGTATAGTAGGTTGGGTTCTAGAAGGTATATGGACTTTTATTGCTGATGGCGTACTTTTAAACCATTCTGCTTTAGTAATAGGGCCTTTTGATATTGCTTATGGAATTTGTGCGTGCTTTTTAACAACTTTGCTTTATAAATTTCGGGATGAATCTTATTTACAATTATTTTTAATATCTTTTGTAGGAGGAACAATCTTGGAATATATTATGAGCTGGGGAATGGAATTATTTTTAGGATTTAGTGCTTGGGATTATTCTAGTTACTTCTTAAATATTAATGGAAGAGTATGTTTAATGTTTTCCGTAATGTGGGGTGTTTTAGGAGTAGCCTGGATTAAAATAATATATCCTTTCTTAGTAAAATTAATTGATAAATTAAAACTAGTAGGTAATAAATGGCTTTTAAATACTTTAATTATTTTCTTAGTAGTAGATACTTTACTTACGGTAAGTGCCGTAGTTAGAGCTCATAACTTTGAAAAAGGAATACCTCCTAAAAATCACTATGAATCTTTTTTAGATAAAACTTTTGATGTTAAATATTTAAATAATATGTTTAATAATATGTGGGAGTAAGTTATGAAGGTATTAGTTTTATCATGTAGTACTGGTGGCGGACATAATGCTTGTGCAAAATATATTGTAGAAGAATTTAAAAATAATGGAATAAAATGCGATTATATAAATTATTTAGAATTAATTGGAGAAAAGACAGCAAAATTGGTAGAAAAGTTATATTTAGATTCGACAAAAGGAAAAGGTAATATCTTTAAAAATGTCTATAAATTAGGAGAAATATATAATAAAAGTAATATTAAAAGTCCGGTTTATTTATTAAATAAACTCGCTAAAGATAAAGTGTTAGGGTTTATTAAAGAAAATAAGTATACGATGGTTATATGTACTCATTTGTTTCCGAGTATGTGTATTACGGAAATTAAGAAGGAATATGATATAAGATTAATTAATGTCGCAACGGATTATGAATGCATCCCTTTTTGGAATGAAACTAATCCGGATAAGTTTATAATACCTAGTAAATTAGTAAGTAAATCCTTTATTAATAAGGGATTTAAAAAAGATTTGTTACTACCTATAGGTATACCCGTATCTAGTAAATTTTTAGAAATAAATAATAAAGTAGATATACCACAAGATAAAGACATAGTTATGGTAGTATCAGGAAGTATGGGATTTGGTAACATGACTTCGTTAATAAAAAAAATACTAGATAGAATTAATAATGTTTACTTCTTAGTTATTTGTGGTAATAATAAAAAATTACAATCGGAATTAGAAAGTATTAATAATCATAATTTAATTGTTAAAGGTTTTGTAAATAATATGAATGAATATATGAATGTAAGTAAAGTTATAATTACAAAACCAGGAGGACTTACTTCAACGGAAGTAGGAGTTATCGAAAAACCTTTAATTCATATGATGCCCATACCGGGAGTAGAAAATTATAATGCTAACTTTTTTGCAGATAACAATATGAGTTTAAAAGCAAATAAGGAAGAAGAAGTAATAAATTCTCTAGAACTACTTTTAAATAATCCGAAATTACAAGATATAATGGTTAAAAATCAAAAGAAATATATTAATCAACATAGTGCTGCTGATTTAGTTAAATATGTGTTAGATAATTATTAGTTATCTATCTTTTTATATTGTTTATCTTAAAAAAATGTAGTAAAATTTAGTTAGGAGGAAAAATTATGAATAAGAAAAAGATAATTATGATAGTAGTAGGAATACTTATAGTTATAGCGTTAGTTGTAGGTGGAATACTACTATTTACGAATAAAAAGGAAGAAGTAAAACCAAGCGGGGATGCTGTTAAGTTTAAAGAAGAATATGAAAGTTTAAATGATACAGTTAGAGAGGGAACAAAAAACACCTATAGTGCTATTACGATACCAGAATTTAATCCTATTAAATATGTTTCTGTTAAAGAAGTAATTGATTTACTAGATAGTGATGATGCAATTATTTATGCCGGTGCTAATTGGTGTCCATGGTGTAGAGGAGCAATTGGGCCACTTCTTGATGTTGTAAAGGATTATAATGTTAAAAAGTTATATTATCTAAACTTAGATGATGATAAGAGTTTATTTGAAGTTCAAAATAAAAAGTTAGTACAAACTAGAGAGGGAACTAAAGAATATTACGATTTATTAGAAAAGTTAGATGAGTACTTAAGTGAATATACTTTAACTGAAAATAAGAAAACTTATAAAACTGGAGAAAAAAGAATTTATCAACCAACTATTATTACCGTTAAAGATGGAAAAATAGTAAGTGTTGATGATACGACGATTGAATTAGATAAAGATCAAACTGCTTATGATAAAATTACTGATAAACAATATGAATTCTATTATGATCATTTTGAAAAACTAGTAAAAGAAGTTTATGGTAATGGTTGTGATACAGAAAAAGATGAAGGATGCGATTAAACAAGTTTAAGACTGCATTAGTCAAGTAAAAGTAGACAGAAATTAAAATTATAAGAGGGGATTAAGAGATTAATCCTCTTTGTTATAGTATAAATGTTTAAATTGAGCAGGAGTAAGATATTTTAAAGCA
>CANRME010000006.1 GCA_947631655.1 uncultured Bacilli bacterium | reverse complement strand
AATAATATAGATATCTCATTTGGAATTGAGCATAGTAAATATTCTTTTAAACAGTTAGAAGATATGTGGGATAAAATAAGCAACAAATGATTGAAATGTCCAAAAATTTGTGCTAGAATTATTATAATAGGGATAATATTAAGATATCCCTATATCCTAATTTTTCAATACTACACTATCTTAATTGATAGTGTACTGATAATAATGAAATGTTATAGGTGGCTTAGCTCGAGAAGGGGAGCAATTTCCTCGGAAGAGTATAGACCTAGTATAACACCTATCTAGGAAAACAAAATAATTATTATTGGTGCAGTATCAATTATGATACATAGAACTAGAGATAGTTCTTTTTTTATTCTTGGCTGTAAAGAAAACCATTCTTCTATCACCTTTCTTTTTATTCTTTGTTATCCCACCTCTTTTACAGCCAAAAACAAGAAATATAAAAAGTTTAAGGAGATGATTATATGCTTACTCCAAAGCAAGAAAAATTTGTTCAAAATTTAGTAAAAGGTATGTCTCAAAGAGAAGCATATAAAAATTCTTATAATGCTTCTAATATGAAAGATGAAACAATAGATAGTAAAGCATCTCATTTGTTTAAAGAGGACAAGATTAGGATAAGGTATGAAGAACTAATAAAAAAAGCAGATGATGAAGCCATAATGAGCGCAAGGGAACGCAAGAAATGGCTTACAAGAGTAATTAACGGTGAAACAGAAGAAAACATTGTAATTGAATTTAAAACAGATGAAGCAGGAAATATAAAAAAGATAGAACAAAGTGTTCCGTCAAAACTTAAAACGAGGTTAATGGCGTTAGACGTATTAAACAAAATGGATGGCGAATATACGTCAAGAGTCCAAATCGATAATCCAAAAGCTACAAAGATATTATCATCTATTAATAAGCAGCTAGGTGGTAAAAGTGAATGAAGTATTTCCATTAAGCGAGAAATATATTGATTTTCTTAATCATAGGTGCAGTGCTGAATTTCTTGAAGGAACAACGTCTGCTGGTAAAACAACAGTAGCTACTCCAAAATTTATGTTTTTAATTGCCGATGATACAAGTGGTAAGCCAAGCATAATAGCTGGTTTAGATTTAGGAACTATAGAAAAAAACATTATTAATGCTGATAATGGTTTAATGGAAGTATTTGGCGATTATGAAGAAGGAGGATTAATAGAATATAATCCACAAGGTGCAGGCAAAATTCGTATGCCACATATCGTATATCATACTGATAAAGGTAAAAGAATTATTTATATTTTAGGATATGATGACAAAGCAAGATGGAAAAAAGCATTAGGTGGTCAATATTTTGGATTATTCATAGACGAATTTAACATAGCTGATATGGATTTTGTTAGAGAAGTATTTATGAGAGCCGATTATAAGTTATGCACATTAAATCCAGATGACCCAAACAAAGAATGCTATACGCAATATGTTAATAAATCAAGACCAATAGAGAAATATAAAAATGATGCTCCTAGAGAATTACTGAACCAATTAAACTTACCACAAGTTGCAGATTGGACGTGGTGGTATTTTACTTTTGACAATAATTTAAGTTTAAGCAAAGAAAAGAAACAAAGAATAATCGAAAGTGTTCCTTCTGGAACAAAATTATATAAAAACAAGATATTGGGATTACGAGGCAAAGCAACAGGATTAGTATTTAGTAATTTCGATAGAAAAAAGCATGTAATTACTAAAGAAGAAGCAAAAAAGAAAAAATATATCTATTATAGTGCGGGATTAGATACTGCATATTCTCAAAAAAGTGCTGATACAATAGCAATGACATTTATGGGAATAACAGATAAAAGAGAACTGGTAATATTAGATGAAAGAGTATACAACAATAGAGAATTAAGTAATCCTATTGCTCCAAGCGATACAGTGCAAAACTATATTGCTTTTTTAGATAGAAATCAAAAGGAATGGGGACTTGCAAGAAATGTATTTATTGATAGTGCAGACCAAGCAACAATAACGGAATTAAATAAATATAAGAGAATGCATCCCTGTATTTACATTTTTAATGATGCTTATAAAGAAGTAAAAATAATCGATAGGATTAATTTACAATTAGGATGGTTACACACAAACCAATATTTAGTTGTAGAAACGTGTACGAATCATATTCAAGAATTAGAAACTTATAGTTGGCAAGAAGATAAAGACAACACTCCAGAAGATAGCAACGACCATACGATAAATAGTTGCCAATATGGATGGATACCATATAGAAATAAAATAGGAATAGAAGTGATACCAAACAAGGAAAATAATGTAAGATTTGAAGATAGGTTCAAAAGATAGGAGGAAAGGAACGTGAAAATAATGGATATAGTAAAAAACAAAGTTCAATCGTGGTTAGAAATTAGAGATAATACACCAAAAGCTATAACAATTAATAGAAATGAAGATTTGCAAATATATTTTGCCAAAAATAAGATATGGTATATTGGAGAAGCATCAGAACTACAAGAATTTTATAAACAAATAGATGGTAAGGAGACAACATTCTGGGGTAGTGTTCCTACTTCTGGATTAGAGATTAAAAAAATTCATAGTGGATTACCTAAAAAAATAATTGATAAATTAACAGACATAGTTATTGATAATTATAATGGCGTTGAAAGCGAAGATACTACCAAACTGGAAGAGTGGAAAAAAATCGCAAAAGAAAATAATTTTGATAAATTATTACATAAGCTATTGCGTGAAACAATTTGTTTAGGTGATGGTGCAATAAGATATTCTTATGATAAAAATATAAGCGATTTACCTATATTAGAGTGGTTCCCTGGTGATATGATAGACGTTATCTACAAAAGAGGAAGATTAAATGAAATAGTATTTAAATCATATTATGAAAAAGATAATAAAAAATATTTATTAAAAGAGCATCGTGGTTGGGGATATATTTCATATGAACTATTTGATAGAGATAATCTAGTATCTTTATCAACAATAGAAAGTTTAAGTAACTTAAAAAATGTGATATTTGATAAAAGTGTTATGTGGGCAGAATTATTTAAAATAGATGATAATAGTAAATATTTAGGCCGAGGTGCTAGTAAATTAGATGGGAAATATGATGCATTTGATAGTTTGGACGAAATATTAAGCCAATGGGTAGAAGCAGTAAGACTTGGTAAAGCAACTAAATATATTCCAGATAAACTATTACCGAAAGACAAGGATACAGGTGAAATAATGCCACCAAATCCATTTGATAATCAATATATTTTAACTGATTCAGATATAAGCGAAAATGGTAGAAGTGAAATCAAAGTTACACAACCAGACATTCCAAGTGATAAATATTATCAATCATATGTTACATATTTAGATTTATGTTTACAAGGATTAATAAGTCCTAGCACATTAGGAATTGATACTAAAAAAATTCAAGACCCTAATAGTGCGTATGAAAGGCAAATGGAAAAAACTACTTTATATACTAGACAAAGTATAATCGAAGCTTTAAACGATTTCATACCAAAGGTAATAAATGGAGTTTTAAAATCATATGAACAAATGCAAAACAAAAAACCTAGCGAAGATATAGAAATAAATGTTAATTTTGGAGAATATGATAGTCCTTCATTTGATAGCCAAATAGATACTATTACTAAAGCTAAAAACGGAGGAATAATGAGTATAGAAACTTCTGTTAAGGAACTTTATGGAGATAGTAAAGATAATGATTGGATAGAAGAAGAAATATTAAGATTAAAAGAAGAACAAGGCATTACCGAAATGGAAGAACCTAGTATAAGTCAAGATTTAGATTTATTTAATGAAATTGATACAAAGGAAGAAGAGACACCTAAAGAAACAAAGTAGGTGATAATCAATGAATGATTATAAAATAAAAGAACTATATGAGGAAATGGAAAAAGAACTCATTAGTTCTATGAAAAGAAATTTAAAAAGGCATCTTGTTGAAGAAGAAAAGACTGGATTTAAGTACACACAATGGCAAGCAGAGAAATTAAAAGAACTATCCAGGTATCGAAGGCAAAATAAATCCATTATCGGAGAATATACCAGTGGAATTAATAAAGAAGTTGCTAAACATATTCAAGAAGAAGTTAAACAAGGTTCTATTAATGCTATAAAGCAATATAACAAAATATTAGGCGATAAATTAAAACCTAATAAAATAATGAATAAGAGTTTTTTTAAGACAAACGATAGAAAGGTCAATGCATTAATAAAAGTTGTTAATAACGACTTGAAAACAGCAAATACAAGTGTTTTAAGAATGGTCAACGATCAGTATAGACAAGTTATACATAAAAGTGCTTTTTTTGTTGGCAATGGTGCATTTACTGAACAACAAGCAGCAAAAATGGCTACTAATGAACTTACAGAATTGAAAAAGACAGAATTAGCAATAGATGAAAGCAATAAGTCTTTCTTAGCTGGAGGATTAAATTGTATTAAATATAAAAATGGTAGGAGAGTAAATATAGCTAGTTATTCACAAATGGCAGTAAGAACAGCTAATTTAAGAGCTCAATTAATGGGAGAAGGAGATTTTAGAAAATCAATAGGAAGAACATTAGTACAAGCTACTTCGCATGGTGGTGCTTGTCCTATATGCCAAAAGTGGGAAAAACATATATTCATAGATGACGTATATAGTGGCGGAACTAAAGAAGATGGTAAATATATGCTATTAAGTGAAGCTATGGCCCAAGGATTTCTGCATCCTAATTGCAGACATGGTCTTACAACATATTATCCAGAATTGGAAAATATAGAAAACGAAAGTGAGGAGGAGTATCAAAATGATTTAGATTATATCAATGAGAGAATGAACTACATTGAAAGAAACATTAAGAAATATGGTAGATTATCGCTTGGTTCTATAACTCCCGAAAATGTTAAATTATATAATGGAAAAGAAAAAGAGTGGATAGAAGAAAAGAAAACTATGGATATTGTTACAGATGCTAGAAAAATAACAACCGAAGAGTTTCAAAGAAGAACGTCTGGTGTAAAAATATCAAGAATTAATAATGAACCAAGTTATTTCTCCGTCGATGAAAATAAAATATATTTGAATAGAAAAGCTGACGAATGGTCATTAATACACGAGCTTGGCCATAAGTTATTCTTTTCACTTTCTAAAGATGAAAAAAAGATTTATAATAAAATTATTACAAACAAGTTCAAGAAATATTCTAAAAAAGATTTTAAACTTTCAAAGAAAAAAGACTATTGGATTTTAAAAGATAGTTCGGAATTTGTAAGTAATTATCAAACTAGAATATATAAAGCAATAGACTCTTTTGTTTTTGGCAAAGTAAATACAGAGTATGCATTAGAATATATTTCCGAGGGTATTAAATACTATTTTAAAAATCCTAGTTTGTTGAAGACGAAAGATAATATTTTATATAAATTTATAAATGAGGTGGTAAATAAATGACAGAAGAATTGATAAATAAATTACTCAATACTAAAACGGAAGATGAATTTATGGAAATTATCACTAAAGAAAAAGAAAATTACTTCACAGAGAGAAAGTTGTGGGATGATAAAGTAATAAAACATGCTTTAAAATTATTCGATTTAACAATAGAACAATTTGAGTGGGGATTTACTAAAGAATTACCAAAAGATGATTTTAATGAGGAGGAAATATGATAATAGTAGGAATACTTTTAGTCATAGTTTTGTTTTTTAGTTTATGTTGCTTAGCTAATATTGGAACAGAACTACAAAAAATAAGATTAGAAAATAGAGAACTAATCAATATTATTAATAAAACACACAAAAATAAATAGTGTGTTTTTATTATGCACTACTTTGTAGGTAGTGTACTAATAATATTTATAAATATGGGTTCAACTCCCACGAAGGTGTAGAAATATGCCTGCGATTTGTTAGGGTAACAAATATTATTAGTGCAGTGCTTATAAAATAGCACTAAATAGTTCTCTACTTATAGTTTGGAACTTATAGAGGTTTTAATTGTTGTACCAGTAAACAATGATTTAAACTCATCTGCCAAGTGTAGAAGGAGTCCTAATATCGTTAATACTTGTTGTTAGCGATATTGTTAGCTCGATAGAAATATCGAGTTTTTATATGTCCAAAACGTGATGACATTAAAAGCTTTGGAATAGACATTCAAGTCTTTAAAAAGGAAAGGGAAGATTATGGAAAATAATCAAACAGAAACTCCAGTAGCTACAACTGGTCAAAACGTAGCACAACAAAATACAGGAACTCAACCTGTAGACTACGACAAAATTCAAGGAATGATTGATAGTCGTAATCAAAGAAATGAGGATGCTATTCTGAAATCTTATTTTCAAAAGCAAGGATTAAGTGAGGATGAAATGAATACCGCAATTCAAAGCTTTAAAACTAAGAGAGAACAAGATAGTAAACAACAAAAAGTAGATAATGAAAATCTACAAAATCAACTTAAAGATAAAGATGCAGTAATTTTAAAGCAAAATATCGAACACGAAGCTTTATTACAAGCATTAGACCTTGGAGTTGATGCCAAAACAATACCTTATTTAACTAAATTAGCCGATTTTAGCAATGTTGTTGATGAAAAAGGTTCAATTGTCGGAGAAAAGGTAAAGGAAGCTTTAAACAAGGTTTTATCTGACGTTCCAGGTTTAAAGGAAAAAAAGGAAGAAAAAACGGAAGGTGTGACTATTGGTGCTGATGCATCAAATAGTTCTCAACCTAGTGGAAATTTATTTAATTTTGGTTTCACTGGGGTAAGAAAACATTAAAAAAGAGAGGAATGATAAAATATGGCAAAATTAAATTATGCAAAAGAATATAGCCAAGAATTAGCACAAGCTTATCCTTATGTACTATATTTTGGTGCTTTATGGTCAGCAGTAAAACCTGACGTAAAATTTTTAAATAGCAACACTGTTGAATTACCTAGTTTAACAGTTAAAGGTAGAAAGGACGGAAATCGTGATAGTATCGGAACTTTCGGAAGAAATTTCGACAACAACTGGGAAACTAAAACTTTAAAAAGACATAGAACTTGGGATACATTAGTACACCCTCGTGATATTGATGAAACAAATCATGTAGCATCTATTGCTAATATCACTAAAACTATGAATGAAGAACAAAAATTCCCAGAAATGGATGCAGAAGCCATTGATGCTCTTTATACATTAAAAAATGAAAAAGAAGCTGTAACAGCTTTAGCAAATGGAACTGTTACTGTAGAAAACGTTTTAACTTATTTTGATGCTTTAATGGATAAAATGGACGAGGCAAGAGTTCCAGTAAATGGTCGTATTCTATTTACTGATACATTTACTAAAACTATGATTGATACTGCTAAAGACGTAGTAAGAACTAGCGGAAACAAAGTTTTAGGACGTACAGTATCAAGAATCGATGAAGTTGAAATCGTTAGTGTACCAACTAAATTAATGAAAACTGCATTTAACTTTAAAGCTGATGATGGATTTGAAGTTAAAGAGGATGCTAAAAATGTAAAAATGCTATTAGTGCATCCAAGTGCAATTATTCCAGTTATTTCTTATGAATTTGCACAATTAGAAAGTCCAAGTGCTTTATCACAAGGTAAATATGTTTATTATGAAGAATCATTTGAAGATATGTTTATTTATGAAAAGAAACACGATGGTATTCAATTTTTAGTTGAAGAAAGCACACCCTAGCATGCCCGAAGAGGGCAAAATCAAAGTAAGTGTTCCTAGTGCTGAAACTTCATTAAATCTAGGTGAAAAGACAGTCCAAGATTTATGTGAAAATTTAAGTATTGATGATACTGGAAAAGTAACAGGTACATTAAAACATGTAGAAAACTGGACTGAATTTTCTAAAACTGATAATACTGGAAACTTTATTCCTTTATACTTTGAAGAAGCAAAAGGACAAGCAAAAGGTACAATTAAGTGTGAACTTAAAGGTACTGGTGCTAAATTAAAGAAACCAATTTCAGTTGACGAAAAAGATGGTTTAATTGTGTTCCAAGTTCATGACAAAGACAACACAATTGAAATAACAAGCGAAGGTAAAGAAACTAGAACACTTGATTTAAGTCAATTAGACTTAAGAACTGAATAGGAGGTATTCAAATGCCGAAGTTCAAAAATAAAAAAACTGGTCAAATTGTAGAAGAACATTTACTTTATTATGTTGAGAAATTAAAAAATAATTCCGATTACATAGAAGTAAAGGAAAAACAATTAAAACCAGAAAAAGAAAATAAAGAAGTGGAAGAAGATAAACCACTTCGATAGGAGGTGGTCTTATGACACTTTATGTTAGTAAAGAATATTATCAAGATACTTTTAAAGGGACTATTCCATCAGAAGAAATCGAGAAGTATTTAAAACTAGCACAAAATAAAATTGATCGTATAACTTTTAATAGAATTGTTGGCAAAGGTTTTGATAATCTTACAGAATTTCAAAAAGAAAAGATAAGAGAAGCTATTTGCTATCAAGCTGATTATATATGCGAAAATGGCTATAATAATGAAGATAATAGTGATATTAGTTCTTATAGTGTTTTAGATATATCTGTAAACGTCCAAACAAAAGACATTAATTCCAAAACACAAGCCGAAAGAGAACATATGAGTGAATTGGCTTATGATTCAATAGTTCAAACTGGGTTAGCTCAAAGAACTTGGAGATACAATGGCTAGAAAAGTTAAGGTTTTACCATTTCCTGATTGGCTTTTAACTACTGACTATTCTATTACATTAAATGAAGAAGGCATATCCGAAGATGGAGAACCTATTGTTTCATTCAATGGAAGTGGACAATGTATATGGAGCGAAAAAGCCAAAAGAATTATAGACTCAGAAGGGAAAGAAATTACTTTACTTGGTAGAGTTATTGTTAAGGGAGATATAGCACCATCATTAAAATCAGTTAGTGATGGTGTTATTTCTATAAATGGCAGTAATTATGAAATATATGCTGGTTATAGACCTAGAAATCCTAATGGCACAGTTCATCATACTATGTTTGAGGTAATGTAATGAAAGTAAAAGCTAAAATTAATCCTAACCATTCAAAATATATGAAAAAAATATGTATTGAAACATTAACAGAAACTGCTGATGCTTTAAAAAGTAATCTAGTACAAAGCCAAACAATGCCAAAAGATAGTGGAAATTTGGAAGATAGAAGTACATTTGTAGATGATAGTAAAAAGAACTCTGGTAGAGTGAGTGTTGCTTCAGACACTCCATATGCTAGGAGACTTTATTATCATCCAGAATATAATTTTAGAAAAGACAAAAATCCTAATGCTGGCGGCGCTTGGTTTCAAACATATATTGATGGAAAAAAGAAAGATTTTGTTAATAAAGCTTTTGCTAAAATATTGAGAGGTAAATTGTAATGACTTTAAAACAATATAAAGATTATTTCAAAAAAGAGTTTAAATGGACTGATGCTATAAGCATAGGGAAAATAGACAATAACCAAGAAAAAGCTATTTGCTTTTATTCTAAGAGAGAGCAACCATATATTGGTACATTAGGTGGTAAAATTAACCGAAGCACTAATATTAAATCTATAACAATTCTTTTAAGATATACGAAAAATAAAGATAGTGCTGAACAAATGGCACAAAAAATTTATGAGTTCTTCGAAGAAAGAACTTTTTCTATTGATTCAAAAAGAATATTTACAATAATGCCTTATCTTGCTCCAATTGATTTAGGGACAGATGATAAGAATGTTTATGAATATTCTATTGAATTAGATTTTTACGAAGAAAGGTAGGAAAGAAATATGGATACTAAATTCACAGCAGGGCAATATGCAGTAAGCCAATGTAAGGTTGAAGTAAAAACCGATGGAGAATCATATGCCCCAATAGCTGACTTAGAAGAATTGAATATCAGTGTAGAAAATAATACCGAAACTTGGTATTCAATTAACGATAACGGATGGCAAAATGCGTTATTAACAGCTAAAGCATTAAGTGGTTCTTTTAGCGGTAAAAGAACTGTTGGAGATGCTGGAAATGATTATATTGATGGTTTAAGATACAATATAGGGAAAGATGCAGAAGCGGATTTTAAAGTAACTTTTCCTGATGAATCAACTTTAGAATTTACAGCAGTAGTAGGATTAACTGACTTATTAGGTGCAGCTACAGACGTAGCACCTTTAAGCGGTGATTTAACTGGTAAAGGAAAACCTAAATATACACCAAAAGAAGGGTAAGGATTTTAATATCTTTACCCTTATTTTTTATATAAGGAGGAAAATAATATGAGAATTATAGATACGGGTATCACTAAAGAGATACTAACTGGTGATAATCATCCACAATTAAAAATAGGAGATAAGCTTTATACAGTAGATGATAGACAATCTACTTTTGAAAAAATCCAAGAAGTTCAAGAAAACGCAAGTTTAAAAGAAGACGAAAAAACAAACAAAATATTTGAACTAGCTCTAGGAGAAGAATCTGCAAAAGAAGTTCAAAAGATGGATTTACCAGTGAGTAACTTTATTTACTTAACTTATTGCATATTAGGAGCAATAACAGGAGAAGACCCTAAAGAACTTCAAAAAGCAGCTAAAGAAAGAAAAAACTAATAGTCCCAGAAACTTTTTATGATATGAAGTTCGACTGGGATTTAATAGTCTCTAGTTTTGCTCAACAATATGGAATAAGATTACACAATGAATACGAAAATATTTCTTGCCAAGAGTTTAGACAATTATTGTCTGGATTAAATGGTGATACACCTTTAGGATACACTGTACAAATTAGAAGTGAAAGAAATCCTAAAAAAATCAGAGAAATGACTGCTAATGAAAAGAAAATTCGTAGTGAATGGAATCAATTTAGAGCAAAACAAAAAGAAAAAAATAAGATTTATTTAAAAACAGAAGATATTTCAAAAGTATTTTCAAAAATGTTTGGATAGGTGGTGAGATATATGGCAAAAGAAAGTGCTGGTAGAGTTCAAATAGATTTGGAATTAAATGATAAAAATTATAATAAACAATTAAATTCAAATTTAAAAGGAACTGAAAGTGCTTTTTCTTCTACGATGAAAAAAGTAGGAGGATTTATTTTAGGAGCTTTTGCAGTAAAACAAGTAGCAAGTTTTACAAAAACTTGTATAGACAGTGCTAGTAAAGTACAGAGTGCTTTTACTGGTTTAAATAGTATTGTACAAGGAACTGGCAATTCCTTTTCTCAAGCTCAAAAGTTTGTAGAAGAATACACCAAAGATGGTTTAGTATCAATAGAAGAAACTGCTACAGCATATAAAAACCTTTTAGCTAGAGGTTATGATACCTCACAGATAGAGGACGTAATGACTAGATTAAAAGATAGTGCAGCTTTCGGTAGACAAGCTTCTTATGATTTAGGAGAGGCAGTAGTATCTGCTACAGAAGGTTTAAAAAATGAAAACAGCATATTGGTTAAATTTATCAGCCCACTAATAAAGCGATTTGTTAGTGCGTTAACCCGAATTTCGGTTAAAACCCAGAGATGGACAAGACCGACACGCCAATTGATTAATGCGTGCTAGAGACTGACAAGGGGAACTTATTATTAAATAAATAGCATTTGCATTTTATAACCCTTTATAATATAATATTAGTAGGTGATAAAATGCTTAAAATATGTAAGAATTGTAATAAAGAATATAATGCAAGAAAGAGTAAACAAAACTTTTGTAGTCGCAAATGTACATACGAATACAGAAGTAAATATTTAGTTGGTGAAAATGCTTGCAATTATAAAAATGGTAACAGAACTAAAGTAAAAACTATATGTGATTATTGTGGTAAAGAAATTTTAAAAGAAAAACAGTTTATAGATAAATGGAATAAAAATTTTTGTAATAGAAATTGCCAAATTGAATATTATAAATTACACTCTAAAGAAGTATCAGGGGAAAATAGTCCTAGATATTCGCAAGTAGAAGTAAGTTGTGAACAATGTGGAAAGTTATTTAAAACCTACTATTCTACTAGAGACAAAGCAAAGTTTTGCTCAAAGAAATGTAGAAATGATTGGCAATCACAAATGATGTTAGGTTATAAACATTATAACTGGCACGGTGGCAAAACTAATTGGAAATCTTCTATGATGGCAAAAAGAGAATACAAAAATTGGAGAGAACAAGTATTAAAAAGAGATGATTATACTTGTCAAAAATGTGGAAATAAAACAAATTTATTACACGCACATCACAAAAAAGATGTAGTACATTATCCCGAATTAATATTTGATGTTGATAATGGCTTAACTTTATGTTCTAAATGCCACGCAAAAGAACATTCTAAAAAATAATAAGTTTGATATACAGTCCGAACTCATAATATAATCTAAAAATGAAATATGAGAGCATAGCAGAAATGACTATGCCTTTTTATATGAAAATATAAAAGTAACAAAATGTGATAATGCTGGTGTTACTAAAAACGTAGCTAAAATGTGGGAAGAATGGGCAGCAGCGCATAATACAACTACATCAGCTATGACACAAGCTCAAAAAATCGAGGCCGAATACAATGGTATAATGCAAGAAACTAAATTTCAAGTTGGCGATGCAGCATCTTATACTAAGACATTTGCTGGTCAAATCCAACAATTAAAATTTAATTTTAATCAAATGACTGTTGCAATCGGGAAAGTGGTTGCACCTTTAGCACAATTGTTTATTCCTATAATAAATGGAGCAATAAGTGCAATTACAAGATTATTTAACTCAATACAAGCATTACTTAAGGTTTTCGGTTTAGAAATGCCAAATGTTGTTTCAAAAGGAAGTTCAAATATCTCTGGGTTAGGAAGCAATGCTGTTGATACTGCTAAAGATATAGCAGCAACAGGTAGTGCTGCTAAAAAAGCTGCAAAAGAAGTTAATAAAGCTTTTGCTAATGTAGATGAAATTAATGTATTAAATACTAATAAAAATTCTACGTCTAGTGATAGTTCTTCTGCATCTGGAGGAGTCTCTTCTCCAAGTATTGATAATAGTTCTTTAATACAAGCTGAGGAGACAAGTTCGGGGTTGTTAGAAGTTGCTAATAAAATAAAAACTGCTTTTGCAAATATTTGGGATTCTTCTCCAGTTCAAGCATTTGTTGGTGCAGTTACAACATACGGAAAATTCTTGTTGAATTTTTGGACAACATTAGGTTCAAACCTTTGGAAAAATATTCAAACAACTTGGGACAATATCAAATCAAGTGTAGGTAACACATTATCTAATATGAGCTTATTATGGACTAATTTTTGGACGACTATCCAAAGTGGAATAGAAACGTGGGGACAACCTATCATAACTGGTGTGGCCAATTTGTTTAATTCTATTTGGATGGGAGCTATTGACCCAGCAATACAATATATGACAACAGCATGGTCAGATTTTAGCCAAATTTTAGTTACTTTATGGGATGAACACGGAGCTCCTTTAGTTAATAATATAGGAGAGTTCGTGACAAACATTATAGGTTTATTCCAAAGTATTTGGGACAATGTTATTGAGCCAATAGTTACACCTTTTTTAGAAACTTTAAGTTGGCTATGGGATGAACATATTAGTAAATTGGTTGAAAAAGTTGGCGATTTTGTTGGTACTTTAGTAAATGATGCATTAGAAATTTATAATAAATTCATAGACCCTATTGTTAAGTTCTTATTAGAGATTTTAGCACCAGTATGGAGTCAAATATCAAGCACTATAATTGGTGTAATGGGAACTATTTTAGGAACTATTTCTGACGTAGTTGGAAGTATTATCGGAATTTTCGGAGGAATTATTGACTTCATTACAGGAATTTTTACTGGTAATTGGAAAAAAGCTTGGGATGGAGTAAAATCTATTTTTAAAAATATAGTAGATGGTTTAGTCGGAATAATAAAATCACCAATTAATTTTATAATAGATATAATTAACGGATTTATTTCTGGAATAAACAAAATAAAAGTACCCGATTGGGTTCCAGTTGTCGGTGGCAAGGGAATAAATATACCAAAAATTCCAAAACTCGCTCAAGGTGCTTGGGTTCCACCAAATGAACCACAATTAAGTATTGTTGGTGATAATACACGAGAAGGAGAAATTATTGCCCCAGAAAGCAAGATTTATGGTCAAGTGGTACGAGCCATTAATGATACTAATAATGGTAATTCTAAACAAGAATTAGAATTAACAATAAATGTTAAGTATGAAGATGGCAAAAAAATTATAAGAAAAATAAATCAAGCCGAAATTGATGCAGGAGAAATATTGTTATTAGTTTAATGATATTTCTCTTTCTTTTTTAGAAGGGAGAGATATTAATTGAAAGACACGGAGTTTAAATTTGATGGTGTTGTTTTTTGTGCCGATGATATTGGATACGAATATTCACAATTAGATAGTGAAAATTCTGGGCGAAGCGATGACGGAACAATGTATAGAGACGTTGTAGGACTAACTAATAAAGTTTCTTACGATTTTAAAGATTATCGTGGCAAAGAACAAATATCTAAAATTTTAAAGTTATTAGAAAAAACTAGTGGAGAATTATATTATTACGATTTAAAGGAAATGGACTTTGTAACTAAAACAATGTATGTAGTCGGTGATGTAGTAAAAGCAAAAAAAGTTAATGACGAAATGATCGCTGAACCATTTCAAATAAGATTTATCCAAATGGATGTAGATAATGTAGGATGACATTATGTATAAAATAACTGAAGAATATAAACAATATATCGAAAATAAGACTTCATTAGTACCAAAATGTAAAATTGTAGTAGACGGAATAGAATATACTGGAAAAGTTATTAAAACCGTACCAAAAATATCACATAGTGCCGAAAAGATGATTGGTAGTTTCCCTATAAGAACTTGTTCATTTGATATTTACGATATGGACAACTCGTTAAATTTTGAGAACAAAGAAATTTATGTTTTTAAAGGATTACTAGTCAATAATGAGATAGAATATATCCCTCAAGGAGTTTTTATCGCAGAAGCCGATAAAATAACGACCGATATTACAAAAAGAACTATATCTTTTAATAATATACAAGACCGTACCATAAAGTTTGACGCAAAATATGAGACTAAGTTAGACTGGTCCATTAATCATACTGGATTAGAAATAATAGAAGAAATATGTGAAGAATTAGAAATACCTTTAGAAACAAAAGAATTTAATTGGTATAATTATGAATTTAAACAACCAAATTTTTTAGAAAATTGCACTTATAGAGAAGTAGTAAGTAGAATGGCTGAAATAGGCGGTGGAATTGCTTTCATAAGTAGAACTGGTGGTTTAGTTATTAAATCCCAACAAACAACCGACCATTTTATCTATAGGAAAAGATACGAAAATCTTACTAGAGAAAATGAATTTGGAGTTATAAATACCATTATTTTAGGTAAAGACGGAATAGATGATGATATTGTATATTCATCTAGTGCCGAGGGAAATAAAGTAGAGTGGAAAATTTTAGATAATCCATTTGTCGACTTATATAGAGAAGAAATGATAGAAAGAGTCGCACAATATATTCTAGGATTAAATTTAACCCCTTTCTCTTTAACTGGTTTTGTTGATGGTTCATATTTAGATTTAAACGATACGATAGAAATAATAGATAAAAATAACAAAATTTTTAAAGGTGTTATTTTAAATTATGAAAATACTAGTCGGATAAAATCTACAATTGGAGCCAATACACAAAATACTTTGGCGACAAATTATAATCTAGCAGGAAGCCAAAAACAAGAAATGAGAAATGTTAAGCTTCAAGTTGACCATAATAACAATACTATTACTGGTTTAGTAGAAGAAGTGGAAGGCCAAAACGAAAAAATATCTCAATTAGAAATAGATATAGATGGTATAAGGCAAGAAGTGTCGGAAATAACAGATTTAACCATAAAAGGAGATACCACAGAAGCTAAACTTAATTTAGATAATGTTGGAGAAGGATATTTATTCAAATTAGAAATTCATCCGTATTTTGAAGATATAGCAGAATTATATCCTAATCAAGAAATATTCCCAAACGATGAAATGTTTTTAGATGATAGTAAGGGCGACGTTCATATAGCTGTTACTTATCCAAGTAGTAGTATTTATCCTAACTATGACACATTTACTAGAACAAAACCTAGTATGCTTAAAATAGAAAATATAACTACTGGAGATATAATGCGTTATGAAATACCTACCGAACTCTATTTTTTAAATGAAAACACATATGATATTTTAGAATATTCCTATGGTAAGGAAAAATGCACTATAACAAAAAATGTTGGATTTAAAAATGGTATTCCATATAAATTGGAAGAACCTATAATCGAAGAGTATGATTTCCCATTACTTGAAACTAAAAATGGAAATTATTTAGTTGAATTAGAAGATTATAGTTCTGGTTATATTTACTGCGAGATGCTTGGCCAAACTAATTATTCAGAAGTATTTGCGACAAAAGTAGAATTAAAGTCTTCAATTACTCAAACAAACGAAAAAATCGATTTAGAAGTCAAAAACATGCAAGAATATGTTGACGGAAGTGCAGAGACTTTAGAAAGTAAGATTACTCAAACTGCTACTGACATAACAAGTGAAGTAAATAGTTATAAAGAATCAACCGATGGACAAATAGAAGAGTTAAACTCTAAAATAATTCAAACAACGGAAAGTATTGAATCAACAGTAAGTAAATATCAAGAAACTACTGATGAAAAAATAACTGATATTGAAAGTAGAATTACTCAAACCGTTGACGAAATAACTCAAAGTATTACGGATAACGTTAATGACATTAATAGTACAATTACTCAAAAAGTAGATAGCTTAACAACAGAAATAAATAAGAAAGTTAATAATGATACGTTTAATAGTAGAATATCTCAAACTGAAAGTGAAATATCTGGGAAAGTAAGCCAAGGCGATTTTGGAAGTTTAGTTCAACAATATTATAATAAAGTTTTAATAGGCTTTAACAATAATTCAAGCGTTGTTCAATTGGCTACTGACGGAATTTCTTTATATAGAAGTGGAAACTTAAGAGTAAATTTTGACGAATACGATTTAACATTTTATCAAGACGGATATAGTGTTGGAAATATAGGTTCTCAATTTTATGCTCAAGATAATTCTCAAAAAGCATTAGCATTTAGTTTGGACAGTGGTGGTGCATACATGGGGTGGTTTCAAAGAACATCTTCTAGTAGTAATTATTATTCTGTAATGTATTATGCAAGAGCAGGAAAATTTGGGAAAGACCAAGAAGGAATATATTTTACAAAAAATGTATATGGAAACGGTTATAGCTTATCTGGTTTTAATATGGCTAATGCAATAGCTAATAATTACGAGACAGTTGATAATAAAAACATTAATGTAATAACCAATATTGATGTTGATGAAGAAGGTAATTTAATAGTAGAAAAATCCTCTATTGGAGTAAGAAGTGGAATGATTACAAGTGTTCCAGATAATGCAGAGGAGGTGTACTAATGAAAAAAGACGAACCTATATATATTTCTCAAGATAATGATGAGAAAATAAAAAAAGACGAACCTAAAAAGGTAACTAAATTCAAAATTAATTTATCTACTATGAAAAAAGAAGAAATTAAGGAGGATAAATGAAAGATAAACCAATTATACTTGCTATTAAAGAAACTGAAGAAGAAATAGTGAAGATAATAAATAAAGTTGGATTACCAGCTTTTTTCTTGCGATATATTTTAGATAGGATTGAAAAAGATTTAATTCTAATAGAACAAAATGAATTAGATGTAGCCTTAAAAAAATATAATGAAGATTTAGAAAAAAAGGAGGAAGAATAAAATATGGAAAATGAATTAGTAATTTTTGAAGATTTACCTAGTAAAAAAACACCTTTAAATGCTTATAATTTAAACCATAATTTTGATGTGTTTAAAAATCAAACTGATAAAGCAACAAGTGATGTAGCGACAGCGTTAGAAAATGTAAATAACGCTAAAACAGAGTTAGAAAGTAGTATTCAAACTAAAACGACAGCATTAGAGGAAAACATAACTAGTAAAACCAATGAATTAGAACAAAATATTACGAAAAAGACAACAGAATTAGAAGAAAGTATTACTACTAAAACTGATAAGTTTGAACAAGATATTAATGAACAAATTAGTAATATTGGAACATTAACGGAACAACTAGAAGGAGATATTTCGACAAAAACAACTGAACTTCAAACGAATATAACAAAAGCTACAGAAGAACTACAAGAAAAAATAACTACGTCAACTGCCACTCTTGAAAACGATATAACAACCAAAACAAATAAACTGGAAGAGAATATAACAACCAAAACAACAACATTAGAAGAACAAATAACAGCATCCAATGAAGAACTAACAGGGCAAATAACAAAAGCTACAGAAGATTTAAAAGTAGAAATTGGTAAGCAAATTGCAAGTATATCTACTTTATCAATTCAAATCGTTGATACATTACCAACTGAACATATAAGTGGTACAACTATTTACTTAATTAAACCAGGTAATTTATCATTAAGTGCGACTAATATATCAACAAAAAGTTCAAAAAATAATACGTCTGCTGTACAAATATATGATATTACTGGAGCTAAAATTCAATCAATAGCAAGTATAACAGATGATGATTATTATTTAGCTTGTTTTTATGTTAGCGATAAATGGGTAGTTGTAGGTAATACAAAAATTGATTTGAGTCAATATCCAACTATTGAAGCTATGAATAGTGCTATAGCAAGTCAATTAACTGAAGTTCTCACAAAATATGCACTAAAGAGCGAAATTCCTAATGTTAGTTCTTTTATAACAAAAGAAGTAAATGATTTAACTAATTATACGACGACTACAAGTATGAACGCATTATTAGAAAATAAAGCAAACGTATCTGATATACCAACTAGTGTATCAGAACTAGATAATGATAGTGGATACTTAACAGAAGAAACTGACCCTACTATTCCATCTCACGTTAAAGGGATAACGACACAAGATATTGCTAATTGGAATGGTAAAGCAACACAACAAGATATTGACAGCGCAATAAGCAAGGCAATTACTCAAGTATTGGAGGCGAGTTATTAATGGCAAGAATAGATAATTTAAGTAATTTTCTAACTGACGTTGGGAAAGCAATAAAAGCGAAAAAAGGAGACGAAACACCTATACCAGCTAAAAACTTTGATACAGAAATAGAAAATATGCAAACTGGTGGTGGAATCGTACCAAGAAATGTTAAAAATATTCAAGTAAAATTTGGACCTACTTCAATTGGATTTAAGTGGGAAGACCCAGATGATACTTTAGACCATGCTGGTAGTCCATATTGTAAGTGGAAGGGTACAAGAATTATGTATCGTGAAGGAAATGAATATCCATTAGATGAGAGCGATGGTACTTTAGTATTAGACAGTACAACAAAAAATGCTTACAAAAACGATTATTACACAATATCTAATCTTAAACCAGAACAAAAATATACATTTGCATTATTCCCTTATTCTGATAAGGATATGTTTAATATAAATGAATCAAATTGTAATATTTTATCTCCAACAGTAACCTCATTTAGCGATGCTACAGATGACCAAATTGCTGCTATTTTGGATGCCCATTATAAGGGAATTATAAAGATATCTGATTACTGGCACGTTGGAGATACTAGAAAAATGCATTTATCAGCAATGTCTAGTGGTACAGGTGCAAATGAAAGTCACGTTGCCCAAGATATGACGATGGTTATCATTGGAATAGAACACGACAATTTAAAAACCCCTATAAATGGAAAAACTAAAGCAGCAGTTACTTTACAATGTAAAGAGGTTCTTGGAAATAATGGCAGTGCAGAATATGGCTATATTTGGGGCTCTAGTACATCTACAGCAAGTGATTCTAACTATTCTCAAAACCCACGTCGTACTTGGTTAAATGGCACGTTTATTAATTCATTACCAAGCGGAATAAAATCATTAGTTAAGACGGTCGTCAAAAAGAATATTGCAAACCATAGTTCAAGTCCTGGTGCAGGACCAGATACAGAAGATAAGGCATTCTTAACATCTTATCCTGAAATGTTTGGCTCAGCAAGTTATAGTTATTATAAAGGTAGTGTAGCACTAGAAGGAGAACAATACGCATATTATAATTCAAATGCTAGGAGAATCAAATATCCTAATAGTAATGGTCTACCTGGTAGTTCAGCATATCTTTATTGGTTAAGAAGCCCCAGCTCTCGTGATTCTAGCCGTTGGATTCGTGTGTATGCTGGTGGTAGTGCTAGCAATCTCGCTAGTACCGGCAGCCTTGGGCTGGCTCCGGCTTTCTGTCTATAGTCTTTAATCTAACTAGGCTTGTCCTAGTTAGGTTAAAACAAATACAAAACTATGGAAAAAAGCATAATATTTTGATAAAATGTTTTTGAAAGGGAGTGAAAACAAAAAAACGAGGTGGACCTTATATGTCAGTGAAAGCATACGATAGAAGTACGTCGAATATGGAGTTTTTGAAAAATGCAAGAGATATTGAAGTAAACATTATAAAATGTACAATTAGTAAGTCAAAAAAATATCGTTTTTTCTATAACAAATTAATTGATATGTCTATAGAAATTTTAAACCATGTAAAAAGAGGGAACTCAATTTATGTGGAAAATGCAAATGACATTATTTTAAGAACTCAAGAGTTTAAATTAGCAATAGCAGAATGCCAAGCTATATTATCTCAAATTGAAATAATGTACTATCTATTTAAAAGTGATGGTATTTCTATTAAACTAGTAGAAAATATTGCTGAATTAGTTAATAAAGAAATAATGCTGTTAAAAGGATTATTAAAAGTCGATAGAGAAAAATATAAAAAATTAGTAAATAATTAAACATTCGGGTTATAAGTTGTATTAACCAGCTCTAATGATTCTAACAATTGGATTAATGTGAATACTGATGGTAGTGCTAACAATAACAATAGTAACAACAACAATGGGCTGGCTCCGGATTTATATAGATTAATTGGTTCGTATAAAGTAGCTTGAAATATTAGTGAAATCAATATCCAGATAGGAAATAGACATAAAGGAATTTATAACCCTGTTCCTTTTAATAGGAACTAAATTCATTACTTAGCATACCCAACCGGACGCTGCTTGCATAGTTGAAGTTTTTTGATTTATTCAATTTTATGGTTGTTATTGGTATAGTACATTTATTAAAATCAAATGAAAAAGATGTGTAAGTAATTTTCTATTAACCTTATTTTGAAAGGGGAATAATATGACGAGTGAAGAAAGACGTCAAAAAAGATTCCAAAGAAGACACGTTCAGAGATTAGAAAGAGAGAGGAATAAAATACAACAGATAGGTGATTATAATCAATTATTCACTTATATTAATCTATATAAAGCTTTCTATCTATGCGAGAATGGAGTTAGATGGAAATCTAGTATTCAAAAGCAAGAATCATTACTTCCATTAAAAACATTAGAGATACAAAGAAATCTCCAAAAAAGAGATTTTAAACCTTTAAAGTTTATGGAGTTTGATATTAATGAACGTGGCAAAATAAGGCATATTAGGGCAGTTGATATAGGTGAAAGATGCACTGAAAGAGTTTTGTGTGATGAGTATCTTTTACCTTTATTAGCTCCTAAATTAATATATGACAATGGAGCTAGTTTAAAAGGAAGAGGTACTGACTTTTCATTAAACCGCCTTAAAACTCACTTATTAAGGCACTATAAGAAATATGGCAATAGTGGATACATATTTCAATTCGATTTTTCTAAATACTTTGATAATGTTAACCACGAGGTTTTACTTAAACTATTATCAAAGGATATTCCTGATAAAGATATTTTATTAATGCTAAAGAATGATATAGATAGTTTTGGAGATAAAGGTTTAGGATTAGGAAGTCAAGTATCACAAGTTTGTGCTATATATTATCCTACCTTATTAGATAGATATTTTAAAGAAGTATTACATATAAAAGGTTATGGTCGTTATATGGACGATGGCTATGCAATATGTAAGGATTTAGACGAAGTTAAAAAATGTCGAGAAGGTTTATATAAGATGGCAAATAAACTTGGTATAACTATAAATGATAAAAAAGTATCTGTAACTAAATTATCTTCTACTTTCATTTTTCTTAAAAAAAGAATTAATCTAACGGATAGTGGTAAAGTAATTATTAGGTTAGGAAAGAAAAGTATCCATCAAGCAAGAAGAAGATTAAACAAAATGTTTAAAAAGTATAATGGAAGTCCAGAAGGATTAGCATATATTTTATCAGCTTTTCGTTCTTGGTATGGTATGTCGAAAGGATATGCTAATTATTATGTAACGGAGAACTATAAAAAATTGTTTGATGAACTAATGATAAAGTATTATGGTGCAAGTGAAAATTAATCTCTTAATTAGAGATTTTTTTATTTGGAAAGGAGATTAAAATGGAGAATATAACATTAGGAACACTCGCCTCTAACATTTTATGGTTAGGGGCATTTATAGGTGGTTGCTTAGTTTTGCTTAGATATGCTAAATCGATTTTTAAAAAAGCTATAACTAATCCTATTACGGACCAAATGTTCAAAAATAAGCAGGAACTAGATGATAAAATCGACGAGCTAAAAAATGATTTAAACAAGAAAATTAATCTATTAGGTGAGGACCAATGCAAGAACTACCTTGTAAGGTATTTAGCCGACGTTGAAGATGGCGAAAAAGTTAGTGAGGTAGAAACCGAAAGAGCTTATGATGCCTACGATAAATATACTAATACTTATCACGGGAATAGCTATATTCATTCTCGTTGGAATAAGGTAATGAAAAAATGGAAAGAGAGGTGATAAAAGATGAGTAACAAAGTATATGACGTATTAAAATATATAGCACAAATATTCTTACCAGCACTAACAGTCTTTGTTGGTGTAGTATTAAAATGTTTCAATTATGCTAACACAGATATTGTTATTACAATAATGACTGCATTTGACGCATTTTTAGGTTCGGTATTAATGATATCAAATACAAATTATAAAAAGAATATAGAAAAATAAATAAAATTAAGGAGGAATAAATAATGAGTAAAATTTCATTAGAAAAATTTATTGAAAATACAATAGGAACTAGAGTAGGTGTTCCTTGGCAACCAAAAGGTGGAAGTTTGGAAGGACAATGTGTAAGTCTAATTCAACAATACATTTCACAATGTTTAGAACAACCAGCTAAAGCAAGAGGTAATGCTAAAGACTGGATTAGAACTTATGTTAATGAAGGATTAGGAAGTGTTGTTGATACCCCACGAAAAGGAGATATTTTAGTATTCCCTAAAGAAGGAGTAATAAAAAGTGTTCCTTATGGGCATATTGCTATATATGTCGATTCAGATAGGTTATATGACCAAAATAATACTTATCATGACAATGGCAAAGCTGGTTACGGAAAAATATTCTCAAACGAATATACAGTATTAAGACCTAATGTTGAATTAGTGGAAGACGTAAAAGAAGAACCAATAGAACCACCAAAAACAGAAGTAGAAGAATTTAAAGTAGGTGACGAAGTAGTTCCTACTAGATTAGTAAACTATACAGGAACACATTTAAAACAATATGATAAATCATATACTATTTCTGAAATAAAAGGAGATAGAGTAGTTTTAATGGCTCGTGGTCAAGTATGGGCAGCAATGAATATAAAAGATATTAAACATTGCTAAAACATTAATAATATGTTATATTGAAGCTGCAATGATTATTTTATTGCAATTTTCAAGTTTTAGGAGTTAGCCATAAAAAGCTAACTTCTTTTTTTTATGCTCTTTTTTGCCACTTTTTCCGGGGTTAAATTTCGAAGAATTGCCACTTAAAAATGCGCAGTATTTTCAAAAAACTGAGCATTTCTGTAATATTTAAATCTTATTTTGTCAATTAATGAGCATTTTTAAAAAGTTAATGATAAAAATCTTATTTTTATTGTAAATTAATAATATATATACTATAATAATTTCGAGATGCCAAGATGGTGTTTTTCCTCGGTCCAATTATACTAAGAAATTAATATAAGCGGAAAGCGAGGTGAGGTCCATGAACTATGCTTTGCAGGAGGGAAATGGAATATCTTGTGATATTTGCCATAATATTAATCCTAGTGATTCGTATTATTGGCGAGCCAAAAAAATAGAACACCATATCATCACGATAGGTGTTCACACAAAAATCGATTAGATTGGACTGAGAACACCATCAAAACGGCATCTCTTTTTATGTCCACAAATGGTAGAAAGAAATGGAGTTCTTTCTAACATTATTATACTCATATTTTACTATTAAATGCAACAAAAAATATAGTAAAAAGTAAAATACAATAAAGTATTATAGAATAAATTATAAAAAAGTCAATATTTTTTGTATACTAAATCCTTTTCGTTCCAGTTATTATACAAAGACTTAAAATACCTTTTAGCTATTGGAAGCATTTCTTTTCTTTTTGGTGTATCATCAAAATCGTGATGACATCTTGAACAAGCGGTAAATATATTTTGTTCTATTCCTAATCCTCCGTGGCTTCTTTTTATATAATGAGAATTAGCAAAATTCCACTCAACATATCTATGACAAAATATACATTCATGATTATCTCTTTCCCATACAATTAATTTTATTTTTTTAGGTATTTCTAGCTCTTTTGTTCTTCTTGATTTCATGTAAAAATATCTAGCAAAAAATTACTCTTGAATTACTCCGAAGTAGGTTAAATGAGAGAAAAAATATCAAAATTATCAAAAAATTACTCTAAAAAAAGCCCGAATATACGGACTTTAATAATACTAACTGGTGTCTCGCACGCGACTCGAACGCGTGACCCTTTGATTAAAAGTCAAATGCTCTACCTACTGAGCTAGCGAGACATTATTAATAAAAAAATTGGCTGCCTCGGCAGGATTCGAACCTACGGAATGTCAGAGTCAAAGTCTGATGCCTTACCACTTGGCTACGAGGCAAAAACTAAAGTGGTGGAGGGAACTGGATTTGAACCAATGAACCCGAAGGAACAGATTTACAGTCTGCCGCGTTTGACCACTTCGCTA
>CANRME010000005.1 GCA_947631655.1 uncultured Bacilli bacterium | reverse complement strand
TAATAAAATATAAGTTATAAAGCAAAATATAAAGAGTAGGTAAGTAAATGTCGTAAATGTTGGGGTAGTTCCAAAATGGTACAAACTAATTGTTTCTGCAAATATAAATGTTATTATTAAAGATAAAATAGCAGTTCCTATTATAGTTAATATTTTTTTCATAATTCCTCCATCTCTACAAATTACATTTGTTTCATTAAATATTATACCATGAAAAAAGCAAATCCCATATAGAGTTTGCTATTTCTTTTCTTTTAATTGTTTACTTTCTTGTTTTCACAATCGTTTTCTATTTTTTTAATTATCTAATTTATTGTATTCTTCATCAGTTACGGGTTCTAACCAAACATTTTCAGTTTCTTCACCAGGTACCTCGACAGCAATATGGCTAAACCAAGAATTAGGTTGGGCACCATGCCAATGTTTAACATTAGCAGGAATTACGATGATATCACCAGGAGAAAGTTTTTGGACACTTTTTCCTTCTTCCCCATAATAACCATAACCGGCAGTACAAATTAGGACTTGTCCTCCACCAGATTTAGATTTGTGAATATGCCAGTTATTTCGACAAGAGGGTTCAAATGTTACATTGGCAAAACTAATTCCATTTTCTGTTCTTGCAATAGGATTTAGATAACTGTTACCTATAAAATACTCTGCATACGCATCATTTGGTTGTCCTAATCCAAAGACATTTAATTTATCAAATTCTTCCTTATTCATTTTTATCGCTTCCATATACTTCTTCAATTAAAGGAAAGGTACTCCATGCTTTAGGCCATCCACAATAAAACGCTAATTGGGTTATAGTTTCAACAACTTTCTCTTTGGTAAGACCATGTTCTTTTCCAATTGCTAAATGAGCTTTTAATTGTGGATATAACCCCATTGCAAATAAAGCTGATATTGTTATTAAACTTCTGTCTCTAGAAGATAGTTCATCTTCTCTTGACCAAACACGTCCAAATAATACATCATCATTTAATTCGGCAAATAGGGGAGCGATATTACCTAATTGTTCTCTACCTGCTGTTTGTTTTTTCATTATTCATTCTCCTCTTCTATACTTTTATATTTACTACATAATCCAACTTGTTATATCATTTTCTGTTACATTACTTGATAATCTTTTAGCACTTATAAAATTTAGGTTACTATAAGTATTTTTTAAGGTATCAAAACTATTATTTACACTTGAACTCCCTGATGTTGCAAATATATATATTTTTTTGTTTTCAAGATTGTTTTCTTCAATAAATGTATTGATAATTCTAGGTGCTAAATCCCACCATATAGGAAATCCAATTAATACAGTATCATAATCACTTAAATTAGAAACTTTATTTTTTACTTCTGGTCTTGATGCTGGATTACCCATTTCAACTGATGATCTACTTTGTTTATTAGTCCAATCTAAGTCTGCACTTGTATATTTATTTATAGGTTCAATTTCAAATAAATCACCACCTAATACTTTAGCAATTTTACTTGCTACTTCTTTTGTTACACCACTAGCTGAAAAGAAACTAACTAAAATTTTACTCACAAATCATTCCTCCTTAAAATTCTAATTTTTAATCCAAGAACTAATTTCGTCTTGAGTAGTATTTGATGAAAATCTTTTTCCATCTAACCAATTAATATCGCTGTTATAATTTTTTAAAGTATTTAAACTATTACTTATAGGTGAACTACCTGATGTACAAAATGGTATAACTGTTTTACCATTTAGATTATGATTATCTAAAAAGGTTAAGATTATTTTTGGAACATCTCCCCACCAAATAGGATACCCTAAATAAATTATATCATAATTATCAGTATTGATAGTATTTTTTATTTCTGGACGAGCTTTGGAGTCGTTTTGTTCTTTATTTGCTCTTGAGTTGTTATTTTCATAATTTAAATCACTATCTGTATATTTTTCTTTAGGTATTATTTCTATTAAATCACTATTGGTTGTATTTTGAATATATTCTGCAACTTTTTTAGTTGTTCCTGTGGCAGAAAAGTAAATCACTGCTATTTTTTTATCATTATTATTTATATTTTCTTCTTGTGTTTCATTATTATTTTGATTTTCAGTAGTATTTGTTTTATTGGAATTATTATTTGAACACCCAACACAACAAACTACAATTACTATTCCCACAATTAATGTTATTATTTTTTTACTCATAATATTATTACCTCTTATTTTTAATACCAATCGTGTTTCTCATTTCGATTTAAAGCATTTATTTGTTTCATTTCTTCATCAGTTAATTCAAATCCATAAATATCCGTATTTTCTTTAATATGCTCGGGATTAGAAGAACCTGGTATTACCACAACACCTTTTTGTAAATTCCAACGAAGTATTACTTGGGCTGACGATACATTATGGTTATTTGCTATTTCAACTATTGTTTCATTATTTAATAACTCGCTAGTATGACCTCTTCCTCCTAATGGATACCAACCTTGTACAACAATACCTAAACTTTGAATAAATGGTATAACATCATTTTCTTGGTAATAGGGATGGATTTCGTTTTGAACAAGAGCAGGAATAATATTTATTTTTGGAAGAAAATCATTTAATTCTTCAACATACCAATTAGAAAGTCCTAAAGAACGAATCTTGCCACTTTCGACATATTTTTCCATTTCTTTATAGGCACTAACATCATTAGTACCTGGATGGTGTAAAAGCATCATATCAATATATTCAATATCTAATTTCTTTAAAGCAAGTTCTATGGCTTCTTTTGGGTTATCAAATTGACTAGGGTATATTTTTGTTATTACAAATATTTCACTTCTAGGTATCCCTGAATCTCTAATAGATTCACCTATTTCTTCTTCGTTACCATACATATAAGCGGTATCAATTAAACGAACACCTGATTTTAAAGCACTAGATACAGCATTATAACAAGTATCACCTGTTAAACTATATGTACCAAGTCCATTTAAAGGCATTTCATAACCACTATTAAGTTTTACTGATTTTGTTTCAAAGTTAAAATTAGCAATATTTTCTTCTTTTTCTAACTCATTTATTATATTTTCGTTCACTATCTTTTCATTCTCCTTTTGTTTTTCTTTTCCATTTAATAAAAAGTAAATTCCAAATCCTATAATTAAAATGATTATGATAGCAAGAATTATATATATTATTTTCTTTTTCATTTTAGATTATCTTTAAAGAACTTTTCTATTTTATCAAATGGAATTATATCTTTATTATCATATAAATCAGTATGAACAGCATTTTGTATTATCATTAGTTCTTTATTATCAATATAATTACTATTTGTTGTCATATTTTTATAAGCATCTTTACTAAAATAACAAGAGTGTGCTTTTTCGCCGTGAATCATTAAAACAGCACTTCTTATTTCATTACTATATTGTAAAATTGGTTGATTTATAAAAGACATACATCCTATTTTATTCCATCCACCATTAGAATTTAAACTTCTTTGATGATAAGCTCTACCTTTATAATATTCGCTATAATCTTTAACATAAAAAGGTGCATCCTCTGGTACAGGTAAATCTAGACATCCTCCACCAAGTTCATAACTACCATTTTTATAATCAACTATTCTTTGAGCATTAAGATTTTTCTTCGACTCATATCTTGCTTCTTCATTATCGTTAGCATCAAAATAACCATTGGCATTAACTCTTGACATATCATACATAGTAGAAATAACTGATGCTTTAATTCTTGTATCGAGTGCTGCAGCGTTTATTGCCATTCCACCCCAACCACAAATACCAACAACACCAATTCTTTCAGGATCAACATTAGGAAGAGTAGATAGATAATCAATAGAGGCTTGATAATCTTCGGTATTTATATCAGGACTAGCCATATATCTTGGTGTTCCTCCTGATTCTCCTGTAAATGATGGATCAAATGCTATTGTTAAAAATCCTCTTTCAGCAAGTTCTTGGGCATATAATCCACTTGCTTGTTCTTTTACTGCTCCAAAAGGTCCACATACACTAATTGCTGATAATTTACCTTCATAATTAATAGGCTCATACATATCAGCCACAAGTGTTATTCCATAACGATTATGAAGAGTTACTTTCTTGTGATTTACTTTATCACTTTTAGGGAATGTTTTATCCCATTCAGCTACCAAATTTAATTCTTCTTTCATTTTTCATCTTTCCTTTCATTTTTTGGTATTTTATCAATTTCTAAAGTAGGAAGAGTAGATGTGATATTCAGAACTACTTTTTCAGTTCCTGCTTTGATAGCTGTTTCATAATACCATTCTTTGTATTCAAATTCTTTATAACAATCTTGTAGAGCTTTTAGTTCTTTTTCGATAACTTTCTTTTGTTCTAAAATCATATTATATCTTTCTTTCAATGTACTATCTCCCTTTTTAGCTAATTCGACATATTCTTTAATTTTAGAAATAGGCATATTGATATTTTTCATACAATTTAAAACTCTTAACCATTTAAAATCTTTATCTTCAAAAATTCTTCTTCCATTAACTTTTTTAACATTTGGAAGTATTCCCATAGAATCATAATATCGTAAAGTTGATGGTGCAACATTCATCATATCAGCAACTTCTTTAATTGAATATGACATATAATCCTCCTCTCATTATAATTATACAAGTTAAAGTGAACTTTAAGTCAATACTAAAAATGAAATAAGTTAAAAATTAACTTATTAATGTAATTATTTAATAAAGGTTATTGTTATAGTTTTCAAGTAATTCGTGACATTGTTTATTCTCAATTTGATGTATTTCTAAAATATTTTTCCCTTTATTTTCTAAATAAGTATATATCATATCATCTCGAAATCCAACTTCAGCAATTTCTTTTCGATTAGTTACAAAATAAACTTCTTTAATATTTGACCAAATAATTGCTGATATGCACATAGGACAAGGCTCACTAGTGGAATACATAACACAATCGGTTAAATCATAAGTATTTAAACTTTTACAGGCATCACGAATTGCAATTATTTCCGCGTGCGCTGTTGGGTCTTTTTCTTTTAAAACTTTATTATTTCCATAACCAATTATTTTATTATCTTGAACAACAACGGCTCCAAAGGGACCACCTTCTTCTTTTTCAACTCCTAATTTAGCAAGTTCTATTGCTTTATCTAAATATTTTTGCATATTTTAATCCTTCCTTTTCTTAATATATCAAATAAAATTGATTATAATTTTTATTATATTTCTAATTCCATAACGACGTGAACAATACCTTCTTCTAAAAAGTCATTAGAAACAACTTTAAAACCAAATTTTTCATAAAAACCTATGGCGTGTTTTTGAGCATCCATACATATTTTTTTACAGGGCATTTTTTCTTTTATTGATTTTAAACTTTGTTCCATTAATTCTTTACCTATACCATTACCATGTTTTAAAGTTAGAACTCTACCAATTTTAACAATGTCTTTATTATCATCTTTGTAAAATGCTCGAAGATATGCTGTGATTTTATTATCTTTCATGAAAAAACAATGTAAACTATTATAATCAATATTATCCATATCTTGATAATGAATATTTTGTTCTAGAATAAATATTTCTGCTCTCGCTTTTAATATTTCGTATATTTCGGTATTTGATAATTCATTAAATTTTTTAGAAATTAACTGCATATAGTTTCTCCTTACATATTGCTACTTATTTAAGTAATATTTTCCCTTTTGAAAAATTAAAGTTTTATCTTGGACCATCATTAGCAAATAAGGATTTTTAGTGATTTCTTTGGGTAAGTCTTTTGGTTTAATTCCTTTTTCTAAACTTGTAATATTATTATCTTGAAAGTATTTGATTATTTTTTCTTTTGATAGAGATGTTTTATCATTTTTATATTTATTTTTCGTTATAATTATATAGATAATTCCTATGATACAGATTATAGGTATAAGAATTTTTAGAATTTTAATCATTTACATTCACACTCCCTAAAAAATATTATTTATACAACACAATATCCTCCTACAAATTACTATTTGTTACCAGATATTATAACATGAAAAAAGTAAACGTTACATAGTTTACTTTAATAAATTTATTCTATATTAAATTCTGTAGCAATGTAAAATGGATGCTTTCCTTTTGAATCTTCATATTCGAAGTTTTTAGTTATTCTATACGTTCCTTTATTTAACTTTCCATATCTATTTTCCCATTTTAATTCAATTTCTTTAGTTTCTCCTGGTATAATGGTATATTTTGGTACTTTAAAATCTGAAATAGCATTTATAATGTGCCATTTATTATCTTTTTTTATTTGAATGGAATATTCTTCGCCATAGTAAAACTTTTTGTTACTATTATTTATAATAATTATTGTGGTGTCAGTATTGGTTAGGGTACCTTCTTTAATAGATAAAGTAATTTCTTTACTATTGGTTATTTTAGTAGTGTCAATTTTTCTAATATAAGATGTTTTACAACCAGTTATTCCAATAGATAGAAATATTAATAATAAAATAGATAATAATATTTTTTTCATAATTTTCTCCATATTATTTGTTAGTCTATATACTCGGGATTAGCACATAAATTTAAATTTACTTTAATTTGTTTTAAAAAATTATCAAGAAAGATGTTTGTTGTATTTTTTTCAATAGTATAATAGTATTCATAATTTTTTTGAACATATTTATCACTCATATATATTTCATATTCTGGTAAGTTATCCATAGAGTGAGATTGATTAGCTACAATATTTTTATCTTTAAATATTTTCATAACATCGTAATTATATTTTCCTTTAATAGATTTGGTATAGATTAACATGGAAGTACATATTTGTTTAGGTTTACAAGCTTTATAGGTTGTAAAGAGCTCGTATGTCCTATCTTCATATATCGCTAAACTAACGGGAATACAAGATTTGTTTCCTGAGTTAATAGTAAAGATTAAATCGTCCTTATTTAGTGGTAAGTCACCGCCCATAATTGTACTTTCTGATTCTTTTTTACAACCAGTTAAACTTATTAGTAAAGCACTACATAATAAAATAGATAATATTCTTTTTTTCATAGTTCTCCTTAAATTATTTTAAGATGGATTTTAGTAAAGAAGTTAATTCATCTTTAGTAATATTGGTAGTTTCTATATCGAAGTTATACCCTTTATAAATAAATTCAGTATAATAATTATCACTATATTGGTAGATTATTAATTCATAGTTATTAATATAGGATTTTTTAACTTTTTCGGTATCGAAATAATAATTTCTTAGGGGTTTTTCAGTTTTCGAAAAGGCAAGTCTTATCTTTCTTTTACTGGAACTATTAAAATATTCATAAACATAAGAGTTTAAGTTTGTATACTTTCCAGTTTCAGGATTTTTAGTATATATAGCATAACCATTTTCTTTTGTTAAATCTTTAGGAAGAGCAATACCATCTTTTAAAATGTTTGGCCATACTAAATTTATATTGCTAGTTTCAGTTTTGGGTTCACTACTAGATTGTTTAAAAGTGCTCATTGCTTCAATAACTTCATTGACGTTTATAGATTCATCACTAGCTCTAGTGTAAACATTCTTACTAAATGTTATATTTTTAATAAGAAATGCTCCTATAAATATTATAACTAAACTTATAGGTATTATAGATAATTTCGAATATTTATTGTTTAAATTTTTCTTTTCGTAAGTAGCGAGGATTTGTTTTTTCATGGTTTCTTTATTAAAATCATATACTTCGGCAGTAGATTTTTTAGACATTTTTATCACCTTTTTCTTTTAAAATATTTTTAAGCTCTTGGATGGTTCTGTATAAATAATGTTTAACATTTGATTCAGATATGTTTAAATATTCAGCGATATCTTTTATACTTAAATCATTATAATAATAAAGATAAAATACTTTAGAAATTATGACTTTTTTATTTTTTAAATAATTCCAAATAAATTGTAAATCTTCTTTAGTAATTAAATCTTTTTGTAAATCAATATTACTAGGTATAGTATCTACTAAATCTAAATCTTCTTTTTTAGAAAATAAAGAAATAATTTTAGCTTTATAATTAAAACGATAATATTCTTTAACTTTGTTTTTAGCTATACCCATAATATAATTTTTAGGATTATTAATGGTGTTTTTCTTGTCTATTACCTTTAATAATTCTAAATAGATATTTTGAACAATATCTTTAACGTCTTCGATATTAGAACAATTACAGATAACATATTTTAAGATATTGTTATAAGTTTTATCATATAGTTCATCAAATGTTTTTAAGGCTTCTTGGTCGACCACAATTTTTCACCTCACTATTATAGTTTTAAAATATTTAAAAAAAGTTCCATTATTTTATAAAATCTATTTTTTAATTTCTATCTATTATTTCTGCTAATCTATTTTTAATCCATTCGTATGTATAACCTCTTTTACGATAATAACTAATTGCTCTATTTATAGTTATTTCGGGGTCAAATATTTCATCAATTCTTTCACAACCTAATTTCGCTAATTGTATTTTGAAAAGTTCTGCTTTAGGACTTGAAATAGATTCAATTAATCTAAATATTCCTTTAGTATCTAGAGTATCTGTTAAATAATTTTTACCATCTTTTTTTGAAACCATTTCCAGTTGTACGACATTTTCGTACAACTCGCTTCCTTCGTTTTTTAATTTTCTTTTTAAATCACTCCAGTACCTTTTTGGTATACTAGCATCAGTTAATGCCTGAATAACATCTACCACACTAAAATAATATTCTTCTTTTTCGCCATCCCATATACTTCTTATTTCTTTGTCTTCAAATAGGTTTGAAATTGTTTCTAATTTTTGCTTCATATAAACTCTCCTTACAAAATAATTATATATCAAAAACATTTGTTTGGCAATATTTTTTTATAAAAAAGCAAATTAAAATAATTCGCTTTAGTATTTTTCATTTTCAGGAGTATTTAAGTCGTAGAAGTATTCTAAAAGTTCTGGAGAGTAGTTCATAATTTTACCATAAGGAAGAATAAGCATTCTATCAATTCCTATTTGTTCTACAAAATTAGGATTATGACTTACAACAATTATGGTACCTTCATAATCTCTAAAATTTTCCCCAATAATCATTTGGGTTTCGGGGTCAAGATGGTTAGTAGGTTCATCAAGTAATAGTAAATTTGCTTTTTTAAGTAAGACCTTACATAAAGCTACACGGGCTTTTTCACCTGGAGATAAGACTTCAACTTTTTTAAAAACATCATTACCGTGGAATAAAAAGTTTCCTAAAATAGTTCTTAGTTCAGAAGTAGAGTAGGATGAATTAGTAACATTTTCTAGAATAGTCTTTTCGGGACTCAAATCTTCTAGCTCTTGGGCATAATAAGCAATATCGGTTTTGATACCATAATGGATATCACCTTCTAAGGGAGAAAGAATGCCGATCAAAAGTTTTAATAAAGTTGATTTACCAACACCATTTTCCCCAACGACTAAAAATCTTTCATTCTTATTGATAGAAAAAGATAAGTTTTGGTATAAAAGAGGTTTTTCTGGATAACCAAAGGTTAAACTAGTTACATCTAACGGAATTTTACTAGATTCTCGTAAAGGTTTAGTACTAATATTAATTTTTTTATAAACGCCTTCTCGAGTTTTTAGTTCTTCTTTCATTTTAAGCATTCTTTTTTCTCTTTCTAAACCCATTTTTTTAAGAGCATGATTAGAAGCAGATGCTTGTTTTGCTTTTTTAACAAAATCTACTAATTTTTTAAATTCTTTTTCTTGTCTTTCTATTTCTAGTTCTCTTATTCTTTTTTCTTCAGCATTTTTCTTTTTATAATCATTATAGTTTCCTTCATAAACTAATATTTTATGAGTAACTTTGTTGATATATAAAATTTTATTAATTATTTGATTTAAAAAATCGATATCATGACTGATAATTAGGACTGTACCATGATAGTTTTTAAGATAGTTAGTAACATATTCTTTAGTAGTAACATCTAAATGGTTAGTAGGTTCATCTAATAAAAGAATATCGGCTTTAGAAAATAGAAGACGAGCAAAAGCGATTTTAGATTTTTGACCACCGGATAAATCTTTAAGACGCATTGTAAGTAAGTCTTCGGGTATTTGCATATCAATAACTAAATTAAGTAAGATATCTTCAGCGTTATAGTAATCATAATTTTCTAGTTGGGCTTGGATTTTCGCCATCCGATTTAATAGAGGAGGGCACTTGCTTTCACTTGCAGTTTTTAAGTCTTCATATATTTTTTGTAAGTTCTTTTCTAATTTTTTTATAGGACGACCTTCATACATATAATCCCAAACTGTGATATTTTCATTTTCAAAAATAATTTCTTGAGGAAGGTATCCAATACGAGCATTACCAGTAATTATTTTTCCACTATCAAGTTCAAGAACTTTTAGAAGTACTTTAAAAAGAGTAGTTTTACCAGCCCCATTAACACCAACTACCCCAACTTTATCTTTATCATTTATTTGGAAACTCGCATTATCAAAAATAGTTTGTAAGCCGAATGATAAATTTATATTACTTCCTTTCATGTTTTTCACCTACATTCTGTATTTATTTAAATCAACTTTATAGTTATTAACAACTATACCATCACTTTCTAGTTTTTCTTTTTGTTTTTCAATTCCTCCAAAAGCAAAATGGGAAGATAAATTACCTTTATTATCCACAACTTTGTAACAAGGGTATTTATATTCATCAGGATTATTATGAAGAATATTTCCTACAACCCTAGCTAAATGTTTATTACCTAAATACGCAGCAATATCACCATAAGTTACGACTTTACCTTGGGGAATAGTTTTTAGAAATTCATACACTTTTTCTTTCATAATTAGTATTATACTATAAATTGCTAGTAAAGCACATAGGAATATGTTATACTGATGCTAATAGGAGGAGACTTATGAAAAATTATAAGAAAATATTTTTAGCAGTTGTTTTAGTTTTTAGTTTTATGTTTATACTAACTGGTTGTGGAAAAGAAGAAAGGATTGAAGGTAAAGTTATTGATTTAATTGATGAAGTTAATGAAAAATTACCAGAGGAAGTTAAAATAAGGCTTATGTCTGTAGAACTTGATTCTGATAATGTTTTAGGATACTTAGGTTCAGAAGATATCGAATATGAAGAAGCTGTAGCTAGTGAAAGTGCTAATAGTTCTGTTGCCCATTCTGTTATTTTATTAAGAGCTAAAAAAGGAGCAGACATTGAAAAATTAAAAAAACAAATTAAAGAAAGTATTGACCCTCGTAAATGGATTTGTGTAGGTGTAGAAGATGAAGACGTTATAATTAAAAATAGGGGAGACTTAGTCATTGCAATTGTAGTAGAAGATAAAGATAATCGAGAGATTATCGAAAAAGGTTTTGATAATTTAAAAGAATCTTAAGCAAGATTCTTTTTTTGTGGGTTCTTTTTAAATTCACTTTTTAGTAAGAATACTCCTAGAATAAAAGATAAAACATCTGCAATAATAGCACTCCATAACATCGTTACAACGCTATGAGAGATGTTAGCTATTAAAATAATAGCGGGAACAAAGAAGATAACGTCTCTTGATAGAGCAAGAAGAGTAGATTTAAAACTAGAACCCATAGATTGTAAAAGTATTGATAGGGATTTAACAAGACAAGTTAGAATAATTCCTCCTAAAAATATTCTTAGACAGTAATTTGCGTATTCTAGGTATTCTACTGAGTTTCCTTTACCAAAAATATTAATAATAAAAGTAGGGAAAGCTTGAAATATAATAAAAGCAATACTTCCAATAATAAGATTAGTTATTAGGATATATTTAATAGTTTCTTTAACCCGTTTTATGTTTTTTGCTCCCATATTATAACCGATAATTGGCATTCCTCCTAGAGATACGCCGATAACAATAGAAACGACAATTCCAAATATTTTCATACAAATGCCGATGACCGCAAGAGGAGTTACAACACCATATGCAGTTCCGGTAGAAGATAAAGTAGTATAACCATACTTAGTTACTAGATTATTAGCAACAGCAATAATAATTACAATAGCAAGTTGGGTTATTAAAGATGCTAAACCTAAAGATACAATTTTTTTATCAATTTCTTTATTTAGTTTAACTGCTTCTTTATCAATTTTAAAGTTTTTAGCTTTTTTAAGATAGATAATGCTAGCAATAAAAGTAAGTATTTGACCGATAATCGTCGCAATAGCGGCGCCTTTAACACTCATTTTAAAGACAAAGATAAATATAGGGTCGAGTATAATGTTTGATATAGCACCAATTAGGGTAGCCATCATTGTATATTTAGGACTGCCATCACTTCTAATGGAAGCATTTAAACCTTGACCGATAATATAGAAGGGAAGGCCATAACAAATAATTCTTAAATAATCTTTAGCATAATTGTAACATTCTATTTCTTTAGGATTTCCTCCAAAGATATGTAGAATTTCTTTACTAAAGATTAAACCACCTAAAGTTAAAATGATAGAAATAAATATTAGTAAAATTAAGCCATTGCCAATAGCTTTATCAGCTTTATCTTTTTCTTTAGCACCCGAAGATAAGTTAAATAAAGCCGCCGCTCCATCACCAATTAATAGAGCAAAAGCTAGAGCAATAACCGTGAAAGGGTAGACGATATTAGTAGCAGCATTACCAAAAGCTCCGGCATTACTCCAACCAATAAATATTTGATCAACAATATTATAAAGAGCCGCCACAATCATACTAATAACACAAGGTATGGCAAATTTCCTAATTAATGTAGAGATTTTATCTTTTCCCAAATCAAGTTTTTTCATAAAAATTCCTCCTTATTTAAGCACAAAAAATACGTAAGCCCTTATTCAATTGGACTTACGCACTTTTGCAACGCATTGATATTTCGACTTAAATAATTTTTTTGCTTAACGCACTTAATTATAGCACTAATTTTAATTTTGTGTAAGTGTTTTTTATTGAGCTGTTAGGATTGAACGGAACGAAGCAGCTGCTAGACCACCGGCGGTGTGAGTGAAGGCAAGCACTCCAGCATGAGCGTTACTATCGTATCTACCACCGTGTTGGAACCAAGGGTACACCTCTTTACTCGAAACGGAAGGAAAATATGTGTAGTTTGAATTCCACCCACCTATGGTATTACTAAATGTTTGTAATGTCTCTCTTGTAGAATCCCCTAAATGACCGCGGTCTTGAGTATTAGCATTAGTATTAAAGGTATATACATCATAATATTTTTGATCTGGTAATTTGGGTTCTTCATTAACTTTAAATCCACTACTTCCTAAATGAATATCTGAGCTTCCTTCTTGGATTATTACACCCATTACATTATCCCAAGTTCCACCGGATATATCATATATTCCATACATATTTCCCGTGGTACTTGCGTTTAATCCACTTTGATTCCATCTATTTTTTTCATCACAATCTGCTAGTTTTTTTCCGTCTGTATTATCTGTGTTCCATTTGGCTGAAGCACTTGCCGAATCTCCTACACATCCTGTATATGTTCCACCATATGGATATGAACTTCCAGATGTTCCTGTTCCTTGAGCAGTATTGTTAATCCATACCTCACATTCGGAAAAACTCATATTATCTATTCCACATGTTTTGTCATCTTTATATATGCCATATAAACTTTGCGTTAAGTATGCCATTGCTCCCCATTCTATATTTTTCATCATATGGGTATCTATTTCTTCTGATTTTAAATTATATTTAGCATTTGTTTCAATATTTCTGGTTGCATAAAACATTGTACTTACTGTTTTATCTACCATACTTGTCTTATCAGGTAGTATTGATATTTCTCCTATTGTATCATTTCTGCCGATGGGATCAGTTGGATCACTTGGTTCAAATTTTCCGACCCATATTCCTGGTAGTTCGGTCCCACTTGTTTCTGTTGTTCCTTTGAAAGTAAATGCTGGATGGGTATACCATTCTCCATTTCTCGCTGGTCCATTTGTGTTTTTGTTTTTACAATCTTCGGTTATTGTTCCGTCTCCATTGTTGGTATATGTACATTTTATATCACCTGTATTGTCTGTTCCATTTTCAAATTGGATATTTATTATTTGTTTTGGTACTCCTTCATTATTTACATTAAATAATTGATATTTGTATCTTGGTATATATACATACATTTGCAGTATATCTTCCATTGGTATTATGGTATTTGCTATATCTGTTTTAAGATTATCTCCATCAAAATATTTTGCTTTTATTGTAGGGTCTTCTGCATTTACTAATACTGCATTCGCCCATTCACTTACTGTATAATCATACCATAAATTATTCTCTGTATCTGCTACTACAACATTCCCTTTTCCATCGTAATCTACTGGTATCATTCCTTGATATAATGTTACTTTCGGATTTGTTAGTAAATTAACATTCTCTTCACTATCTACTTGTATCTTTCCACTAAAATTTGCTCCTTGATTGTCATTTTGATTTGTTGGTGTTTCTTTAAATTCTATTGTTATTTCATAGGTATCTATACCTCCAATAGATATAGGTAATTCTGTTGCTATATAATTATTTCCTTTTGGTACTGATAATGTTTTTAATACTTCACTATTTCTTTTTAAGGTATATACTAAGTCTGTTTTATCTTTAAATGTATTTACAACATTATCTAATTTTAAATTATATGTAGTTTCAAAGTCCCCTGTATTTCTAACTGTAAAAGTCTTATTTATAGTTTGTCCTGGATGAGCATTATCCATTGATATTTCTGGTCCATCAGTAAATGTTACTTCCATTTTACCAGCTGTAAAGGTATTTTCTATAGCACTACTGTTATCAATATGAGCAAGGAAATAAGCATAACTATAACTAGTTATAGCTATTACAATTACAGCAATTATTACTACTATTACAATATCTTTTCTTTTCATAATTAATTTACTCCTATAACATATGGATTATCATATGTTCCATCTCCATTTATTATTTTTGTATCATGGGTTAGATATAGGGTTGGGCGAACTCCATATGTATTTTTCGCATTGTAATAACCAACAAAACCTGTTTGGTGCACAGGGTACACGCCCCAGGAGCTGTTTGAACTCGGCGTGAGTGTCCATTGATAATCACTATTAAATAACCAATCTTTATCGCTGCATCCTACATAATAATCACGTAAATTTGTTGTTAAACAAGTATTTCTATCATCTCCGCTGTTACTTCCTGTTGTAGCATATCCATAATCACTTGGGTACATTAATCCGATATATCCATCGTATGTTATTGGATTGTTCTCATAATGATTTTCTAATCTTTCGTAGTCATAAAATTGTTGTGCCGTAGTATGTTCAGTATTCCATCCCCCTAAATTCCATGTTACTTGTTCTATCATATTTTTAGTTGATCCATTTATTCCTTTTTCTGTACCTAATTCTGTTCCTTTATAGTATTCTTCTAATTGTGGTCTTAAAGTAGCATTTGTCCAATTATTTATTCCTGTACTATCCCATGCAATATTTCCTACACTATCTGCTCTTATTATTTTTACTAAATTTTGTTTTTCGTATGTTGTTTCTCCATCTTCAGAAATTGATACTACTTTTTCTATGTTTTTAAATGAACCAATGATTCTCCATTTTTCACAATCGTGTTCTTCATCTTCAGCAGTGTCATTTGTTAAATTTTCATAACTATCACAATTAAACCAGATATAGTTATTTGGGTTTGCTCCCATATATCTTATATTGGCATCTGGGTCATCATCTATTAATTCTTTCCCAAATTTATCATATTGTTCTATCATACATTCACTTAATGATTGCTCATTACAATATTTACTTAAACTTTCTACATGTATTTCTGCTTCTCTATTATTATCAGCATTTATTAATGATGTAAATGTTGCTTCTTGATTGTAGTTTTGTGGTTTGTTTTTACTTATGAATTCTAGAGTTAAAGTATAAGTATGTAATTTATTAGAATCTGTACTCTTTCCTATAGGTATATCTTTTGCTATATAAAAGTCTCCTTCTTTAGCATATTCACTACTTATATATCCTTTAGTATCTATACCATTATCACCTGTTAAAGTATAATATATTTCATTATTAACAAAATTATTATTAATATTGGTAAATTTCAAATTATATTTAGTTTCTAGATTACCTTTACTTTCTACAGTAAAAGTTTTAGTTTCAATACTACCAGGTTTAGCATCAGTTAAATTAATAGCATTATTATCAGTGAAAGTTAAAATCATTTCACCAGAAGTAATTTGCATTTCTTCATTATTGGTATTATCAATAGAAGCTTGAAAGAAAGCGTAAGTCCCTCCAATAATTAAAACTATACTTAATAATACCATAATTACTATTAAAGCAACATTTTTTTTATTCATATTTAACTAACATTCCTTTCTATCGTCCTTTCAGTCCTCTGAAAGGCACAAATTGATTTGAAAAATTGACTTTTAAACTTTTTTGTTTATAATAACTACTTGTTGCAGGTACACTACAGAGCACGGCGAGGTGAGTGGTGTTAAGAATCTTATCTTAAACCCGTATATTTATATGTGTCGATTATTCTCGGTGTACAAATGAGTGTTGCCTTTATTGAGCACGGAACCTTATCTATGTGAAAATCATTTCTTGTTTTCTAGTTTGAGAATTTTCAGTCAATGCCTACAACAATATTTTATTTTTGTTATTATAAACTTGAAATTTTGCGATTTTTTTCTCAAAATCTTTTTTTCATGCTTATTTTGTCATTATTTTTTTCAACCTTAATACCTACCTTTTATTTAAATATTATAAAAGAAATACACTGAATACTTTGTCAAATATTATCTACTTTTATACTTAAATTATATACGTATAACGTATATAAGTCAATGACGTAATTTTAAGATAACTTATGTAAATGCATATAAAAAGAGCCGAAATAAAAGGTTCTAAATAAATCAGCTATATGTTCGGGGAAAATTAATCTGCCTGATAAAGAGGTATTTATTGCTTCAGATTTAAATTCTGCAAATGGATACATTAACTTTAATGTCCCAACAAGATATCAATGAAGTAGTTTTGAAGAGGTATATTTAAAGTTTAAAAATGGCAAGGTGGTTGATTATAATTCAAAAACCAATTTACTGAAATTAAAAAAATTTCTTGAAAATGATGCTGGAAATAAATATATAGGTGAATTTGCTTTTGGGACTAATCCATGTATTAATACGCCAAAAAGTAATATTCTTTTCGATGAAAAAATATTAGGTTCATTTCATATAGCGCTTGGGAACAACCATAACTTAAGTAATAACGGAAATAGAGCATCAATTCATTGGGATATGATGAAAAAGATGACAGATGTATATAATGGTAGTAAAATTATTATTGATGAGGAATTGATTCAAGAAAATGGTATTTTTATTCCAAATAGATTAAAATTATTAAATAAGAGAAAGTAGGTAGTAAATAATGTTAGAAAAAATTGATAAAACAAATTTAGTTATTGAAAGATTAATGCAATTATATTTGCATAATATTAGTTTATATTTTCCTATGGATATGGATCAAAAGACTGGTTTATATATTTATGATGATTTAGATAGTTATCTAAATGCTAAAGAAGACAAATCAGCTTATATTATAAAGAGTGATAATAACATCGCTGGATTTATTTTAGCGGATTTCACTGAAGAAAAAAATATTATTCAAGAAATGTTTATCTTAAACAATTTTAAAAGAAAGGGAATAGGCTCTAAAGCAGTAAAAGAATTATTTGATAGTCATAAAGGCAAATGGGAAATCAAGTCTTTGCCATTATCAGAACAAGCTGAATTATTTTGGATTAATACGGTGAAAGAATATACGAATAATAAATTTGCAGTAGATCATATTGGTAAATTTAATAGAGCTGTTATAACATTTAATAATGAATAATGATTATTTGTTTAGAAAACAGCAAGAACTAGATTTGCTAAATTCATATTTGAGTAAACCTTTTTCTATAGGTGAATTGTGTACTGTAGATCAAGTTTTGAAAATGAAAAATAAAATAATTGATGGCATTAGAAAGCAAAGTAGGAAAAGGTTTTCTCATCACTTAACAAATAATAATCAAATATCATTTAAGACAGAAATATTTGATTATTCTTATACTTATGAACGTTTTAATGGATTTGTTTTTATAGATAGATTTGAACTATGAGCTTAAATATCGTAAATTAAAAGGATTAACATCTGAAAAACTATCAGAAATGGTTGATTTATCCCATGAATTTATTAGACAAATTGAAAGTGAAAAAAGGCTTATAATTTTTCGGTAGAAACTTTTTATAAAATATCTGTAGCCTTAGGTGTTACTTTAGATACTTTAATAAAAAAATAAAACGATTTGTAGTCGTTTTTTTATGTTTTTAACTTATTCGATAATGTCCAACTATATCATCACGAAACTCCAAAATATCTTCTTCATAGAATAATTGGTTAGGACTAGCAAGATGAAGTATAAAAGGAATACCTTTATAATTTCTTTTATCAGAAATAATACCAATATGTTTTTTAAAAACAATGATATCGCCACCTTGAAATTCACTTATTTCTTTTATATCAGTGGTTAAAGATATCGCATGACGTTTTAGATAAATATTTAAATTATTAACTCTTCTAAAATCGATATTTTTATCGATTACGGGAATATTATATAAATCACGATTATTTTTAATATCTTCAAAAACTAATTCCATTAAATCGTAACCAGCGTCCTTTAAACCAAAAGCGATAACATCGGTACATACACCATATTCGTCGTCAGGATACCCAGTACCATAATATTTACTTTTATATTTAGGTTTAGTTTTAAGATAATTCTTTGCATTATTTAAAATATCGGTTTGGTCATCAATACCATCATTATCTTTATCTATTTTACTAATATAAGTAGGAATATTAAAATCAGCATTAGTATATTTTTGGTGCGGAATAATATTTAAAACATATAATAAATAAGATGTTGCTAAAATAATGACTAAAGTAACAATAATTATTATAACTTTTTTCTTCATAAGTTCTCCTTAAGTTTATTATACCACAAAAAAGGATAGCAGAAGAATAGTGTAAACAAATTTTTAATATGAATAATTTAGAAAAATTAAGGATTATCTATTTTTTGAATGTATCTTATATCACAAGTAAAGTTAATGGTACTAACATCTGGTATATTGGTTGCATTTTCATCATAATGAATAGTTAGATAAATAAGCCATGAAGAATTAGCTGCTAGGACTGGGGTAGCTGGTGATGTAGTTATTTGTAAGATTTGGTCTTCGGGATTTCCTTCGGTTTTAATATCTATTTTGTCAAATACGGCATCAATATTACCAGTATTTTCAATAGTTATTTCATAAGTTACAGAATCCCCTGGTTTTAATAAACTAACATCAAAAGAACTGCGTGTACTAGAAAATTTAGGATCAGTAGCAGTACAACCATTACAAATGCTAGTTAGTTTTATATCAGTTATTTTAACATCCCAATTACCAGTAATTTTAGCAGAACCACCTACAATAATATCAGTTTTTAAAATAGCATAACAAGTTGGTATTAAAAATACACTTAAAATAAGAATTAATATAATAATTCGTTTATATTTCATATTATTCCCCCTTTTTAGCTTACACTATTTTAGTTAGGGAAATATTTATTTCGGATTACTGCTATCCTTACAATATAGTATGTTGGTAAATTAAAAATTGTTAATTTAAAAAAATTACGCTGTGGAGTAATTTTTTTCTTAAGTATTTATGCTATAATAGTTTAATTGTAGCAGGGATTTTATTTCAAAAAAATAACCTCTCTAAAGTGGGTCGGCGTATAAAAAGCCTACGTAACTCTCAGGTAAAATCCTAAGATAATTTTATTATATGTAACAAAATTAAAAAAATCAATTATTTTTGTAACGAAATTAATTATTATAAGTATAATTAGTGAACGAGGTTTAATATGGAACAGTTTGAAGAAGTTTATGACAAATATTATCAAAGTATATATCGTTATATTTTATCTTTAAGTAAGAATGTAAGTATTGCAGAAGAAATAACGCAAGAAACATTTTATAAAGCTTTAAAAAATATTAATAAATATAATCCGGAATATAAAATGTTAACTTGGTTATGTAATATTGCTAAGAATACTTATTATAGTACTTATAAAAAAGATAAAAGATTTGAAGAATTATTAGATAATACACCAGATAATGAAAAAGAAATGATTAATAGGATAATTGATAGTGAAACTAATGAAGAAATATTAAAAGTAGTTCATAAGTTAGAAGAACCATATAAAGAAGTATTTACTTTAAGAATTTATGGGGATTTATCTTTTAAACAAATTGGTTCCATATTTTCGAAAACAGAGAGTTGGGCTAGAGTTACATATTATCGTTCAAAGTTAAAAATAAAGGAGAGTTTAAATGAAAAAGAATTGTGAAATTGTTAAAGACTTATTACCGCTATATTTAGATAAAGTATGTTCGAAAGAATCTAATGCTTTAGTCGAAGAACATTTGCGTACTTGTAAGGAATGTCAAAATTATTTAGAAGGCTTAAAGTATAATGTTAAAACAAGTAGTAAGAAAGAAAAGAAAATTTTTAAGAATTTTAATAAAAAGATTTATTTAAAAATTTTAAGAAATAGTGTGATAATTACTTTAATAATAGTTTTAGTTGTAGCATCTTTTGGGTGTGTACTTGGAAGAAGTAAAGTAATGGAATATAATGATAAAATGAGTATAGAAGTATATAGTAATAATAAAGGTCGAGAGTTTACTTTTGAGTCAAATATTTCGGGAATTGTAGAAGGTGTTAGAATTAATACTACATATGATGGAGTTAATACTAATTTAATATTTGTCCATTTAAAGAGTACTTTAAGAGAATATTTAGAAAGAAAAGAAGAAGCACGAATCGGAACAATTATTAATAATTTAGATTATAAGATGATTGACCCTAAAGTTAAGGTAAGAGTTTATTATACAACCGAAGATTTAGATAAGATTAAAAATGCTAGTGAAGAAGATTTAGAAGATATAATTCAAAATGCTAATTTAATGTTTACCGAGGACTTAAAAACGACCAAAATAAATTGTAACTTAGATGGTAAAGATTATGAGTATTCTTTAACTTATTATAAGGTGAGTGACCAAATAGTTGATAGCGTTGAAGATTATTCTTTACCGAGTGAGTTAATAAGACATATTTACTCAATTTATGGCGATTATGATAGTGTCTGGTTTACGGGCGAGACTGCAACCGAAGTATTTAGTAAAACTGAAAGATACATGATAAGTAATGGCGGGAGTTGTACTAGAACTGATATAGAATAAATTAAAAAAATCTTTCTTTTTTAGGAAAGATTTTTAGTTTATTTAGTGAGTGTTCTATTTAATTTTAGAACATTAGATTTTTGTTTTTCAGGATTATTTCCAAAAACATGGAAAACTAAATCATGGCTGCTTACCGAACTAGAAAAATGTTTCTCTGGTAAAGGACTTTTTGCTCCAGTAGAGGGAGAACAAAAGCCAGTATTTATTGGTTCTTTTACTGATTTATTTTTATTTGTATTTATTATACCCATTATTAATCTCCATTTTGATAGAAAATATCTTGACCACTAGTTAATTCATAATTAACGAGCGTATCACTATCTAAGTTTTCTTTATACATATCAATAGCAGTAATACGACTGTTTTCATAAGTAGTATAGTAGTAAATACCTTTATCTAAGTTACAGCAAGAACTATAAATAGTTATTTCATATTTATCTTCGCCCATATAAACACAACCACGTTGTTGGTATACAGAACCTAAGATATGGAAGAATTGACTAATACTTGCACTTTCATCTTCACTAGATAGGGAATTTAATTTAGTGAAAGCACATTTAACAAAACGGGATGCGGAAGACAAGTCCCCTGGAAGGCCTAGAGCTCCCATACCTCTACTATAAGTATCAAGTTTTAGTTTGGAAGAAAAGTTATTTACTGGAGGTTTAGTTGATAAACTCATATAATTATTTAAGTTAAATAATTGCATATCAAAGGTTGGATTATTAGTTAAAACACCAACGGGGTTATCATAAACTTTTAAACCATCTTTAACACTTTCAACAACAATTGAGTTCTCTTTATCAGCGATAATCCAGTGAAGAGGAGAAGCTGGTAAGTGTTCATTAAAATCGATATGAACGATATTAGCGTTTTTAAGTAGTTCTTTTGCTTCTTTAACCGTAGAACAGTTCGTTAAAATATAAGGGATAAATTCATAAGGAGCAATATTAGTTTTTTCTTTCTTTGGTTCATGGTAATAAGCATTGCCAGGGAAATTTAGGCCAGCAGCTCCTAAACCTTTTTCGTTTATCGCATCATAATACAAAGGGTAATCTTCATAAACATAAGTCATACCAATTAAAGCATAATGGTTATCCTTTTTTTCCTTATTAGAAAAAGTAAATTTATAGTTACGAGGGGTAATCGTTACTGTTTCTTGATAAGAATATTCTAAATCTAAATTACGACCAAAATAGTGGTCTTTTGTTACATAAGTAATTGCAGTACACATTTTTATTTCCTTCTTTCTAATAAATAGTATAGCATAACTAGAAATGATTTAAACATTTTATAATGGTACTAATGACAAATAAAACGGGAATTAGGGAGGAAATAGTGTAAATAGGGTATTTAATAAATTTAGATATTTTTAAATCACTATAAAATATTTTTTTAATATAATTAATTAGTTTAGTTTTAGCAAGAATGATAGCAAATATTAAAGCTCCACTAAAATTTAGGATTATATCATCAAAATCAAAAGAACCATTACCAGATATTTCTTCTATAATTTCTATTAATAAAATAGTAGGTAATATAACGAGAATTTGCCGCCATATTTTTTCATGCTTTTGATTCTTTAACATGAGGAGTAAAGATAGAGGCATTAGCATAACTAAATTACTTATAAATAAATATGGTGTAATATGAGTAAAAGGATGATAATTTTCTAAATAGAATAAAATATTTTCTAAATTTTGGAAGTTAAAAGAAAAGTCAGTGCGATAGATAAAGAAAGTGATACTTATTAAAAGAAGAATGAATAAAATTAAATATAAATTAATATTATGTTTATAAGTTTTTTCTTTATTAATAATTAAACCATAACTATAAATAAGTAAAGTTAAAGATATAAAGATGGTAATAGTATTTTCACGATTTAAATTAAAATATAACCAACCATAATGATTAAGTAAAATATATATTATAGATAAAAGAGTAGTAATAACAATAATATTTTTAATGATGGTTAGTATATCTTTTTTTAGAGTTTTATGATAAACATGATATAGTAAGTAAAGTAAAATAAAACCAAATAAAAATACTATATATAAAATATGAAGCATAATATCACCATATTTATTATATAGTAAAGGTTAAATAATTGTAAATGATAATGATTATGATATTAAAGATATAAAGTAAGGCAGTAGTTTCTTTTCTTAATTGAAAATTAGTATTAAAGAATTTTCTAATTTTAGGAAGTAATTTGTATTTTAAAATAAAGAATAAAGTAAGCATTCCTCCTAAAACATTAAAGATAATATCGTCGATATCAAATTCTCCTAAACCAGTAAAACCTTGGATTAATTCAATAACTAAAGTAGTAAATAACAAAATTATAAACATCTTTTTAAGATTAGCATATTTTTTGTTTTTTAAAGCAAGTAAAATCGTAAGTGGAATAAGTAAGATTAAATTGCCTAAATAGTTATAGATTAAAGTAAATAAGGTAACTTTAGGGTCATTACTTAAAAACTTAGTTATTACGTGTCCGGGTATAATATGAAAGGTAAAGGAATTGTTAAGGTTTCTGTGGTAGATTAAAGTAACAAAGATAATTAAAATAGAGTAAATAAGTAAATAAATATTAAGATTGTTTTGATAAGTTTTTTTCTTGTTACAGAATATTCCTTTAAAAAAAGTTAAAGTAGTTATTAAAAGAATAAAAAATAAGAATACGCCGATGGGGCGATAAGGTTTAATATAATAAAGAATAAATAAATTAATTATAATTAAAATACTTATTATGGGAGTTAGATATTTTATTATTTTCATATTGAATTCTCCTTAGATATTAAAATATTTAATAGTAAAAGTAGTTCCTTTTTTATTAGATGTAACCGAAATATTACCATTATCTTTTAAAATAATTGTTTTAGCTAAAGCAAGTCCGATACCTATACTATCATCACTAGAGTTTTTACCTTTATAAAATCTTTCAAAGATATGGGGTAAATCTTCTTTAGCAATACCGATACCATTATCTTTTATGGTAATTAAAGTATAAACATTATTCTTAGAAATTTCAATAGTAATAGTACTATCATTATAAGAGTGTTCTAAAGCATTTTTAAGGATGTTAGTAAGGGCTTCTACTTCCCAGTGTAAATCGCCGTTTATATAGGTATCTTCGGGACATTTTACAATAATTTTAATATTTTTTAGTTCACTTAAAACGTTAGTATTTTGTAAAACACTTTTGACAATTTTTGACATTTTAATTTGCTCTTTTTGTAAAGTAATTGTATTAGCATCAAACTTGGATAATTTAAGTAAAGTATTTACTAAATAACTAATATTATTAATTTCTTGTTTAATGTTATGTAAAAATTCTTCTTTAGTAGTTTTCTCCATATCTTCATTATCAATTAGATTATCTAACATAACTAAAATAGAAGTAAGAGGAGTCTTCAATTGATGGGATATATCTTCTAAGGAATCTTTTAAATTTTGTTTATCGTTAGAAGCGATATCCGCTACTTCTTTTAAAGTAACCGTAGTTTTATATAATTCATTTTTTAAGATAGATAGTTCATCTTCACTTAAAGTTTTAATATCTAAAGTATAATTATGACGATTTATTTCTTTTAAATAATTAGTAATTTCTAGAATATTTAAGTCTTTTTTATGATTATATTTCGAAAATAGGAAATAAATAGTAAGAATATAAATTAAGAGAAGAATAGTATTAGTAATAATTAGATACTTATAAATAGCATTGTTTTGGAGAATATAATTATTATTTAAATTAAGATTATATGCATTTAACAGGTTTTTATCATAATCTTTAGCATTTAATATTTCCATAATTTCATTGTCAGTGATATTGGGGTATTCTTCTTTAACTTTGGTAATTATAGTATTTAGAGCAAGATTATTGTTATAGGTATAAATTTTATAGATTAAAGTATTTAAGATAAAGAAAGTAATAAGAAAAAGAATAGTTATAATAAGAGTTTTAATTAAATACTTTTTATATTGTACTTTATTTTTCATAATCGATACGGTAACCTATGCCTTTAATAGTAGTAATAATATTAGTTTCTAGTTTTTCTCTAATTCTTTTAAAATAGACAGTGATAGTATGGTCATCGACATAATTTCCTGTTATCTCCCAAATAGTATCTAATATAGTATTACGAGTTACTACTTTATTTAGATTAGAAAATAAAAGATATAATAGCTTTATTTCTAAAGGGGTTAGATCAATTACTTCATTATTTCTTTTAACGACCATTTTATCAATATCAAAAGAAATGTTTTCTACTTTAATAATACTTTGTTTTTTAGTTCGTAATAATATTTTATTAATTCGGGCAAGTAATTCTTTAGTACTAAAAGGTTTTGTTAGATAGTCTTCGGCTCCTAAGTTTAGGGACTTTACAATAACGTCTTCGTTATCATTAGCAGTTAAAAATATCGTAGGAATATTTAGTTTAGTAATAGTTTTTTTAAAGAATGAGAGTCCATCCCCATCAGGTAAGCTAATATCTAGAATAATTAAATCTAGGGAATTATTGTTAAGTATTTCATTTGCTGTTTTTATATTGGTAGCACTTAATACTTTATAATTATTTTTTTCTAAAGAGTAAGTTAAACCTTTAATAATTAAAGAATTATCTTCTACTAAAAGTATAGACATAAG
>CANRME010000004.1 GCA_947631655.1 uncultured Bacilli bacterium | reverse complement strand
ATTTTCTTTAATTTCTCTAAATAAATTATCTTTTTCAATTAAAATATCAAACAATTCATTATGATTACTAAAACTTAAATTTAATTGATGAATAGATTTTAACATATATCTCAACTACCTTACTATACTTTACAACATTTTACCATTTTACATATCATTTGTATACTTTTTCAGCAGCTTCGAGTATTGCTATTTATTACTATTGCCATATCTTCTCTCCTTTAAAATTTCATTATTAATTGTAAGTTGTTGACCCATTTCATTAACTACGTGAGTAAGTTCTTGAATATGGTCTTCTAATTTATGTGAATTATCTGTATAATTTTTAATTGTTGTAGAATTTAATTTTATTACTTCGGAATTGTTGTTTATTACTTGAGAGTTGTTTTCTATTACTGACTTAAAAGAGTCCATCATGTAATCTTTTTCTTCAACTCTTTTAAGCTTTAGTTCTATAAACTTAGGAAGATATTTAAAACCTACCCATAAGATTACTCCCATAATGCAACCAGAAATCCCAATATCACTAATTACTTTTATAATTTCTAAAATTTCTTCCATTTCTATTCCTTTCCATAATAAAAACCACTAAAAAGTGGCTAAAAATTTCATAAACAAAATGCGGGAGCAATACCACGAGTTATCTCGCTTCGATTATTATTGACCACACTATCACTAACAACAAGCATCCAAGCATCGGAATCATAAGAGCTTGGACTTCTTAACCACCAAATTGTATCACTACGATGCCCTCCTGAACCATTATTATTTTCGCATTTATTTCGGTTAGCTGATATTTCATAATATGGATACTGATTACCCTCTAGTTCTTCGCTACCTTTATAATATTTGTAACTATTTGAACCATAAATTTCAGGATAAGATGTTAAAAATGCTTTATCTTGAGTTGTTATACCAGCAGTACTATCTTTATGATTTGCCAAATTTTTCTTGTTAACGGTTTTAACTAATGATTGAATAGTTGTCGGTAGCGCTCCTATAAAAGTGTTATTTAACCAAGTTCTACGAGGGTTGTCAGCATATTGTCCTGTATCACCATAATTTTGCCCATTTTCAGCTACTCCATTATTGCCTAAAAATTCCCTACATTGTAAAGTAATAGCAGCTTTAGCTTTGCCATTGATAGCAGTAGTTAAGTCATCATGTTCTATTCCTATTATTACCATAGTCATATTTTGTTCAACGTGTACTTCTCCACCAGTACCAGCAGCCATTGCGTTCAAGTGCATAACTCTTGTATCTCCGACGTTCCAATAATCATTGATATTGATTTGTCCTTTATAGTGTGCGTCGAGCATAGCAGCGATTTCTTCATCCGTCCCTGTAGCGAAATCAACTATTTTAGGTCCTGATTTATAAATCATTTCGCCATCTCTAAAAACGCTACTCATTTTACCACCATTTTTAAATGGTGACATTTTATTTCCACTTGCAAATAACATTATTTATTCCTCCACCGTGTAATAAAGATGTTGGGTATCTCCTGTTGATTTGCTTTTCGCTTCTTCTTCGCTAGAACATTTTACAAGCATATCATTAGTTAATTGACTCACTTTAGTTGGAATATCTGTAGAATTAGCTTTATTATTCCAGTTTGTGATATTTTCTCGAGATATTGATTTTACATGAGAAGGAACAGTAGGATCTTCTTCTTTCGAAACTAAACCACTAACTAAATCTGCAACACTAAATCTGGTTGTTTTACCATTTTGTAATGTCAATTCTATCTCTTTAGTAGCATTGTCATAAGAAGCATTAACAACCATTGTTTCTAAAGGTAAATCTACTGTATCTGTACTTAAAATCGTTTCATCTTTATTTTTTAATTTTAAAGTCATAATATAGGTATCTGGATCTATTTCGATTGAAATCTTATTACCAGAAGAATCGATAACCTCGTCAATTTGATTTTGTAAGTTACCAGCTATATCTCCCGATAATTTTCCTTTAATAGTATCGAACCAAGCATTGAAATCTGTTTCAAACCTTCCAAGCTTATCACTATAATTTTTTTGAGTTTCTTTAAACCAAGTATCAATACTATTTTTTAATTTATCATACCAGTCACCCCACTCATTATTATGTTGTTCTATTAGCTCATTATATTTAGCATATAATTGCTCGTAAACGTCAGTTATATCAAGTGTTTTTACAGTAGAAGTTACAATACCACATAGATTAGTATCTGGCCTAGTATCTTTAATAGCTGACTGAGTAATAGAAGTAATACCATTATCAATAGTTATTTCCGCTAATTTAATATCATAAATAGTAGTAGATCTTACTAGTGCTGGTGCTGTTGGTTGTTCACTATATGATCCTTTAATTATTTGAGCTGATATTAACCTATTAGTTAAATCTAATCTAAGTACAACATTATCAATACGCTTTAATACACCATCAGCTACTTCAATTCCTTTTATTAAGTCAGCAGTGTTAGAATAACGATAACCTTCAATATTTGCGTCGCCTGGTTTAATAGTTATTGTCATATCGTTATTAGCTTTTACAGCTAGTTCATTGTTAAAAATACCATTAGTAAAGTACTTTTTTAAATGTCTTGCAAAGTCTTCTGCATAATATACTCTGTCTTTTTCTACGGAGTTAAAAAAGCTTGAGATTTCCGCCATAAAATTACCTCCTAATCTTCTTCGTTCTCAAATTTTTCACTTATTGGGGTTCCAAAAGTCGGTATTACTTCGTATTTACCTCTCTCAAAGATTTCCTCAACTTCTGTTATTCTTTTCCTCTCGTCGATACCCCAACTTTCTTTTTTTATGTTAACAATATCCCCCAAATTCCACTTCGTCCTATAATCAATAGTGTTTTTAACTTTAAACTCATAAGACTCAGTAGGACCAGTTAATTTTTGAGTACCTAAATTGTCTAAAATAGCATTGTACTCGTCTTCAGTTAAATCATCCTTACTTTCATTTTTAGCGTCTACAAAGGCCTCTTTAATATCAAAATCATGTGTATCCTCAGTCACCTGAGTTATAGTTCTGATTACACGATCTACGCCTTCTCCAACTCCACCAATTAAAACGTCATTTATTTCACTGATAGAGCTATAAGAATAATCAGACGTTGCTATATTAGATTCGCTCTCACTAAATTCATAACGAGCATTATTTTTTTGTATTTCTGTTCTATCTTTACCTTCATAATTTATATACTTAAATCTTTTATTTTTCAAATCTGCAACAATTTTCCCGGCGATATTAGAAGCTTTAGATAGTTTTTTATGAAATTCATATACATTTTTATATGTACATTGGTATTCCACTTTTTCACTAGCTATATCACTATCAATAATATCTAATTTTTTAAAAGGACGCATAGTAGTTAAAAGTTTACGAAACCCACCTATAAAATCTCCACTATAATTAATTCTTGTTTTAATTATTCTACGTTCTAATAATGAAAGTCCAAAACTGCCATATACAACTATACTGACTTTTTCTCCATCATCATTAAATTTCCAAGTTTCAATTATACCTACTTCTTCATCTTCCGATAAATCACTTCTTTTTATGATATTATCTTTAGCTAGTAACTTTCTATTATTAATACTGTTATTAATATGTAACTCAAATTCACCATACTCAAAATATTTACTACGCCAACGTAAAGAACTATAATTGTCGATAACTCCTAACTCGTTTAAATCACGATCATATACAGTTAAACTTACCTTATTCATTATACAGCCTCGTATTCTGGTAAGAATTCAATAGTCGTTTCTAAATTATCCTCACCTTGTTCCGCACCACTTCTAAAAGTATTAGTACCTATTGGTACTTGTAAATAAACACTTCCATACATTTTTAAGAAAGTTATGTCTTCTTCAATACTGGTGGAAGCGCTAATATAAACAACTTTTTTATTATCGACATGTGTTGTAATGATTATTTGGTCCCCTGCTGACATAGTCTTTTCTATTTGAATAATTTCACGATTATTGACGTTAAGTACATAAGGGTTAACAACAGTATCATTAGCTTTAAACTTAATGGTCATACCATATTCAATATTAGTATCATTTTCTGCTGTGCCCATCGAGGTATTATTTTTAATGCCAAATTCTATACCTTCATCTTTTGGAATAATCAATGCAAACTCAAAAGCAGCTTGCCAATTAGCCATAGATAAAACAGTTGCTGAAACTGCAGAAAAACGAGGATTAGGAGCAATTAAACTTATTGAAAAATCCCTTGTAAACCCTTCTTTTTCTGGTATATCAACTTTTTCTACGGTACATTTTATTTTTCTCTCTATATCTCCCTCATAATAATAAAGGGTTCCAATTGTATTTAAAGGGAAAATATCAAATAAGAGAAGTCTATTTTCTTGTATATTTTCAGTAATAGTACCTTTAATAGTTAAATCTCTTTCATCTATACTAGTACCTTGAAAAGTAGTACCAACTCCATAAGCAGAACTAATACTATTTACTTTACCAGCAACTTCATGAAAACCATCACAAATTCCTAAAAGAAAAGGTGGCTGATATGTAAATATAACTGAATCGCCCTTATAATTTTCCCAGATAAGAGTCCTTTCCATGTTAAGCCACCGCCTTTCTATGTCTTAAGTTGTAATCTTGTAATGCTTTTCTTGTTTGACGAGCTGTTTCTGCTGGGGATAAAGGTTCTGTAGAATTGATAGTTAAATTAAAGTTATTGGTTTCGTTGTTAATAACCGTACCATTTTTAACCTCGTCATATTCTTTAGCTTCTTCTTTATCTAAAACGCGCTCACCTTTATGTAGTATCGCCGGCATATCGTCGTAAGGTACATACTCCATACCAACACGAAGTCTTTTAATTAATGGAATATTAATACCCTTCCCTCCGACAGCTGGTACCCAGTCTGGAATTTTTATTTTATTTAAGCCACCTATAAAAGCGTTAATACCATCAATAATAAAATTAATTGGTGCTTTAAATATATTAGTAAAGGTAGATACAATACCACTAAATATTTGTTTAATACCTTCCCAAGCTTGCTTCCAATTACCAGAAAACACGCCTTTAATAAATGTAATAATGCCATCTAAACAAGTCTTTAAACCATCAATTATAGGTTGTATTGATTTAAAAGCTGCTCCAAATACATTAGTAAGTACTCCAGCAGTTACATTTAAAGCTGCTTGTAATGGAGGAAGGATAGCATTAATTATAGTTGTTAATAACGAAATAATTGGAGGAAGGATGATATTAATTAAATCTAATAATGGCGTAAGCAATACCATTAATAAATCTATAAAAGGTTGTAATAATTGAAAGATAGGTTCTAATAAAGGAAGTAAAGGCTCTAATAAACTTAATAATAAAGGCAATATCAATTCTATTATTTGCATTAATGGAGGAAGTAACATAGTAAGTAGATCAATAATAACAGGAAGTATTGCTTCTATTACCTGGGTTATAAATGGCAATAATGTATTTATTAATTGTATAATCATGGGCAAAATCGACGCTGCTAAGCTCATAAGTGGTGGTAATAAACTAGATAATAATTGAGTAAGCACAGGTGCTAAGGAAGAGAAAATACCATGAATTATTGGCATATTATCTATAATGAGATTTAAAATTTCTTGTATAACAGGAATTAAAGAACTCATTACAGTATTAAATACCCCTCCTAAAGATTGACTAATGTCTGACATTGTATCTCCAAAAACAACACCAGCAGAAACAGCGTCTTCACTCATTACAATACCTAATTCATTAGCTCGTTGAATAAGTCCATCATAATCTTCCGTATTCTGTTCTATTAATGGCGATAAAGTATAAGCTATATTATCACCAAATAACTCACCGGCTTTAGCTGCTCGCTCCTCTGCAGTAGATAAAGACATTATTTGTTGCATAGCGTCTTCCATGTTTAGATCAGTACCTTCAAGTTTTTTAGCAGCTTTTTCTAAAGACGTCATTTCAACACCACATTGACCAGCAGCATATTTTAATTCTTGATAGTATTTAGTACCTATTCCCATACGGATACTACCTTTGTCTATCTCGTCAGCAGTACTAGCAGTTTTATTACTTAAAGCTACTAGACCACCAACTGCAGCAGATGTTCCTGTAACAATTGCAGTTCCTACTTTAGCAGCTGACTTAACCATAGAACCAACGGAAGAAGCAAAACTCTTTTCAGAAGCTTTACCCTTATTTGTAGTTTCGTCGATAGCACTATTAGCTTTTTCGTTGTCGATAAAAATAGAACCATATAAGCTGAAAATACTAGCCATTACTTACACCTCCTATAAACCATAATCTTTTTTAATTTCTTCTGCGCTTCGCATTTTTCTTCCTGGCGTTTCAAATTGAGGTATAAAATCGCTCCCAGATATTTTTTTAACCACTTCATTTATTAAAATAGGTATTTCGTTCTCTTTTTTAATAGCATTATCCAAACACTCAACCAATAAAAAAGAGGACATATCCTCAAATTTTTCTATACCACCATAATGCTTATATAATATTCGTAGGACCTCCGCAGTTCCGATACCTACGCTTATGCTAAAAAAGACCCAACTCCGTCAAGTTTAGCTATACTTTTAAATATAGGAACGATATTTTCTTCGGAAGCTTTTTCCAAAGCTTGTTCATAATCTTTTTCATACTGTATATCTAATTGTTGTTGTTTCGCTTTTGCGTCCTCAGGACCAGTATGATTAAGATCACTATCTTGATCATATATATAATTTTTCTTATTAGGTAAATAATTCTTATAAGAAGCTACAAAGGTATAAACTTCTGTTTCACATTTGTAAATATTAGCTATTAGTAAAGCTATAACTTCTTTCCCTAATTCTTCATTATCTTTTAATTCATTACCAGTATTAATTTCAAGCTTTTTAAGTTCATCTTTTATTCCCATTTTATCAATAATTTCACTTAACATTATTAAATATTTTGTTTTCATTTGTTCTCCCTTCTATTTACTCGCATATAAATTATTCTTCCTTTTGTTATCGCTCAAATAGAAAACAAAAAGAAGAATAAAGTATTATGCTCTAATCTCCTTTAGTAATAGGACATTCGTCGCTATCAGTAATTTTAAATAATCTACTATCGTCGTCAATTGTATAATGAGGTATAAATTCAAGACTATGTTCATTTTCAGCTTTAGAAACAGCCTTATATGTAAATGCTCCTTCATGTAAGCCATAATTGAAAGTAAGTGTCTTATATGTTTTATCTAACATTTGAGTAACAACATCAATAGTCTTTATGTATTGTTGTTGATCTATAACCCCAAAATCACCTTGTTCAATTGTTTTTTTATCTTCACTTAATTTTGCATTAGGTAATGCATGCATTAAAGATTCTTGGCTACAACATAATGAAGTAACTTTAACGGTAGCATCTTCACCATCTTTTACTTGCATACCAGCAGTTTTACCACGTCTACCGTCGAATTCTATATCTCTAATTTCTGGAGTTATAGTAACTTCAACACCCCCACGTGTAGGCCCTAGTATTTCTTCGGTTTCTTGTCCTAAATTTAAGACAACTATGCCCTCATCAATTTGTATTTTTTTTACTTCTTTTTCAGTAAATACTCTTAACATTTGTAACACCTCCTAAAAAATTCTTGCACTAAATGTTATTTTTTTTCTTATAAGTTCAAATTCTGGATCGTCTACATCCTTTTGCGTTTCAAAATGTACGACAGCTCTTTGCTCTTTAAAAATTAGTCCATCTAATTTATTAATTAAATTTTCTATTTTTCTTTCAAGTTCTGGACCTGTTTCTGGTTCACTAGACCATATATTTATATCAAAATATACTAAAGTACCATATCTTAATTTACTATTAACAGGATCACTAATAACACCATAAGGAAAAGGAGCTGTCTTTTTAGCACTATCAAAGTAGAGATTTAATATGTTATTTTCATTAACGTATTTTTGCAATGCGATAAAAAAATCACTATAATTATACATCTTCGTCTTCCTCACTTTCTTCAATTTTTCCGCCAGCTTCTTCAATAGTTTTATTTAATTCGCTTAAATAACTTTCTTGAGCTTCGCGAATAGCGTCAATGTTATCAAAGACACTATTTCTTAAAGTAGCTTCTCCTCGTAGGCCTGGATGTTCTACGCTTTTACCATAATCAATAACTCCATCTGTTAAAGTTTTTGCTTTAGTAATTGATATAGTATGAGCTTTCACACCAAATTCAACCCATGCGGGGTTAGCGTGTGAGGGAGTTTTACCTTTCTTTTTGGCCCTACTTTTAGAATAGTAACCAATTTGCAATTCTGGTTGACCTGTATTTTTATCAATTCTTGCCCAATAACCAATTTGCTTAGCTAACCTTCCGGTATATTTTCTGGTATTTCCTTTTAAGACATTACCAGCAACTTTACCAGCCGCACGTAACGCAGATTTAGAAAGTTTAACCATAGTATCTTTAACTTCTTTAGATGTATCAATAAATTCGATAGAACTGCCACTTTTAGCCATGATTATTTGCTAGTCCTGTAAGCGTTAATTCTGTTATCTCGCTATCAACTTCATAAAAACGTAATATTTTATAAATTACATTGTTATACTTGACGTGAGTATGTTTATCTTCGTTAAATTCTATGGTTCTAATTTCAAAAACCTTTTCTGGTTTAAAACCTGCAGCTTGAGCTTGATAAAATTCACTACGTTTAACTGATTTTTTATTAGCATAAACCTTAGTTTCTTTATAAGAGTAATGGGGTTTGTTTAATTCGTCAAAGGTTTCTACTTCTTCCAATAAGAATAAAACATCACTCCACATTTTCATCGGCCTCACTTATATAATCGTCAGTTAAGGCAAGTTCTGTTCTCAATGTTTCATATGAATTACGATATTTTTCATAATTTTTATTGTCTAAGCCAAACTCGGCTTTTAAATAAAGAAGAACGGCTGTAACTATTAAGCCGTCTTCTTCACTATTAGCCATTTTAGAAGTGATACCATTTCTTATAAGATCTCGTTTACAAGCACCTATAAGTGTTTTAATTTCAGTATTAATCACTCCATCGTCAATATTTATACGAAGAAAAGCTCTTGCTTTTTTCAGAAATTCTTCGGTTGGGTTATTAATTGTAACCATAATATCACTCCTTATATTTTTACTCAGCAACTAATTCAAGTCCTGTTAAATCTAATTGTTTTGTAGTCTTACCATTTGTAAACGTAATTGTTTGAGTATTTGCGTGTAAATTTACTACTAAAATTCCGTCCTCATCTAAGGTACCAGTACCTTTATTTTTGGCGTCAGATAAATCATAAGAAACTGTATCTCCTGTTGTTGCCTCATCTACTTTTAAAGCTAAGAAGTTTCCTTTAGCAGTTTTACTAAATTTAGGGAAACTAGCAACATACTTTGATTTACCTGTTACTTTGTTACCTTCAATTTGGACTTCTTGTAGTTCACTTACTTGTATTCCTAAAACTTCGCCCTCAGGTAAACTTACTGTTACTTTTTTTGAGGGCTCACTAGGGTGTTAACAAATCTGTAATTTCAAGAACCGCAAATGCTTTAGTATCCATAACATGACCATCACCAAATGCTAAAGCTCTGTGTACAATTAAACCTTGGCTAAATTTTTCATGTTCTGAACTAGCAATTTGTGGAGCCATATTAAAGTTATACCAATATCTCTTACCATAACCAAATAAGATTTTTCCTTTTGGTGCAACGTCAGAAATAATAACAGGTTTCTTTAATAATGTTTCACTTGCGTCATTATAGATAGGATGTCCATCTTCCCCTACCATACCTTCAATAAGGTTGTGGAAAGTTTCAGTATTAATAACATAGCTTGCACGCTTACCATAAGCACGACGAATTTTACCTTTTAATTCAGCAAGATTTTGATGTTTTAAGTTTGCAGCTTCAGCAACAGTTACTTTTTGAGTACCATAGTCTTTAGTAAATAAACCTTCTGCTTCATTATCAGAACCTGTACCATTCATAACTTGGTTTTCAATTTCTAATGCTAAAGCAAGTGCTAATTCAGATACAACAATATCCTTAAATGCTTCTATGCTTTCAGCAGATAAACCGACACCTAATTCGATTTTGGCACTTATTCTATTAGAACCAAATGTAATTTCAGCAGTAGTACCGCCATTTTCCGTAATAGCGTCGCCATCTTTATCCTTGTTAGCTCCTATAGCAGATAAAGTACCGACACGTAAATTCCCTTTAACATTTTTAATATCGATAAAATTCATAACATCTGATACTTCACGCATTTCAGTTATAATTTCATTATCTAATTCTTCCGGTACAACAGCTTGGCCGTTTTCTAAAGTTACACCTCTAGTTTCTCGACCACCACTCATCATGTAATTTAAAAATGATCTAACTTCTTTTGACATAGTAGATTTTTTTTCTTCTTTATTCATAACTTCTCCTCCTTCATCTTCTACATCTGTACCTGGTGCTTGTTCTACCTTATCTGGAGTATCTTCACCAGTTTCCAAACTACGAGCAATTTTTGCTCTTTCCTCAAGTTGATTTTGTTCTTGATTTAAGTTATCTAATTCTGCGTTAATTTCTTCTAAATTAACTGTTTTTTCTGTATCATCTAATAATGCTCTAATCTCAGCTTTTCTAGCCTTGATTTCATTAATTCTTTTTTCGTTCATTTTCTATAACCTCCATATCGAAAAAAATATTTTTTATTTATGATTTTTAAATTTTTGATTTTGCTATACATATTTCTCTAAGTCTAGCTTGCTCCAAAGCTTTTCTTTCTTTTTCGTACTCCACCTCAAAGAAAGACCTAGCCGAAATACTTGTTGTATCGTAAGCTGGTATATCAACCGCCGATACGTCGTATAGCTTTTTAATGCGCTTTATCGTTCTAGTATGAGTAGCTGCGTCATATTCGTCGCCGTCTACATCTACCACAAACGCAAAGCTCATTTTATCTATGTAGCCACCTCTTATATCTTCTAAAAGGTTTCTACCATATTCAGTACCCCCAAGATACGCTTCCATTTCCATGCAAACGTCATTAAGCGATAATTTTAAAGTATTATTTCTAATTCTTGCAGCAACACGGCCACCATGGTTATAATTAAAAATAACATCTGACATATCACAATTATCAAAGGCATGTCTATCTATTTGTTCATAGAATTTCACGCCTTCGTATTCCCAAAGACAAGTTGGGGTATTAAAGACTACAGGTACACCGTGTACGTAGTCTTGAGTTTCACCATTTTCACTTCTTAATTCTTTTAATTCGAAAGAAGAAAAAACGCGAATCTCGCGTCCTGTCTTATTTACTAAATTGTTTTTATTTTTCATTTAATTTAGCCTCCTTCCCATTAGGCAATATAAATTTAGTATCCGGTTCTTTTTCCTTCATTTTGCGTAACAATTTATAACTGATAAAATTATTTAGTCTTACAACTTTTAGTTCATTAGTATTTTTATCATCTTTATTTTTCGCCATCTTCAACACCTCCTTCGCTACTACTTTCTAAATTAGTATCTTGTTCCTGTTCTGGTGTATCATTATCACCAGATGGAGTAGTTTCATTTGAAGAATCACTATTTTTTGACTGATACTCATCAGCTTTATCAGCGTTGATCCAGTTAAGAGATTGTAATATTTTTTGACCTTCACCATTAGGTAAAGGAGCCATATTAAATATTTCTCTAATATCGTCTTTCATTAACACAGCCATAGGAGCTAATTCCTTAACAACGGTAACCTTAGTAGAAGTTGACGCATATTGTAATCTATTAGCTTCAAAAACTATCTCATTACCATAATTGCGCTCAGTTTCAGTAAATAAAGCATTAGTAAAACATTGTGACATTTGTATAGCTATAGGTTCAATTCCACCTTCATAAAAAGCAGACCACTCATCCTCTTTAAATTTGTTTTGAACAATAGCTTCATTTACTCCAAAATAATCATAAATAGCATTTTTGGTATAAGATAATTGATCAGAAGAAATAGGGGTTGATTTTTCATTAATAGGAGTATAGCTTAGCTTATTATCGGTAACTACAACTCCACTTCCATTAGACGACACTTCAAAGTTATTTCTAACAAACTTATCTCTTATTTTAGCTAAATCTTCATCCTTCGTAGATACTTGCGCCGATAAAATACCTCTTATACTATTTATTAACTTAGCAGAGTTAGACACACCTTGATTAATAGCGGTAGCGGTATCAAGAGCTGGTTTTAAAGCTGTATTTTTAGAACCAAAAATATCATGATCAAAATAATGACCTCTCATGTGTATGATACTTTCATAAGGAACAACTTTAAGTTTTCCGGTTCTAAATATAAACTTTAAATATAATTGATTATTTTTTTCTAATAAATCAATTTGAGTAGAAAGTAACGGCCATAACGCTACTAATCTTCCGTCTACAGAAAATTCTGGATAAATAAAAGCGTTATTTGTTAATTTTAAATTAGCTGCTACTCTATAATAAAAACTATAAGCTTCCATTAAAGGGTTTGGCTTATAGTTTAATAATTTTTCATACGGTGATTTTGTAGTTACCCCAGGTTTAACATGTCTAGCTTTTAATTTAGCAAAGTTTCTACAATATGCGTCTACCGAACTTCTAACAACATCCATATCCCAAATATTACCTGTATTGGTATAGAACGTAGAGTTGAAGGAATTTAATAAGCTATAGATATGAAAATCTGTTGCACTTTCAATTGGTTTATCTTTTTCACCAAATATAGTTTTAAATAAGCCTCTATGTTTCTTCATAAGATCACCCCACATTATACATATAGTCTTCATAATACTTTACATATAAAACCCAAGCATTTAATAAAGACACGGCTCCGTCGATTCTTCGACTTTCATTAATTTTTACTGGTTGAATATTATTAATACCACTCTTTTTAACAGCAGTATTACTAAGACACCATTTTAAAATAGGGTTATTATTATAATTAACCTTTTTATCTGCTAATGCAGCACCCATTTCACGCATAGGCTGACTCCAAGTAAATGGTCCTTGAGCAACTGACTCCATATTAAAACCATTAGATTTCATTTCATCTACCCAATAACCTGCAAGTGCTCGGTCATACCCTACATAAATAGGATCTATTTTAAATTGTTGCTGCATTTGACAAAACCATTGCGTAACTTGTGAATAATCTACACGATTACCAGCACATACAGTAAGCAGTCCTCTATCACGCCATATTTTGTATGGTGCTTCTTGTGTATTTTTTTCATCAAGTTTATCAATTTTAGCTTGTGGTAAGAAATAATGTTGTAATACATAAATTTTTTGATCAGCAGAAGATTTACGAATTAATAAAGTTGCACAGGTTAAATCAGTTGTAGCTGATAAGTCACATCCACCTATTGCATAAGTATTTTCAACTTCTTTAATATCAAAAGTTTCTGTATTGTTTATTTCTTCAAAACTTAACCAAGCGTTACTATCGTTTTCACGAACATTAAAGTCCTTACATAAAACACCTGGTAATTCTTTAGGATCATTTTTAGCAGTTTCAACAAAACGAGCTAGTGTATTATAGCTTTTAATAGTTCCAAGTCCAGGGTTAGCTTTAACCCAACATGATGGATCAGTCCACTCATTACGATTATCAAGTTCATATAAAATTGGTAAGAAATGATCGTCTTTAATTTCGCCGTCAGCAACTCTACACGCATATTCGTACTTATCATCATAAATACACTCTCTAACAGTACCTGCTGTAGTTATCATTACAATTAATGGTTGTCTACGTGCAGATGTAGACTGTTTCATAACTTCGTACAAATTACGATCTTTAATAGCATGTAATTCGTCGATAATAACGGCATGACTATTTAAACCATCTAACGTGTTAGAATCAGAAGCTAAAGCCTCGAATATAGACGACGTGGCATTAAAATATAAATCATTACGTCGTTTTTTAAGAACAGATCTAAGTTCTGGACTTTGTTTTACCATGTTACACGCTTCTGTTAAAACTTTTTTTGCTTGATCCTTTTTTGTAGCTACCGAATAAACTTCTGCTGCACCTTCATAATCAGCCATTAACAAATATAATGCTATTGGCGATAATAAAGTTGTTTTCCCATTTTTCCGACCAACAAGAAACATAGTTTCATTAAATCGGCGATAGCCAGTTTTTTTATCTAAAAAACCAAATAGTGCTTGTACATATGCTTTTTGAAATAGCTCAAGTTTAAGATTTGCTCCTAATTCTCCTTGAGATTGCTTACAAAAAGTTTCTGTAAATTCTATTGGTCTATTAGCCGAATTTTCGTCAAAATAAAAGGGCGAGTTTTCATCGTCCATTTCTTTAACAAGTCTTGCATATACTTCTTTTACTCTCCTACTAGTTATTATCTCGCCAGACTGTATTTTGTTATTATACTCACGTATGTAATTCATTATTTCCCTTTCGGTCTAGTAACAAAATTCATAAGTGCATTACCTTCTTTAGTTCCAGGTAAACCATCTGGCAATAATTCAATAAGCTGTTTAATAATTGAAGTATAATTTTTAACCATGGTGTTATATGCGCTAGCTTCAGTAGACATTTTTGTACCATGTTGTTCTTTGCCATTTTGATATTCTTCTGATACACCATATTTACTGATGTGTTCTTCAAGTAGTTTTAATTCTACTGACATAAAAGCTGCAGTTTCGATAAGTTTTTCAACTAAATTCTTTTTATCTTTAGGTATATTTTTAAAGATTTTTTTTAGTTTTTTTAATTCCTTATCTCTTTCTTCAACTTTTTTTAATTCTTTAGAATTAACTTCTTTTTCTTCCACATTTTCACCACCTTTTACTACACCCCCCTCATACGACCGAAGCGGTCCGAAAAAGGACTCAAGCGCGGTTCATAAGAAAGGATAGATAATTTATTTAAGGGGGGTGTTTCGAATTTCAATAATAACAGCATTAATAGGGTTTATAAAAATATTTGAACCACCTAGAGTTTCAAGATATACAGGTCCATTGTCTAAAGCATTAGCTAATTCCTCGCGACTACCATTATACTTAACATCATAAGTATAGCAGCCATAGTTAGTAATAATTATTATTGTCATTATTAACACTCCTTTCGACTAGGTTACCATCTTCATCGAACATCAAGTTCTTATCTATTGGTAGTTCTGATTCATGCTCTATAGCATGGCATACTCTACATAGTAACTCTAAGTTATCTTCTCCCAGTGTAATAGCTGGGTCATGGATATTAAAAGGTGTTAGATATATTTTATGGTGTACTATTTCGCCTGGACCATTTTCACCATGACAACGTTCACAAACACCATGTTGCTTATTAAATATATACGCACGTGTCTTACGCCAAGCGGTAGACTGATAAAACTCTTTAGCAAAGTCTTTAGCCATTATACAACCTCATAAACAAGCATAAAAACACGCCTTAACAGACGTGTTTTACACTTTCTAATATTTCCATTGTACACATTATATTATTTAAAAATTGTTATGTCAACAACATCATTATTGCGTAGGTTATTGCATTTTTGTCAAGTATTAGTTATTTCAGTTATTACATCATTAGGGAATAAATATACTTTTATTTCCTCAATTAGACGTCGATTATTACGCCATATAGTTGCTGGATCTTTAGCGAAATAATCAGATATTTCTTGCTGAGTTTTTCCTTCAAAATATTTCAATATAATTATTTCAATATACTTATCATTTCCAAGTTTTTTTAAAATTCTATCAATACGATTTATAATTAATTGCGTTTTCTTTACGTCTTTAATTAAACCGTTCACAATATCTTGTTCTAAATCTTCACGATCTATATGAGCTCCCTCTGGTATTTTGGAAATACTTTTAGATTTCCCACGTAACCCATATTTTTTAATTTCTTTAATTTCTTCTTCGCGGTCTTTTATAGACTCTTTTAAATCGTTATATTTATATAAAAGTGATTCTGTATTTTTATAAGTAGACATTTCTCGAAGTAATTTACGATTTCTAAGTTCTTTAAAAATGCAACTTACTATTGTTTCATAGTCAATTGAATCTTTTGATTTTTCTTCGTTGGCTGTTTTTACAATATCAGCCATATATTACCTCCGTTTTTATTATTTTTTATTATTTAACTTTTCAGCTAAATTGTCAAGACCTGCATAAATTATTATTGAACCAATTATAATACTTAACCACATATCTATTCTTCCCTCCTAATTAAATTTAACATGCTCAAAATCAAAAATTGTTAATTGGTATTGTTCCTTTGGCAGTTGAAATATATTTATGCATTTTTTGCAAAGACACATACCATTAGAACAACCTTTTAAGTAATCAAATTTTTTACAATAATCACATTGATCCTTATATTTTTTAGTTTTCAATTTAAACCACGTTCTTTAAAATATTGTTTTACCAAAGTTTCGTTGGTAGAGCCTATAATCTCGTTATTATTTTGAAAATGTACTACAACTGAATTTCCATTATCATTATAAACTTCAAAAGTTTTACTACTTTTAGCTTTAGTATCTATGTCTAAAACTTTATTTGCTTTTGAAACTTTAACAATTCCATACCAATTTAACTTATCTCTAACATAGGCTCCAAAATCTTGGCGCCATTGCTTTTGATTAAAGTTAATTATTACTTTTTTTACTTTCCAACTAGTATTATGCGTTTTTATCATTATTAACACCACCTTTATTTTTTAATTTATTTAATAATATATATTTAAATTTTATTCTTTTGTTTCTATATACTTTTCGGCCACAATAATTACATATCTTGATATCCGGACCAAAAGAAGGAAAAAACAAAATATGACTACAAGTACATTTAACTTTTAACTCTGATAACATATTATTATATCGATGTTCCTCTAATAAGTTCATTTATTTATCACTCTTACTAGGTTTTATATTACATTTTTCACCATAATATAATTGACTTTTTAATAGTTTGTTCTTAGTCCTAAGTTTCTTGTTTTCTTCTTTTAATATTTTGTTTTCTTCTAGATCATTTAATTTAGCCATAAACTCATGAAATAAATTATCCTTAATAGTATTTTTTAAAGTTACTAGTTCATTTTCTAAAGTATTTACTCTTTTACGAAGCTCCTTTTTCGTTATTTTTTTCCCATTATATGAATTTAATTGTTTATTTGATAAGCAACGATTCTTTATACTTTTAAAGTTTTCTATCAAGTTTATCATATTTACTTTCCTATCTTATAACAATTATTTTCGAATTGTTCTTTAGTTAAAATTTTATCTATTTGATAATCTACTAGTGTAACAAATGTTTCTTCTTTATTTCTAGTATTAGTAAATATGTAATCTTTATAGATTTTCCAAACTTGATACATTTTTCCATCTTTCCCAAGAATAATATCATTCTTTTTAATTAAGTCCATAATATTATGGCTTGCATTTGAAATTTGTTCTATATCATATAATCTATTAAAAGATATTGTAGATTCGTTTTTTGCATTAACATAAATAGTTTTTTGTATTATATTAGTAATTTTCCCAATTCCTGTGTACATTTGATATTTATTTTCGTTAATTCTAACATACATTCCTATTTCTAATTTCATAACCCAAGTTCCTCTAATGTATATTCTTTATTTAGTTCCATATCTTTGTACATTGTATTTTTTTTAAAGTAAGGAAATAAAATAGGAAAATCATCTTTTAAAGAAATAGAAATATATTGAGTAGGCGATCCACCTAATTTTTTTATACAATTTACTCTATCTCTAAAAGGTCTAACAACACCACTTAAATATTTCCTTTCTACTTCATCAAGTATTGGGCCTTCTACTTCTAAAATTAGTTTTGCTTTTTTCCTAACAAAATTATCAACTATATTTTTAAAATCTTTAAGTGATAACGCTCCATCTAACTTTATTTCAGTATAATTATCTTTGGCATTAATACTTTTTTCACTTTTCACCCTAATTATTTTTACTTCTTTTTCTAATTTCATTCTATTTCACTTCCTTCTTTTGAAAGTTCTGTCAAAGTATCGATAAATTCAATTATTTCTTTTTTATTTGTTAATTCTAACCAACCTGTTCTTGGACTCGTTCCGTAATCACCATATTTTAATACTAATAACATCCAAAATATTTCAAATTGTTCATTATCAAATTCTTCATGATTATGTACATATAGCGGCAATGGACCTTTTTTTTGTATATTACTTTCTTTATAAGATAAATAATTACCATAATCTTTTGATTTTAATAAATCTTCTTTTAATTTCCATAAACCTTCATAAATTCCGTTATACCAGATAATTGAATTAAGATTTTCTATTAAATTATTATATAACCCTTCATAATTTTTATTTTCCATTTTTACCTCTTTCTAATATTTCTAATGCCGTATCACATATCCCCTCAACACTACTTTGATATGTTTCATCTTTAATCATGTTTATAAAGTTTATAGCTTCATTAATAATTTTGTCTTTTTCTTCTAATTGGCGTTGTGAAGTATATATTGCTAATAAACCAGCACTTTCAATTCTTCTAAAACCTTCTTCCTCTAAATCAAAAGAATTTTTTAATGTAGCAATACCTTCTTCTATTATTTGTTCATCATCCCAAGTATAAGCCCTTAATATATCTTTTAATTTTTGTATTTCTTCTTTATTCATCTTTACCACCTTTAATAACTTTTTCTAACCAATAATATTCTCCTATTGTTCCCATAACAAGACCGGCAAAAAAACTATAATCATTATCAACTGGTTTAATAGAGTAAAATATTGTATATACCATTGATATAATTAATAACCATTTAATAAATTTCATTTTTTACCGCCTTTATTAATAAAATCTAGGACTTCTTGATAATAAATAATCTTCGTCTATATCATAAGAAACATATTGACCATCTACCAAAGAGTAATTCATATTTTCATATTTAATTTTTTTAGGCGCTTTACCATTTTTAATAAGTCCTAATAATTCGTAAATTGTTATTTTCATAAAATATACCTCATTTCTATAATTATGAATTTTACAAAATGACTTAATTCTGTTAAATTTGTAAATCATACTTTTAAAAATCATTTTTTCCTAGAAATATTAATGTTTTTTTAAATAATGGAAAAATAATTTTTTATCTATCAATTTGCTATTTTTCATTTTGTAAAATTGCTACTTATTTTTTAAAATAATCTAATATCGCATTTTCTGCTTCCTCTAAAGATTTTAATTGATAGTACATTATATCTATATGTTTAACTTGTTCTATAACTCTTAACCTAAAATCATGATTATTTAACCTTCTAATACAAAATTTATACTTATTTTTTTTAAACTGATAATAATTTGGATCTTTAGAATCACTTAAACCGCAAGTACATTTATACCGATAGAAAAAGTCACTCATTAAATACCATAAAGCGCTTTCTCTTTTTTCTTCATTTAAAACAGATATTTTCATTATCAGCCTATATAAAAACCTTTCCTTTTGAAATCTTTGTCTTCCTCTTCCCAGCAAATATAACGTAAAGTAACATATACACTGGAGTGATTTAATAACTTACTTAAACCAATTAAATCACCAGTTTGTTCATAATATGTTCTAGCAAAATACTTACGTAATGAGTGAGTTCCAACAACATAGCTTATTTTTACTTCATTTGCTAAGTCTTTAATAATTTGCCATGCTCTTTGCCGTGTAATAGGTTTATTAATACCCTTCCTACTTTGAAATAAATACTCGCCTTCAACAAGTTCCATATCATTTATGTATTTTTCTATATCTTTTGCTAAAGAGGGATGTAAATCAAATGACTGCTCTTTTCCTGTTTTAAATTCTCGAGTATATATTCCACCATTTTTAAAATTATCAGTTTTTAATTGCATTAAATCTTCAATACGAAAGGCCAAATTTCTACCTAAATGTAAAATCATATAATTACGGCGCCATATTTTATACGTTTCTTTGTCGCTATTTTCTAATGCTTTTGTATATATTTTCTTACATATAACTAGCATGTTGTTTATGTCTTCTTTTTTAAATGGTCTAACTGTTTTACGACCATAAGTTATTCTAAAAGTTCTAGGCATATATAGTACCTTCTAATCTTTTAAAAATTCATCGACTTGTTGTTCAAACAACCGCATTTTAAATTCTGTATCTTTATAACCCCAATATTTACCAGCTATTAAATAATCTTCTTTAGTTAAAGCCGTGTTTGACTTATTCTTAAGCATTTTTTGTTGTTTTATAACATAATCTTTAATAGAACTATTAATATATGAATTTTTGAGATACTCTTCGTGATATGTTTTAGTTCTCATACGATAATCATTTAATAAAGAGCCATATATTAAATACATAACAATCATACCTATATCCACTCCGAACAAAATTAAACATAATATTAATAAAATATTCATTTTATACCTCCTTCTTTTTTATAAACATACTTTGAAATCATTTAAAATAGTTTTCTTCCCACATAAGGTTATACATTGGACGTTGAACCTTATCATTACAATAATCATTAACGGTTTGATAAGAAATATATAATTCTTTGGCTGCTTGTCTAGCGGATGACCACATTTTCACAATATCATTATTTTTGATCATAACAACTCTTTGAGATTTTGATATGTGGCCAGTTAATTTACCCAATTTTTTTAAAGAAACAATTTCTAAATTTTGATAACGATTATCGTCCTTATGACAATTTATATGGTACACTCTATCATTAATAGATAATTTTTTTATAAAAGCATTAGCTACTAACCTAGCACAATTCATATCTTTATCTTTAATCTTGACTAAAAACAAATTACGTTTTTTAAATGGCTTTAAATATCTATAACCTTTTTTGGGGTTTTTCTTTCTAAAACGGCCATAATTTGAAACCTGGTATCTTGAATCGTATTCTAAAGTTTTCCAAAGCTCATTTCTAATAATCATTTTAATTCCTTGATTTAGTAATAAATATAAATATTATTCATTTTCTTTTATTGGTTCTTCACCTAGTTTATGATATTCATTTAGTATGGCGTCTTCAAATTCTTGTCTGCACTCTGTATTTAACGGATGAGCAACGTCCTTATAAGTATTGTCTGGCATTTTTTCGCTAGGCATAGCTACGAATAATCTATTATTTCCCTTAATTATTTTCATACCTGTAACTATAAATTCATTATCTATTACAGCACTAGCTGAACCTAATAAACGAGTATTTTCCTTTTCTTCTAATTTTTTTACTTTAACACTTGTAATTTTCATAAATAAATCTTCCTTCCTTTTTTATTCATTATCATTTAACCAGTCGTAATCAAATATATTCATATCTACCGGCTGGCCTTTAGCTTTTAAGTTTTCTATGGTCTTATTCATAGAAGTTGTCTTCCTTTTATCCCACTCCTCAAAACTTTCATAAGGATGGTTTAATTTGAAATCAAAAGACTCTGGTTTCTTACATTTTGTTTTTTTCATACAGTAATAACATGATTCTGATTTATAATCACTTCCTAAATGACAATTATCTTTTCTCGCGCGCGTACGCGTTTTTTTTACACACACACTATTATTAATATCATTATCATTGTCATTATCATTGTCATTATCATTATCATTGTCATTATCATTATCATTGTCATTATCATTATCGGTATTTTTGGTATTTTCTGGTATACCAGTTTTACCAGTGGTATTTTTGGCATACCACCTCTTTTCAATATTTCTTTTGTTTCTTTCGCAAATGTTTTTAAACTTGTCTTTATCAATATCAAGTTGAGTTTTAACAAAACTAAAAGCCATCTTTAAAACTCCATCAAATTGAGGTAAAGTTCCGTCCTTATCATAGAGAAGCATAGCTCTAATAAGACGGCCTAATTCTTCGTCAGTTAATAACTCAAAATGTTCGGCGTATTGATAATATATAATAAAGCTATTCTTCATATCTTTACCTCCAATTTCCCATTTTTGACTTTTCCCCCTAAAATATGGTATAATTAGAGAGTAAATTATAAGAAAGTTTACATTTCGATTTATGAGTTCTGATCCAATTCATAAATCTTTTTTTATAATTTTTTTTCATATTCTTATTTACCTAGAGAATATTGTCTAATATCATAGTAACTACATATATATCCTTTATCTTCATCACATTGATTAGCCAACTTCTCAAAGTATTTTGCTCCCTCCATAATTAAATTTGTAAATATTAAAGTTGTAATTATAACTAAGGTTACTTTTACCCTTTTTTTAAGTTTTAACTTTGTTTTTTTCATAAATGCTCCTTCTAATAACGTGACAGTTTTCAACAGAATTAAATAAATAAATCACTATTAATTGTTTTTAACTTTTGAATTTGTTTTTTAGAATAGAACCACTTAGAAGTATCTACACCACGTTTTTCTGCGTCAACAGCGAATTTATTTATAAGGTCATATATTTCAATTAAACGTTCTCTAAATTGTTCCTTAGTTGGTAAATTATCAATATAAAATTCTATTTGGGACTGTCCTAAGTTTACTTGTTTAATTAAGGCCACGTGTAACCACCGACCTATCGTGATAGCTTATTATTTTTTTCATTTCAACACCTCAATAAATTTTATGTTAGTTAGTGTCTGATATTTCGGCTGTTGGTTCTTTGTCCTGATGGATAATATCATTTGGATCAATTTTTAGCGCAATAATAATATCTACTAAATTATCCGCTGATAAATTACATTTACCATTAAGTATCATACTTAAAGTATTTTCTGGTATACCTGTTTTATTAGATATAAATTTTTGTTTAAGCCCTTTACTTTTAATGTAATTATTTAGTCTTTCGTAAACCCTCATATTACACCTCCTATTCTTTATCGTTAGCTCCAAGTATCTTGAAGTTATTTTCATTATTCCATATTTCTTGAATATTGTCAATAAGTTTTTGAATAAAAATTCAAGTTTCTTGAATTTTTATATTTACTTGACATTTTTAAAATGTTATAATCGTTAACAAGAGAGGTGATAAAAAGGATGTCATTAGGAGATAATATTAAAAGTGCAAGATTAAAAAAAGGGTTAACTCAAGAAGCACTAGCAGAATTAATAAGTAATAAAGATATGACCTTTGGTAACACCGCAATTTCAAATTGGGAAAAAGGAACGAGTAAACCTGACGCTGATACAATATTTCTACTATGTAAAGCATTGGATGTAGACGCAAATTATTTACTAGGATGGAAAGAAATAAAAGCTGCAGTAAATTTAAAAGATAAATTAAAAAAAGCTATGCAAGAAAATGATTTTTTTGACAATGACGATTTAACAGAAGAAAATTTTGACAAACTTATGAAATTTATAGAAAAAAATAAAGAATTTATCATTGATAAAAAGAAATAAAAAGAAGTATACCTATTTGATATACTCCACTAGAACAATAAATAGATCTATGTTGACATGATTATTAAGTAATTCTTCATACAATAGATCAAATCTTGTTCGCATAGCCAGCACCCCCTGGCGATATTATAAAGGAATTATAACGAAAGGAATTAAAAATGTTCAACTTATTTAAAAAGAAAGCAAATAGTAAAATACCATTACAATTACAATTAATAACTGTAAAAGGTAATAAAGAAAAATTTAATTACTACAAAGGAAAATTTGTGTCTATTGAAGTAACAGATTATACAGAAGGTTATTACTTTACCATTTATGATAGACCAAGTGGAAAATATATAAAAATCACTAATAAAGTAGATAAAAAATATTATGATATTTGTAGCAAATATGAATATGGTCTGATTTACGATTATGACGGAGAAAATTATACAATAGCCATAATATGTAAAAATGGTTATTTAAAAGTATATGATGTTCAATTATTAGAAAATTTTAACAATGGCGAAGCATTTATTGTAGAAAATAATAAATTAATAAATAATGGTAAAGTTGTTGGAACAATACAAAATGAAGTTAAAGAAAAAATAACTATGAATTGTTTAGAAGATAATAAATTAATATGTTTTATTGAAAAATAAAAAAAACGCTCCATGCGCGAACATGAAGCGTTGAAATGAAAAACCCATAAGCTATCAAACTTTAAACAATATAGTATGCGCTATAATGACTAGGTTTTTCTAGTACATTATAGCATAAATTTAATTATAAAGGAAGTGCTATAATAATGAATTTACAAACATTTTTAGAAATAATGAATTTGCCAACAGATTTAACAGTTGACGAAATTTTAGAAAGATTAATAATATATTTAAGAAAATCACGTAAAGATATGGACTACTATAAAGACGAATCTATTGAAAAAACTTTACAAAGACATGAAAGAGAATTGCAAGAGTTCATAACTAATATTTTTGGTAAACCTATACCAGAACATAATATATACAGAGAAGTTGTTTCTGGAGATACCATAGAGGATAGACCTGTTATGCAAGAAGTATTATCTTTAATAGAAGACCCTTATTACATAGGTGTTGTGTGTATTGAAATAGAACGTCTTGCACGTGGTAATACTATGGATCAAGGAATAATAGCTCAAACCTTTCAATATACAGAAACAAAAATAATAACACCATTAAAAATATATAATTTAGACAACGAAGACGACCTATCGTATTTTGAAGATGGCCTTTTCCAAGCACGTAAATATTTAAAATATACAAAAAGAATATTAGAACGTGGACGTATCAGAAGCGTAAAAGAAGGTAAATATATCGGTTCTGACTTACCATATGGTTTTAATAAAATTAAATTACCCGATGAAAAAGGATATATTTTAGTGGAAAACGAGTCAGAAGCTAATATTGTAAGATTAATGGCAGATTTATTTTTAAATGGTTTATACACTACTTATACAGTTAAAAATGACGACACTGTAACAACAATTTCTAAAAAATTTGGTACACATAAACCTAATATAGTAACAACTAATTTAAACTTAAAAGTAGGAATGGAATTAAAACTAACTGTTGACCGTCAAAGTGTTACTTACAAAATTAAGGAAAATGATACATTAGAAAAAATAGCGGCAATTTATAATATTGATAAGAAAAAAATACATATTCAAAATGACATGTTTAAACCTGGAGAAGTATTAAAAATTGAATTAAATGATATGAGATGTACAAATATAGCACATTATTTCAATTATTTAAAAATAACCCCCAGAAAATCTAAAATATGGTCAGCTAATATGATACGAAACATATTACAAAGTTACCCTGTTTATGGTTATCTAACATGGAATAGAAGAAAAACCATAAAAACTTTAATAAATGGAAAAATAGTAAAAAAATGTCCTAATAATAAAGATTTTATGCTCGTTAAGGGAAGACATGAACCTATTTTAGATGTAGAAACAGGTAAAAAAATAGCTAAAAAATTCAAAGATAATAGTGTTAAAACTATTCCTGAAAACGATGAAATAAAAAACCCTCTTGTAGATCTACTTAAATGCGGTTATTGTGGAAGTAATATGACCAGAAGACCTTATACTCAGAAAAAAGACGCTAAACCTGTTATAAAACGTGCTTATGATATAGATAAAGAGAAATTAAGGAAAATTTTAAGAGAACATAAAGGTAGTACATATTCAAGCGAAATAGCCAGAAAATTAAATGTTTCTAAAAATACTGCAGCACATTGGTTTGCTAATGATATTGCACATTTCAGTATACCACCTGCAGATAAATGGTTTGAATTAAAAAAAATACTTAATATTAAAACAGCAGAATTTGATAAGCCAATAACTACTTTTATAGAAGTTATAAATGCACCTCATCAAGATACGCTTTTATGTAATCGCCCAAGATGTAAATGTGTAGGTAGTGATTTAGAATTAGTAGAAGACAGACTATTAAATGCTTTAAAAATATTACTAAATGATTATATAAGATATGTTGATAATTATGAGGAAGAAATAAAAAAAGAAACCAAACGAAATAATGAACTTTTAGAAATACTAAATAAAGAAATCGAGAAAACAAAACAACAATTAGAAAAAGCATGTGAATTTGTAGAAACAGGTGCATACACTCAAGATTTATTTATTAAAAGGTCTAATGTCCTTAACGAAAAAATAGAGAATTTAATAAATCAAAAAAAAGAATTATCTAAAACGACAAATAGATTTGAAACTCTTAATCAAAGAAAAAAGGCTATACCGATATTGCAGGAAGTGTTGACAACTTATAATAAAGATTTAAAACCTTCACAAAGAAATGAATTACTAAAACTTGTTATCAAAAAAGGAATTTACACCAAAGATAAAGGAGGCCGTTACTATAAGGATAATTTTAAATTAAAAGTTGAACTATTGTCATTTTAGTTGATAACTTAAGTGTTGCAATGAAATGGGCCATGTCGAAATGATAGCGACTATTGTTCATCAACTTACTAAAGATGCCACTTTAGAAGAATTAAAAGCGGCGGGTTTAGATTCATACTATGCTGACCATAAAAAAGGAATTTACCCAGTTGATTCTAATGGTGTACCATTTACCGTTACCTACTTTGCATCAACTGGTCATGTTCTAGCTGATATCTCTGAAGATATGGCGGCTGAAATGAAAGCTAAAGCCGTTTATGAAAATCTAATAGATTTAGCTACTGACCCTGATTTAATCAATGTTTTACTATTCTTAAGACAAAGAGAAGTAGTTCACTTTAATCGTTTTAAAGAATTATACGACCATTATAAAGATATCTTAGATTAACCATAAAAGATAGTAATCGCTACTATCTTTTTAATTGGTATCAATTTCTTTTAATTCATCAACATATTTATAGTTTAAATTATTATCAGAGGTAATAACTTTCTTTTTAAGTTTCTTTTCAATATCATCTCTTGCCACTTTCGCTGTATTACCACCTAACTTAGCAATTTTTTTATTAGCTTCCAAGCCCATCGGATTAAATTCTTTTGCTAACTCTTTTGTTGTTTCTTCCCCTAAATCAGCTAGTAAAACTTCCATTCGTGACATATTATCTCTTAGAGATTCTTTTCTAAGTCCTTTAAAATCTTTATACTCTTTCGCAGTCATACCCGACCACTCTTTATATATTTCATTAGTTAAAATAGCATACTCTTTATCATTTACTATTCCCCCATCTTTCCATACATCAGTAAGTTCTTTTCTATCTTGAATACCTTTAATTCTATTAGATATCCATTTTTCATCATAACCTTTAACCCGATATAAATCTATAGCTCTTTGCGCTGCCATAGAGGGGTCGAATATTTCATCAATCCTTTCACTACCTAATCTTGCTAACCATAATTTAAAAGGTTCGGCATTCTTAGAAGGAACAGATTCGATAATTCTAAACATTCCCTCAATATCAACAACGTCGGTTAAACGGTATTTCCCATCTTGAGCTTTTAATTTCAACTGTCTAGTGATACTAGACGTTTCAAAATTTTCTTCTACTTTTAATTTGTTTTTTAACCAGTTCCAATATTTTCTTGGTTCTGCACTATTAACTAAAGCACCAACCATGTCAACAACACTAAGATAATATTTTTCTTCCTCTTTATTCCATACAGTTCTAATATTTTTACCATTAAATATTTTATTAATTAAATACATTTTACTTTGATTCATATTACACCTACTTCCTCCTATTTTTACTTTAATACTTCTAATTAAGATTATACT
>CANRME010000003.1 GCA_947631655.1 uncultured Bacilli bacterium | reverse complement strand
TTCCTTTTTTCCGTTTGACATACCCTTCTTTCATCCCTTTTTCCTTGGAATGCCCATTTAATATATCATTTCTTTTTCCACCCGTCAACTCCCTTTTTTACTTTTTTTTACCTTTTTCTACATAATTTTTTACATAAATTGCTCTTTTTGTTTCCTTTTATTGTTATCATATGGTATTTTCTCTTCTTTTGTTCTCCTTTGCACTTCTTTTCTTCACAACTTAATTTACTCATATAAAAAACCTCATTTCTTTGTCCAAGAAATGGGGTTCATATTATTCGGATTCTTATCATTTAACGAAATCGATTGAATTAAATCTATTTTCTAAATCTCTTTGATTTCTTTTAATTCAATCACGTCGTTTTCTTTTTCATAACGAACTTTTACTTGATCTCCACTTGTTAAAAATGGAAGTAACTTCTCTTCGATATGGATGTTTGCTCTATATTTTTGACCATTTTCATCTACAAAGTAATAATAACTTATTCCATCTATTACTGATGTCGTGATTCTCTGAATGGTGATTTCTTTTTCTATATCATTTTCTGATTTTTCCGTTGTTGTAAAATTTACTTTATTTAAATAATTTTGCGCTGCTTTTTCGATTCCTTCGGATGCATCCGTTATCTCTACTTTTTGATAATCTTCTACATCGACAAAGGCATACATTTTTACTAATCCTGCCGCATCTTTTAAGCTTAATAAATAAGTTGGTCGATTGTTTAAATTAATGAGTAGTGGAAAACTAGCATCATAATTCATTTGTTGTACTTGTCCTCTTGCGCTATCCATGGCGGAATATTCCTCAGCTCCAGGAACGACATAGAAATTTGTTTCTTTGGTTCGCATATTCGTTAAAATGAATCCAATATTTGATTCATCGGTTGACACGGATGTAATTCCTGTATATAGGTAAACATCATCGTTCATCGTCATGTAATTGTATCCGCGCGTAGTCTGAACAACATTCTTTTGACCAATCATCGAATTCCAGAATCCTTGTTGGTATCTTCCCCAGTCATCCACTTGTTCCAGAATTAATGAAGCAGAGTATACATGATCTACCCATACAGGTACATCTTCTACTTTGTATTCTTTTGAACTTCCATCAATTGGGTCCATAATAATGATACTGGCAATTTCTGCTTTCTGACCAATCCCCTTATATTTCATCGTTGGCACAATCCAGTATGGATTTCCCTGATTATCAATTTCAAATGTCTTTTCACCAAATATTTTAGTTGGATAAGAAAATCTTAGATGTCTTGCTAGATTATCGTTAAAGTAAGCGGAATCAACATATTTCATTCCTTTCGTAAGTTTTTTCAAACTCGACTTTCCAGTCACAGAGTCAACGATAATATATCCTTTGACTCCTCCCTTGCGATTAGAAAAATATTTGAATAGTCCATTATATTCTAAAGGGGTTACTCGGACAATACTATCATTATAATTGATTTGTGTGTATAGATCTGATACATAGAATTGTGATACTAATTCTGGCATTTGACCCATCACACGATCTCCCAATTTTTGACTAGATGCTTTATCTAGTAATGGGATGGAATTAAAATCCACTGGTTCGATTTCTTTTGTGAATTCTTTTTCTTCATTGATTTGAATTCTATTTCCGTATTCATTAGCATGAAATAAGGGAGATAGAAAAAAATTTACAACCGGGATGAGAACAAAAATAGATCCTACAACTAGTCCTAAAACGATGGGTACTTTCGGTGAATTTCTACTTCTTCGTTCGAAAAAAGAGAAAAAGAAATCTAAGGTCGCATAGAGTATTATCAAGAAAGATAAAAACATCCAAAATCCCATACTTTGTATATTTAAGGCTGGCAAACTAATATAGTACATGATGGCACCAACAAAAGCGGTTACCAATAAGTGAATGATATTTTTTTTCAACATTCTCTCCTCCTATTTGTTATATTATCATAAATTTGTGGTTGAATTATGTTATTTTATCCACTTTTGTGTGAATATCGATCTTTTCTTTTTTCTTCTTTGAAAGAAAATTTATGATTTTTTCCTTTATTTATTGTTTTTTTCTCTCTTATTTATGATTCTTTCTCTTTTATTTATGATTTTTTCTCTTTTATTTATGATTTTTTCTCCTTTGACTTATCGTTTTTTTTTGAAACAAAAAAGGAAAGACTTCTTTTCTCTTTCCTTATTTTTTATTCTTCGCATTGGAAAGCGGTAATGGCAACGACTCCTGCAATGTCTTGTTCGTTACATCCTCTCGATAGATCATTCACTGGTTTGGCTAGACCTTGCGTAATTGGTCCATACGCTTTGGCATGGGCAAGTCGTTCTGTTAATTTATAAGCAATGTTTCCGGCGTCTAAATCTGGAAAAATCAATACGTTGGCATGACCTGCTACTTTACTATTTGGTGCCTTTCTTTCTGCTACGCTAGGAACAATGGCGGCATCCAATTGAAACTCTCCATCAATATCTAACTCTGGATAAGTGCGATGTGCCAATTCTACGGCTGTTCTCACTTTATCCACATCTGGGTGTTTGGCAGAACCTAAAGTAGAATGAGATAACATTGCTATTTTTGCCTTCTCTCCAACTAATCGTTCAAATGTCTTGGCACTCGTTGCCGCAATTTCTACCAATTCTTCACTCGTCGGATTTTGAACCATTCCACAATCAGAATAAACAAAGACTCCCTTTGAACCATATTCACAGTTTGGTACATCCATCAAGAAAAAGGAAGAAACCATTTTGCTATCGCTTGCTGTTTTAATAATTTGTAGTGCTGGTCTTAATACATTGGCACTACTATTTACTGCTCCTGCTACTAGTCCATCCGCATAACCGCATTTTACTAATAAATTTCCAAAATATAATTTGTCTTCTAGTAAAAGTCTCTCGGCTTCTTCTTCCGTTAATCCCTTTGCCTTTCTCAATTCATAAAAAGTAGATTTTAATTTCGCAAAGTCAGAGAATGTTTTTGGATTGATGATTCGTATTCCTTCAATATCTACTTGATTCTCCAAAGCTAATTTTTGAATCTCATTCTCATCCCCTACTAATATTGTATTGGCAAAATCTTCTTTTTTTACAATCGCAGCGGCTTTTAATGTTCTGATATCCTCTGTCTCTGCTAAAACAATCGTCTTTTTTTTATCTTTTACTTGGTTTTTTATTTGTTCAATAAAATCCATCATAGCCTCCTATTTTTATTTAATTCTGTTTTCTTTTTTAGTATATCACAGATCCATCCATTCGTAAATGAAGGAAGTGATGTTAGGCTTTCGATGTGGAATTGAGGTTGCATTTTCAATATATCATTGTCTAAGGATTGCTTTTTCCTATTGTTTTTCTTATTTTCCATATTTCCATAAATTGAAATGAAATGGTATTTTTTATCTACATAATCGGCATGAAGTTTTCTTTCTTTTCATAGAGTTATATTGAGGAGAAATTTATGAATCAAATTGATCAATCTTTTTTTTCATTAGTAAATGAAATTCGGTCGAAAAGTCTACAGGAAATTTATACTTCTATTTATCAACAGTATTTTCATATTCCCAAACAAACACAAGATTCTTTGGAAAATTATTTTCAGACTTTTCCTTATTGGGGAAAATTAAAACGTTCAGAAGGAATTTATGACGAATTGTATTTACGAAGTATTTCATTGAAAGAACATATAGAAGATTACGCTTGGCTTTACCAAAAACTTGGTGATTATCGTTCTAAAAAAGTATTATACGCGATTTTAAGTAATTGGTATCGTTTCGATTTTGAAACATTAGGTACGTGTGGTGAAAAAAATTATTCTCATTATTTTGATTTCGATTTGATTTCTTGTGATGAAAAAGAAGTTTTTGTGGATTTAGGTGCTTATGTTGGAGATACTATTATGGATTATCTCACACAGTATGGGAGTCATTGTTATCAAAAAATTTATGGTTATGAAGTGACGGAAGAAAGTTTTACTTCTTTAAAGAAATCTCTTTCTTATTATCCTAATATTCTTTGTCAAAAGAAAGCGGTTTCGGATGAAAGTGGGATTCTTTATATTGAAAAAAATGCAGTAGATGCTTCTGCCAATATTGTATGGAAGGAAGGGAAAGAGGAAAACGCCATTGAAACTGTTACTTTGGATGAGGATATAAAAGAACCTATTACCTTTCTAAAAATGGATATTGAAGGGTCAGAGACCAAAGCACTTCTTGGTGCGAAACGTCATATTACGGAAGAACATCCGAAGTTAGCTATTTCTGTTTACCATAATCATGAAGATTTGTGGAAGATACCAAAACTGATTTACGAAATGTGGGATGGATATTTTTTTGATCTAAGATACTATGGAAATGCGGTTTTTCCTACAGAAATTGTTTTGTTTGCGGTAAAAGAATAACTCTTGTTCCTTATGTAGAGATGTCGCAAAATGAAAAGAGGCTGATGTGAACGATTTGGGTTCACTTCGATGTAACCTCTTTTTGATTTTTTGGTCCCTTTTTTTATTTTTTGATTTCTCTTTATTTTCTTTTTTGTCGTTCTTTTTGCATCGTTCTGTTTCTTTTTGTGGAACCTTTTTTGTTAATTATGTTTCTTCTTTCGCTTCTTTTGGCATCATTATTTTTTTGCGGAATTTTTTTAAATCTCTTATTATCTTTTTTTGAAAGTAAGGATTCGTAATTTTTTAATTTTTAATATCTCGTTTGATATAAACTACATTGGTTATTGTGTATAGAATAACGATTGTGATTAGAGAGACGAGGATACCTAAACCTAAATTCATATCTACTTTCTTTAAAATATCTATATAAAATTCCTGTTTATCAAATAGATAACCACAGTCAAAGTATAAGAGAGGGGTATAAACAAGAAAATTCAAATTTAAATGGGCACAAGCGTAGTATAAAATGGATGGGATAATTGCTAAAATAGTCATAACACTGGTCGTAACTGCCGTATTGAGTGTCACAGTTGATAAGAAAAATAAGATACTTAAAAAGGCAATGACAGGAATACCGGCAAAAAACATATCTTTCAATAAGTATAAATAATAATTTACTTCGATTACTTTTCCACCAGAATCAATTAATTTAGGAGTAAACAAATCACTAAAACCAAATCGAATACCTGAATAAATACTTAAAGCCACTAATCCAATGAACCAAATAATATAAGTATGAAGAATCAAATAAATAAACTTACTAAGTAAAATTTTATATCTTTTTACTGGGGTAGTAATCATATTTTTGATTGTTCCTTTACTATGTTCTCCGCTTACGATTCCGCTACTTGTGATACACACTAATATAAGAACAATGATAGTTAGGTGAAACACCTCATTTACCATTTTCTTACTTGTTACAACATTGTAGGAACTATTCATCATACTCCAAATTCCATAATTATGTGTATTGTTTGATGGTAAATCATTTTCTATGTTATTTTCTATGCTATAGCGGAGAATTGCTTTGGATTTTTTTGCTTCTTCATTATTGTATTTCGTAAATCTTACATAATCTTGATAGGAAGGAAAATGATAAAATTCTTGCATCTTTCGAAATTTCTCTTCACTGAGGATGGATTCAGTTTGATAGAAAGAATATTTTATGTAATTGAGGGCTCGGGCATCCCACATATTTTCAATTTTTTTATCAATGATGAGTTGGGCAATCTCAATATCATCATCAAAGATTTGTTCTGTATCAATTAGATATTGTAAGTAAAGATAAAATTTATCTTCTTTTAAAAGTTTTTCATATGCTTCGATTTCTTTTTCTAAATACTCTATTTTTTCTTCTAAAGTACCGTCGTAATAATAAGCACAATCAGTAGAAAGAGTGCCCACAAAGGTAGCGGCATATCCATCCCCGTACTCCGTTGGCTTATAGTTTTCATTGGAACAAATTCCTGAAATAAAGGAATCCTCTATTTTATCTCGAATCAATTTATATAAATAATTTTCTTGTAAATCGGCGCGTAAATCGAAAACGATACTGGTATGCCAATCTGTTAAGGTTGTTATTTTCTTTTCGGTTAAATATTGATACGCTTCTTTTTTGATTCGATTTAGATATAATTCATAATCTTCTTCTAGTGTTCGATTTTCTTTTTGCGCTAATTCCTGATTACGAATTTCCATCTGGTTATCTATGAGTTCGATTTCTTGTCCTTTTTGAAAGTAAAACAGGTTCATAAATTCTACCAACCCGATACTAAAAAGAGAAACAATAAGGATGATTCCTATGATCTTTTTTAGGGTATAGTTTTTGATAAATTCACTTTGAATTAATTTGATTATTTTCACTTATCGTTCACTCCTTTTTCTATTCTTTCTCTTTTTTTATTTTTGAGAAAAACTCATCTTCTAGGCTGATATTTTTATATTTTACTTCTTCAATACCGAAGTCGCTATTTATTTTTCCTTCATCGATAATCAAAATACGATCACAGATATTTTCTACTTCGGATAAGATGTGGCTACTAATTAAAATACTCATATTTTCTTCGTGGTTGATTTTCTTTAGAATTTCTCTTAATTCTTTTATTCCCGCGGGATCTAATCCGTTGGTTGGTTCATCTAAAATTAAAAGTTTGGGTCTTTTGATTAAGGCGTTTGCTAAACCTAGTCGTTGTTTCATTCCTAGAGAATATTTTTTTACTTTGTCATCGATACGGTCTTCTAATTTGACGAAGCGAATGATCTTTTCGATATAGTCTTTATCCTTAATGTCATTGATGAGTGAGGTAATCTTTAGATTCTTTCTTCCACTGATATTTTGATACATATCCGGATTTTCAATAATTGAACCAGTTTGTGATAACGCTTTTTCTAATTCTTTTTTAATGTCATATCCACCTATTTTGACACTACCACTATCCATATGATATAAACTTAAAATTGTTTTTATTAGAGTTGTCTTCCCGGCACCATTCGGACCTATCAAACCGACAATGTCCCCTTCATAAATATCAAAGGTAATGTTTTTTAGGATTTTTCTTTTACCAAAGGATTTCGATAAATTCTTTACCTCTAATACCTTTTGGTGATGCGTTTTATCAATTTCTTTCTTTTTGAAATTTCTTTCGCCATTTAATAATTCTTGAACTGTCACATGAAATATTTCCGAAAGAGTCGTCAAAATCGAGATATCTGGAGCGTTGATTCCTCTTTCCCATTTGGATACGGAATTGTCTGTGATACCTAACATATTGCCGATCTCTTTTTGTGTATAACCACATTCTGTGCGTAGTTCCGCGATAAATTTTCCCATTTTTTCTTGATTCATGGTTTCACCTCATGAGAAAAGTATATCCAAAGTTTTAAAAAAATACTATGACTTATTCGGTCAGTTAAAAATGTCATGATTTCAAAATTATATTCTTCTAGGAAAATCTGATTTTACTTATTTCATTTCTTACTCTTTGATTTCCTGTTTGATATCCATTCTTTTTCCTAATGAATTTTCTGGTACTTTTTGATTTTTCGTAGTCCTGTTTTCGATATGAATTTTTCATTTCATGATTTGGTTCTGGTTACAAACTTTGATTTTGAATTTTTTTGGGGGAAGAAAAAGTTTTTTCCACAAAAAAGCCCATACCCTTTCGAAGGTATAGGCTTTTCTTTTTATTATTTTCGTTGCATTCCTATTTATTAAAAATTATATTGATTTACATGTTTATGTGGTCCGCAAACCCAGTAATCGTTTTCACGTTCACAGTCATAATGCGCTTTATATTCTTCTTCTAATGCATTAATTGTTCCTTCATCAATACCAAGTTGGCTTCTTGAAGGAACCGTTGTAGAACCAATATCGCTTAGAGCCAAATTAATTTCTCTCGTTCCAACTGTACCTTTTATTAACTGTACGTAAGTACCATTTGTTTTAATAGTAATCGTTACTTCACCAGATACTGATGAACTTCCATAGTAATTCATAAGCCAGCTTTTGGCATCACTATGAGAAATTTTTACATTGTAGTTACCATCACCGGTTGCTTCTACACTATAAGCATTCTTTATTAATTCTAATTCAATGACACCCATGGTTCTCTTACCACTAAAGACCATTTTCCATTCACTACCACCATTTTCTTTGAATAAAGAAAGCGTTTTGCTGTTATTGGTTTTATAGGAATATAGAGTACCAGCCTTTTCAGTAAGGCTTAGAGCGCTACGATAAACGGCATGTTCTTCGCCTGTTGCCTTATTGAATTGTTTGGTTGAATTTTCTATATAATTCGTGACTGTCATGGTGTTTGCATTTCTTGTATTTTCTATTGCCTTTTTCACTGTCTCCAAATCATTTGCCTTTGGAGCTGGAGTTTCTACTGTATTAGGTGTAGCAGTAGGTTGACTTTCACTACTTGTTTTTGGTTTTTCTTCTTCCACTTTTGTAGTAGTTTCTCCTGCTTGTTTTGCTTTTTCTTCTGCCTCTTCTTTTGCTTGCTCTGCTTTTCTTTGTTCTTCTTTGGCTGCTTCTACTTTCGCTTTTGCCTGTGTTTTTTCTTGTTCTGTTTTAGCAGTTTCTAATTCTTTTTCTGCTTCGGTTACTGCTTTTTTCGCATTCTCAATTTCTTTTTGTAATTCTAGTTCCGTCGTAGTTTCAGTACTTTTGGTTTTTGATTGTGCATCTCCTATTTTTTCATCTGTCTCATTTTGTTTTGTTTCTGTTTTAATAGCAGTGGTTGCAGTTTCCCCTTCTGTATTTTTCTTTTCCGTATAACTTTCTGCTTTTTGATTGCTGATCTTATTAGCAAAGTTTTTATTGTCCATTACTTTTGATGTAACGATTACACCGGCTATGACAGTAGTAGTTATCATTACCGATATAATTGCTTTTGTCATAATTGATTTTGTCATGAGCTTTTTCATAATTTATTCCTCCTCTATTATATATTATATACAATGATGGGAAAGGATTCCCCCCTGTTGTTGGCAATATTATACATCATTTTTACTGTAAAGTAAAGTGTTTTCTTGTCACTATTTACTGTTAAAAGTTTTTCGTTCTTTTTTCATAGTATTCTTTCCCTTAAAAATAGTATCTTCAAAATCAAAACAATAGAAAAAGAGAGTATAATGACTGGGACATTATTAGCCTTCATTCATCATTACTCTCTTTTTTCGCTTCTTTTACACTTTCGTCGATGAAACTAAATATCTCACTATCATGTAATTGATCATCGTTATATTCTGTTAATATTTTATAATACTTTTTTATAAAATTTTTTAATAACTCCATATTCTCTTCTTTTATATTTATTTTTCTGTTTACTAATACTTGTGGATGATCTTTATCAATACTCATCATTATCATATTATGATAGTTTAATTTTTCGTAATCATTTTGAAAAAATAATATATTATCTCTATCCAGTGTATAGTTACAATAAACAACTAAATTCATCGGTAAACCGGTTTTTCTCTTACTTAAATTCGTACATCCAAAATGATTATTTGTTTCATCAAAAAATATTTGTTTTGCTTCAAACTCTGGTATATCAGCATTCCAATAATCTAATAGGAGCTGTTGATGTGTTTTTACGTATTCAAATACATCGTTTATATATCGTTTGTCGGATTCACTGATATTCTTTAATTTTTCCAAAATTTTAATATCTTTTATATCAACCGTTAAAAAATGTTTATCTCCCCATTTTTTAAATTTTATTTGGGGAATTTCATTCTTTAATTTTTCGTTCCCATTATAAACTAAATATAAAGTTATATTCATGTAATGATTATTTTCAAAAGAAATCGTTGCCTTGAACAAATTACTTTTCCTCATATTCCATTCACTCCATTATGTTTGAAACGAACAATTATAACCAAACCTCGTATTATGGTATTGACGTTATCCTCTTTCTTTTCAGGTAATATCATTATAGCACTAACCTTCTCTATTTCAGAAACTACTGTTTTTATAAAATTCTGGCATTTGCTTAGACGATATTTGATTCCACAATCCCAAAATTTTACTTGATAGTTTTCTTTAAAATCAACTTGTAATTTTGTTCATTCGATATTATATCTTAGAATGTCAAAAAAGAAAATCTCCCAATAGAGTTTGCTAATATCTATATTTACTTACTTTGCCACTTTCTTCAAGTCATATATTACATCAACAGCGTCGCATACATTTTGAGAATGAGTTACGATAATGACACATTTCTTTTCTTCATGGGCTAACTTTTCAAATATTTCTAGAATTTCAGTCTCTGTCTGCTTATCAAGGTTTCCAGTTGGTTCATCAGCAATTATCATTTTAGGGTTATAAGATAGGCTTCTTGCGATAGCCACTCTTTGTTGCTCCCCACCTGATAATCTTAAAACTTTACGATCTGCATAAGTTTCTTTCAAGCCGACTTTTTCCATAAGCTCGATGGCTTTTTCTTTTTTGTTTTTCAGTTTTAAGCCATTTGCGTCCATCGAAAGAATGATATTTTCGCTAGCTGTCATAAAGGGCAATAAATTATAACTTTGAAAGACGATACCAATATCACTATTACGATACTTATCTAAATTCCTATCTTTTAGACTTTTGCCATCAAAAATAATTTCCCCTTCTGTGCATCTTTCCAATCCACTTATTAAAGATAATAATGTTGTTTTTCCAGTACCACTTCGACCTCTGATAGCATATATTTTTCCACTTTCAAAATCAAAACTAACATTTCTTAATGCATAGTCATTTTCTTCCGCATCACTATATCGATAACTTGCATTTTTAATACTTAAAATAATGTCTTTTGAAGAAGTATTTTTTTCTTTCATCTCTTTATTATCTTTTACTTCATTATTTTTAACTATTTGTTTTTTGTGAGTAAAATTTTTCCCAAGTTTATCTTTTGAAACATAGTTATTCTTTTCCTTATCTGCCATTATTAAGACCTCTCTTTCAATATTGTAAGTGGTGAAAATCTTTGAATACTAACCATTGAGGCAATGGAACTTACCAATACTAATGAAAGTCCAATACCAAGTAATTCTAGTAAAACTTTCATATCTACGACTGCATCAATCGAATCGTATGCTTGAACCACGGGCATACCTTTTCCTCTCATTTCGTCTCTATTTCCACGATCTGGCATTCCTTCATTCCCATTTGGTCCACCAAAGTTTTTACCAATTTCTTCTGTTCTTTCATTACTACTATTTATTTCACTTTCTAGTAAAGAATTACTTACTCCTTTCGAACTTACTGCCCCAATTCCTGCACCCAGTACAAGAGCAACAACAGAAACAATCACAAGTTCTGATACAAACTGCATCGTTAATTTAACCTTACTAATACCGATGGTTCTTAAAACTCCTATTTCGTATTTTCTTTCACGAATATTGATCATGTTGATTACAAATAAAACAATTCCACCAATAATAAGAGTGATAACTAAAAATGTTGTTGCAAAAGAGTTAATATTTTCAATGCTTGAAACTCCGCTTAATGCTATTTCTTCGTTCGTTTGAAGAACAAAATTTTCATCTAACCCTTTTTCGTAAAATTCGTCTTGTAGTTTTTCTACGTTATCATAAGAATCTATAATAAATGTTGGATTAATTGTCGCTTGTAAATCTTCGTTACTTGTAGTAATACTTGTTACCGCACTGGCATTTGTTACCAGAGTATTCGCTGAATTGGAAAACATCGACATTGGCTCTCCGTTTCCTTCTTCGTTTTCTTTAAAAATACCAATGATTTCGAATTCATAAGTATTTCCCTCTTCATCTTCTAGGACTATTTTGTCATTTAAATTTAGATTATTATAATCCGCAAGTTCTTGATTGATAAATACATAGTTACCATCAAAGGCAATGTCCCATGCATTCTCCGTTATTTCATTCATGGTATAAGTACCATTTATAAATTCACTCATAGCATCTAATGAACTATAACCAGTTAAAGTAAAATCAGTAGATGATATATTGTTTTCTTTTCCATGACCAAATCCGTTTGGCATATTATTATTTGACTCAATTTCAGCCTTTTCAATATTGTTTCCATTCAAGCCAACACCATAAGTATAATAATAACTTTCAATATATTCACTATCCGCAAAAGATAGAACATCACTAATGGTGTAACTTGCAATATTATCAAATTTTTCTCTAGCATTTTCTCTTCCTTCTGATTGGGATGGGTCAAAGTCTTTCATCATATTCGATCTATCAAAACTAATGGTTACTTCTTTGTCATAAGCATTCTTATAAGAATCTATTAAATCTACAGCTGTATTTTTTATCGCTAGTGTTATCGTACAAGCACATGCAATTATTAAAATAATGATTCCTATTAAAATATTCCTTCCTTTATTTCTTTTAATTGAAATCCATGCATTTTTTAATATAAACATAATCTTCCTCCTTGAAAACAATATCATTTTATTATGTAAATATTAAAGAAACATTAAAAAACATTAACTTTTTTTCGTTAATGTTCATTTGTTTTAAAATCCACTTCAAAAGTCGTAGTTCCATCTTTGGAATAAGCTCGAATATTACCATTATGGGCTTTTACAATATTCTTGGCAATGGCAAGACCTAAGCCATATCTTCCACTTTTACGATTATGACTTTTATCATTTCGATAAAATCTCTCAAATATTTTTTCACATTCATCAGGTGGTATAGGGTCACCCTTGTTAGTTACTTCTAATTTTATTTCCGATTTATTACTTGTAAGGTTCACTTGAATTTTACTATTTTCTTTTCCGTGACTTATCGCATTATCAATTAAAATAGACGCTAATTCATCGATGCTTTCTTTATGGCAAAAGAGATTTACTTTTTCAGCAATATTCGTTTCTATGGTTATATTTTTTTCGTATGCTAAACTTTCAAATATTAACGCTCTTTTCTCTATAATCATAGAAATATCATTTTTACTAAAATTCTCTTTTTTTAAGTATTCCGTTTTCGATAAATCAAGTAATCTTGTTATTAAATTGCTCATTCGATCCGATTCACTTTTTAAGTTATTAATCCATTTTTCGTTTTTCTTATTCACATCTAAACAATCAATATTTGCCATCATAACAGCAAGTGGAGTTTTTAGTTCATGAGAAGCATTCGCAACAAATTCTTTTTCTCTATGAAAACTTTCAAGAACTGGTTTCGTAATCCATTCTGTTATTTTTTTAGAAATGATATAAATAACTAGTTCCCCAATACCTACTAATAATAAGGAGATTAGTAAGTTCGTGAGTAACATATTTCTAGTATTAGAAATATTTACAATTGTTAAAGATTTCCCTTCTTCATAATTGTAAGCATATTTATTCCAATATAAAAATCCAATTTTTACTTTACTTTTGTTATTATTATCAATAATATTTTTCGCTTTAGTTGTGATTTCTTCACTAATCGTATTATCACTGTGACTTATTTTATCAACAATATCATTATTATCGTTTAAGATAAAAGTATAAACTTCATAATCCATCACTTTTCTATTGTGTAGATCATCATTTATCGGTTTCATTTCTTTATCAAAAGGTTCAGGTCTTTGATTGGTTAAATTTCTCATCTTTGTTAAATTATTTAAGATTCCAATATATTCTCTATGATAGGTTTGAATATGAAAGAAAGTAGCGAAAAACATAGCGAATAAAGAGATGATAATAAAAATGGTAAAAAATGTTTTCTTCTTTAAGTTTTCCATATCCCTTTATTCCTCCATTTTATAACCTAAATTACGAACGGCTTTAATGCCTACTTTTGATCCAATAATTTTTATTTTCTTTCTTAAAAAAGATAAGTATGCCTCTAAATTATTGGACTCATAATCTGTATCAATTCCCCAAACTTTATCATAAATTTGTTCTTTTGATATAATTTGTTCTCTATTATTCATAAAATATTCCAGTAGTAAGAATTCTCGATAAGGAATATTGATTGACTCATTGGTATTTTTACAAGTTAGGGTAGAAGTTCTAATATTTAGGGATAAATCACTATATTCTAATGTATCTTTTACTTTATGATTTCCTTTATTTCGTAATTGAACATTTACCCTCGCAATTAATTCTTCGATATGAAAAGGTTTTGTTACATAATCATCTGCTCCAGTATCAAAGCCTTTTAGTTTATCATCCAGTTCCGATTTGGCAGTAAGTATGATGACTTTCGCATTTATATCATTTTCTTTTATTTCTTTTAGTATTTCTAAACCATTCATTTTAGGTAACATGATATCAAGAATGATTAGATTATATATGTTTGAGATGGCATTATATAACCCCTCTTCGCCATCATAACTTGTATCAACTTCATATTTTTCGCATCGTAGTTTTGTCGCTATAATATCAGCGATTGTTTCTTCATCTTCCACAACTAAAATTCTCATCTTACCACCTCCAACTTCTAAAAGTATATATCACAAAAATTAAAGAAATATTAAAATCTACATTATGTCAATAGAATTTTTATCGTTTCTGTACCAAAGATACTAGCGAAAAAGAAAATCTGATACAGAGTTGTTTCCGCTCCAAAATACTATTCATTTTGTTAAAATTATACCACAAAAAGAGCAAACGATATATTCCTGACCGCTTGCCTAATGATTTATTTAAAATTAGTCGTTTATTTCAAATACTATTTTGCACTATATTCATACAAAAATGTTTCCCCTTTTGTTTTATCATAAGTTGGATCATACTCCACCGTTATTTCAAATTTATTATCCCCATTTTCTGATTCTTGCTCAATAGTACAAGAAACATTTCCATTGTCTAGTTCGGTACAAGTTGCATTTTTCATATCTTCCTCGTTTTTACTAACAATTTTAAATGGTATCATTTTTTTAATGGCTTCATCTACCGCATTATTTGTTAACGCATTGACCGTCATGGTACTGATACCTAGTAAAATGATTCCTACAAATACAAAAACAATATTTCGTAGTTTTCTTTTTTTCATTTTTTCCTCCCTTTTAAAATTTTCATAACCAATTAATTGATTTGTTATCTCTTTTATTTGGTGAGTATCAAATTGATTCATACTATTCCTCCTTTAATTTTTTTCTAATCCGATAGAGTTTCATCTTTATTCCACTAGAACTTAATTTTAATTTTTTGGCAATTTCTTTTATTTTGTATCCATCGACATAATAAAGAGTAAAAATAGTTTTTTCTATTTCACTTAATTCCTCTATTTTCTGTCTTACAAGTATTTCATCAATCACGTTATCTGTATCAAAAGTTAAATTATCCGTAATTAATTCATCTTTTAATTCAAGAGTGATTTTTTTATTTCGAAGTTTGGAATATGCAGAGTTTTTAGCAATAGCGGCGAGATATGATTTTAAATCTTTATTAATATATTCTTGATTTTTCCATAACAGAAAAAATACATCTGCTACTATTTCCTCTTTATCTTGATATGGTAGAGAAGTACTAACAATGTTGTTTACAATTTTAAAAATATAATTTGAATATTCATCAATGATTGTTTCTATTTTAAAGTTAATATTATTTTTCAATTGCTACCTCCATTAAGTCGACTCATTATATAGACGTTTTATTTTCGATAATGGTTACAAAAAATTTTAAAAGACTTAAGATTAAATATTGCAATAAAGAATGTGATTTTGTTTTAGATGGCGCATATTGAAAATAAAAAAATCTAGTAAAAATACTAGATACTTTATAATAAATCGCTATAATAAGCGAATGCTTGTCTTGGCAGGGTGTTGACTTGATTATACAACACATTTTCTAAAATTAAACTGGATTAACTCCAACGGCAAGGTCATTGTATCATACATCTTTAAAATATACAAGCTTGACGTTCTATGAATACTTAAATCCATTTTTTTTAAATAAATCATAAATTTCGTATCCTTTTTTTGTTAATTCAAAAAGAGAGTTTTCTGAATTTAAAGATTTAATATACTTATCTGTCAATAATTTATTAAAGGAATCTTTAATATATATTTTTTCTCTATTTGGTATTTTTGATAATTCAATAATAAACTTACCATCTGTTGTTTGAAATCTTTCCCCAACCAAATCATGTGTATAAATTAATTGATTATTAATAGTATCTTCCACCATGGCACGAATAAAATCAAATCCATATTTATCAATTCCATATTCTAAACCCGTCATTTGCGAAAATGAAGCAATTGTTTTTAAACCTAATTCTTTTTTTGGTAATTGATTAGGTATATCATGGTTAATATCAATAACATCTTTTATAATTTCATCAACGTTATCATATCTCTTACTATGATCCCTATCAATACATTTTTTTACAATATTACCTATTTTAGAATTATCTATTTGAGACAAGTTATGTTTACCTGTAAAGATGAACCATAAAATAACACCAATAGCATATATCTCATTTTTTTTATTATAATCTTTAAAACTTGTTAAAGTATCATCAATAATTGTTCCTCTTATTTCAGAATCAGTACTTGTCAAATCCAAATTAAGATCCTTTATTAAACCAAAATCTGCTATTTTAACAACGATAAATTGATCATCATATTGTTTTATTAAAACGTTATTTAAACTCAAATCTCTATGTAATAAGTCCTTGGAATGTAAATATTTTAATCCTCTTAAAAATTGAAGTGCAATATTTTTTCTATATTTTTCATCCATATATTGTTTATTGTTGTTCTCATCTATAAATTTTTTTAATGTACAGTCACAATATTCCATTATGTAACTATTAGTTTTATCATCATAAGAATATGCTTTTAAAATATATGGATTGTTAATTTGATTCATCTTTTCAAATTCTAGTTTAAATCTATCTAATTCTTTTCCGATAATGTCTTTGTTTAATCTTTTTAGAGCAAATTTTTTACCTGATAGAGGTTCGTTATAAGAGTATACCTTTGCAAAAGCACCTGTACCTTTCAAAGTATACTTTATTTTATTAGAAATATTACTAGTGTTTGATTGATTTGTTAAAATAAAAATCTTATCATAATTTTTCAAAATAACTCTTTTATAATCACTAGGTATTTCACTTCCACCTGATTGTGATAAAAAACTGTCGCAGTTATTCATCCACTCTTCATATGTATCATCTATAGCAAAAGAATAATTTGTTTTTTCTAAAATCATTTTTAATTCTCTAATTTTATCAATTAAATATATTAGTTCACGACTTTCATTTGCTGTATAGTGAGCACCTGCACCACGGCTATTCATATATTCAAGCAAACTATTTAAACTTTGGTGAAAGTAAACAAAAATCATTTTTAATTTCTCATCATAATCACTATACAAATCTAAATATTTTTGTTTTGGAGAAAAATCTAATTCTTCAAACTCTATAAAATGTTTTAAAATCAATTCTAATTTTTTGTCGTCCAAGTTAATCATCTCCTGTTTTCAATCAATTATCAGCAAATAAATCACATACAAGAATATTTAATTGAATTAATTCATCACAATCACTATATTTTTTAAAAGTACATTGCCAACAATTTTTTTCAATGTTTTGAACATTAATGCACAGTTCGTTAGTATGTAATTCATTATCTATTTTAGATAAAACTGTAGAAAAGTTTTTAACATCCTTATTGAATATGATTAGTGAAGTTTTGACATCTCTCCACCTAGTATAACTAAATAATTGAGAAACTGCCTTTTTAAACTCACTAATACCATGCCATATTTTACATTCTGCAATATAAGCAGCCTTATTATCAAACTGAATCCTAATGTCAGTTTTTCCTACTTTACTAAATGTTTCTCCAGTTGCTTTATTATCATAATGAGTATTTAAGTTAGAAAGAATTACATCTCTTAGTTCTTCTTCACTTAATTTACAAAAAGTTAGAGAAGTGCTTTCAAAAGAAATACAGGATTGACTGATAATTTCTTTGATGTTTATATAGTCATCTTCTGAAACGCAATAGTCAATACTAACATTCTTTTTTTCTGGATATTTAATAGGTTCTTTCTTTATATTTAATGTTAAAGGAGTTACATTTGGAGCTTTATCATTCCTTTTTAAAGGAATATTTATTTTACTCATTAAAGAAGAAAATTTACTACTTTTATTATACTTTTCAGTTAATAACTCATTAACTTTATTTTTTAGGTTAGAATTAAAGTTATTTATTGAAACATTAACATTTGAAATCATTGATTCATAACTACTAAATTCTCTCTTAAAGTTATCATCTATTAATTGTTGTGGATTATCACTTTCATCTAATTTTTGTGCCTCTATTTCTACTGAAAAGCAAATAAAAGGCAAATAATCCATACTATTTCTATTTTTAATATTATCTATTTCAAATTTTTTTAATATCCTCATAGTTGGTTGTAAAAAAAGTAAATCGGATTCGCCATTAAAAGGAATATCATAATAAATTCTATAACCATCGACAAGAAAATATTTTTGCTCTAGTCCATAACCAAAATCTCTATAAAATGGATTATCTTTTTTTATTTTTGTTTCTTCAATCGATGAATTAATTTCTTCTTTTAAAAGAGTTATTGGTTCAACATGGTATTTGTCATAATAATAAGAAACAAAATCGTTGATATCGAGTGACAAAATATCTTGATCAGGTATATTGTTAATATCTTCTCTTATTTTCTCCCATATTTCTCTCATATAGTCATCAATTTGATTACCATTAAATAATCTCATAAAAAAACCTCTCATTCATGACAACATTACTTTTAAAAAGTAGTATTACTAAAAAAAGATATCATAATTTTAATGATATCTCAGTTATTTTAATTATAACATAATAATTAATTTTCATCATCTATTATTTTCTCTAATTCAACACCAATTTTTTTAATTACCCCAACAACTAAAGCATTTCCCATCATAAAATATCTTCTTTTATCAGACATTCCTGTATTAGTCCAATCATCTGGGAACCCATTTATTCTTTCACATTCTCTTGGAGTAAGAAGTCTTGTTTTTTTTGTTTTAAAGTCCTCAATAACATGGGTTGTTCTACTAATTCCACTTTCGCTAGTAAGCATTGTCCTAGCTGGTGCATCTAAATTATCAGGGAATGGCATAGCTCCTTCTGAGTAAAAGTATGGTTCACCATTTGGCTTAACTCTAGGGATTTTTTTACTACCCTTTAAGAATGCAAATTTCTCTATCTGTTCTTTACTTAAGAAATATTTTTCATCTACTGGCTCTTCTTCACGAATATTTCTTAGTGGATAAACCAAATTATAATCTGCTTTTACTTTAACTGTATAAATACCTCCATTTTTCATAATTCCTGCATTATAAAAATTACACTTAAATAAATTGCTTACTTCTACTAAATCTTTATATTCTGAAATATTAGATTCAGTTATTTCTTCATAACTTTGTTTAATAGGAAATTGTTGTACAAACATACCATCAGAAAAAATCACATCATAGTCAGAAATTTTTTGCATTTTTTTATAATACTTTGTTGATTTATGATAAGCAAAAATATAAGTTCTTCTACGTTTTTGTGGGAGACCATATTCTCCGGCATTGATTACCCTCCATTCTACATCATAACCATTTTCATAGAAACTTCTTAAAATCATTCCAAAATCTCTTCCTCTTTGTTTAGCAGGAGACAATAGTAATCTATCAACATTTTCTAATAGTACAAATGGTGGCTTTTTAATAGCTAGTGTTTCTTCTATAGCCCACCAAAGAACTCCTTTTTTACCTTCTATTCCTTTACTATTTGAAAGAGTTTGAGCAACAGAATAGTCCTGACAAGGGAATCCACCAACTAATAGTGTATGGTCTGGTATATCATGTTTATCAACTTCAAATATATCTACATTTGATACATCTTCAGCACCAAATCTCTTAGCATAGCAATCATATGCTTCTTGCGACTTAGTAGCTGGTTCCCACTGATTTGCCCAAAGACATTTCCAATTGCCATTTTCTATAGTCTTACCATCTTTTAATTCCACATGATTTAATCCACAACGGAAACCACCAACACCAGCAAATAATTCAACCATAGTTTTTTTCATAACTTAAGCCTCCTGACTATTTGTTTATATTCCCTAAATATATTATAATTTATTTGAAGAAAAAGATCAACTTTTATCGATATTTATTATATAATAAATGATGTTAAAGATTAACCTTCATTACTATTATTGTATAAAATTTTTAAATAAAAAACAAGATCAAAAAGGAAGTGTATTTATGGATTTATATGTTTATAAAGGGTTTAATAAGGATTTTTTATCAAAATTAGATTATTTGCCACTAAGTGAAAAAGATTTAGATTTTAAAATCGACTATAAAAATTTAACTAATGATTATGCATTTGAACTAGGTGGATATATTTATAATAAACGTGGTGAAAAATTTTGGATTACTTATGAAGAATTTGAATTAATTCATGAACAACTTTATATTTTTGTCAAGACTGGAAGAATAAGAATAAAAATAGTATGTAATAATATTTTTCCTGGAATATATCCTATATATTGTGAAATAGAAGAAAATACGTTCTTAGAGTATTTAAAATATAAAGAAGAAGAAAATATGAATGTCAATTTAAAAGTTCAAAGTTTAGACAACATTTATTCAAATATCTATTTGGTAAACGGGCAATATTATGTGACTTATTACAATTATGAGTTTCCAAATAATGCAAATATAGATAGAATTATTCATTTTTATGACAATAACATCGATATTAATTTAACAGATAATTGTGAATATTTAATTGATATAGACGATAATCTCGAAAAATATTTAGAACACTATCAAAATATCATTACTAATAATTATAAAACCATTGGTTATAAAAAAGTTTGTAATACCGAAATATCAAATATGATATTCGAATCAATGAAAGCATTATTGAAGTCCTTAAATATTAATATCCTTTACAAATATTCTGGCGAATATCCCATAACAAGTACTATTAGAGAAGAACTAAAAAAAATAGGTACAAAACTTACTGGTAAAACAGATTTTAATTTTAGAAAATTATCATTTTATAAAGATCCAGATTTATCAGATGAAATGGAAGATATTTCTCAAGCTGAAATAATGGAATACATAGTTAGTGAATCTGAAAAAGCATATGCGGGAAAAAGATATAGAGATATATTTATGACTGCGTCTACAGGTGCAGGGAAATCATTAATCTTTCAATTGCCTTCAATTTATTTAAGTGAAAAATATAACAAACTAATAATTATTATTGAACCTTTAAAAGGATTAATGCAAAATCAATATGATATATTAACCAAATCTGGATATAAAAAACATGCATATTTAAATTCTGATATTGCAACAATTGTTCAAAGAGAAGAAATAATTAATAATGTCAAAGAAGGAAAAATAGACATTTTATATGTTAGCCCTGAAACACTTCTATCACATTCAATCGATTCATTAATAGGAGAAAGAGAAATCGGACTTATAATCATAGATGAAGCTCATATAGTTACAACTTGGGGCGTTGGCTTTAGACCTGATTATTGGTATTTAGGTACATACATAAATAGACTTAGAACAATGCAAAATAAATTCGGTCAAGGCAAAAGGCATCATGATTTTCCAATTTTTGCTTGTACAGCTACTGCGGTAAATGGTGGAAAAGATGATACCGTTTCAGAAACAATTATTAGTTTGTTTATGAATGATCCAATCAAAAAGATAGGTTCAGCAAAAAGAGAAAATATCACTTTTGAGATAAATAATTACACAGACAAATCTTATGATCAATATAAAGATATGAAAATACAAAAACTAGGTGAGAGAATAAATGGGTGGATTGATAAAAATGATAAAACAATAGTTTACTGTCCATATAGTTCGATTGCACACCAAATTTATAATGGTGATAAAGAATTTAGTAGTTTTAAATGTTTTAAAAATGATATTAGAATATATACCGGAAGTGGTGAAGAAGCTGAAGAAAAAGTACAAGCAATGGATGACTTTACCGAAGGAAAAGCAAATGTAATGATTGCAACAAAAGCTTTTGGAATGGGAATAGATATTTCAGATATTCATAATGTCTTTCACTATGCTGTAACTGGTGGACTAAGTGATTATGTTCAAGAAATAGGAAGAGCTGCTAGAGATAAAAGCATTAATGGAAAAGCTATTGTTGACTATTTTAATGGTGACATGAAATATGTTAATACTTTATTTGGTATGTCGCAAATCAAACAATATCATGTAAAGAAATGTTTATCTATAATTTATGATACATTTCTAAATAAAAAGCATCGAAATTTTATGATTAATCCCAAAATGTTTGATGGTGTATTTGGAAAAACCAATCAAGATGATTTGGAAAACAAATTAAAAATAGTTTTACTAATGCTTGAAAAAGATTTTTATGAAACTTATAAAATATATGTATTAATTTCTAGACCAGGTACAATGTTTACAAAAGCTTATGCCTCAGTATCAGAAGAAAATGTTTTAAAAATTGAAAATAGTAAATATGGAAAATATTTTACTAAAATTGCAGAAGGAAGAAACCGTGAGGCTGTTGGTGGATGCCTTGTAACAGATCCGGGTCCAATTTATGAAATTGATTTAAAGAGTATTTGGGAAAATATATATGGTTCAGAAATGTCATTTGCATCATTTAAATATAAATTTTTTAACAAAAATAGTGTTGATGTTATGGGAGATATTAAAAATGATATTTTCTATAGAGTAAAGCTATCTATGAAAGCGAAATCAGGATTGCTTTCAGAAGTTTATCAAAAGGCTATGGATGAGATTAATTATTTAACTGATACATTAACTTCGTTTGATAGAAATTTTTTCACCAAAGAAGAGTTTAAAAATAAAATATCTTCAAGATATAAGAGTTCTAAAGCTGAAATAATTGCAAATTCGTATTTTGATGTCATAGATTTGAACTATGAATGTATTGTAAGAAGAGAAGATAATGAATTTGAAAAATATCAAATTAGTAATGGAAAATTAAGAACATTGGCAACACAAATTTTAAGCAAGGCATCTTTAATAAAAAATATAAGGTATATAAATAATTCAGAATATGAACAATTTTATGCTGACAATGTAACAGATTCTAACGCATTAAAACTTTTATCTATTTTAGACTTAGTTTCATACGAAATTGTGGGCGGTGATAGTCCAGAAATATTTATTCGTTTAAACGCACCAGATAAAATTAAAAATATTGTGGAAGACAGGGTTATCTATAAAAATAATTATGTTGAAATGGCTAAAGAGAAACATTATAGATCAGTCAAGATATTAGATTATTTTTTTAGACATTATAACAATAGCCAAAATAACGAAAGATGGAATTTTGTTGAAAGGTATTTTTTAGGAGAAGATATAGAAAATGAAATAGATAACATTGCTGCAGTTGAAAATAAAATAATAAAACATCCTGAAAAATTAGAAAAATATATTGATGTTAATGCTTGTGAAACATATAGTTTAGAAGATTATGATAGTTGGAAGAGAATTAGCGAAAATTTAGTTACAGAAGAAAAGTATAAATATTATTGTAATTTACTAGATAGAGAAAACAAAAAAATAGCTGATTTTGCATATACTGATATAAATATTTCAGGTATTACTATAAAGGCACTATTTATATATGTAAATGAAAATTTAATTATTTCTCCAGAGTACTGTGGATTTGAAGTAAGAAATAAATGCTCTGAAAAAGATTGGAAAATAATAGCAATAGATGAAGTTGAAAAATATCTAGAACTGATTCCAAATGAGGTGTAATTATGGCACATTTTTATCCAGAAATATCTGATGATTTCCATAATAGTTTAGGTGAATATAAAATATTTCAGGCTTTAAAAAACTTGTCTAATTCTTGGAATATTTATTATTCATTAACATGGCAAAAAAGGAATAACAACGGAAGAATTACTTGGGGAGAAGCTGATTTTGCAATTTTTAATCCAATCTATGGAATTCTAATAATTGAAGTTAAATCCGGAGAAATTAGATGTGAAAATGGTGATTGGTATCAAAAAAGATTAGACACAAATGAAGAATATAAAATGAAAGATCCTTTTAAACAAGCTGATAGAAGCAAATATAAGCTTATAGAAGAGATTGATGGTGAACTACTAAATGGTGATAGGTGTTTTATTGACAAAGCTGTCTGGTTCCCATCTATTTCAAAAGATGAAATAAAAAAATTTACATTACCGTTAAACTATAGCATTAATCAAATATTATCAGAAGAAGATTTGAAAACGCCAGAATTAAGCTTAATAAAAGTATTTAATTATTATAATGGACTACGTTTTACCAGATTACAAAAAAATGGAATAAAAGTAATAGAAAATATTTTAATGCCAAATTTTGATTTAATTCCCTCTTCGTCTAATGTAAAAAATGAAGCTGACTATGTATTTTTACAACTTACCAATGAGCAAAAAAAAGTATTAGATTTTATTGAAGATCAAAATTCTGTTGCTATTGAAGGCGGAGCTGGAACTGGAAAAACGTTCGTTGCTGTAGAACAAGCAAAAAGGTTTGCAAAAAACGGAAAAGTATTATTTTTATGTTTCAACAAGTTTCTTAATAAACATTTAATTGAAAAATGTAATTATGAAAATATTGATTATTACAATATACACTCTTTTGTAGGAAAATATTCTGTGAAAAATTTGTTAGCTGATTCTCAATTGTTACTTGCTATTAAAGAAATTGATTTAAAACAATTGGAATATAAATATATTATTATTGATGAAGCTCAAGATATTTATGATAAAATACTAGAGCATTTGGTAAAATTTTGCCAAACAAATAATATTAGATTATTCATATTTTATGATAAAAACCAACTTTTATATTATAAAAATTTGCCAAACATATTAAAATTATTTGATTGCAAATTAAAATTAACAAAGAATTGTAGAAATACTCAAAAAATTCTTAATACTATGAACAGTATTGTTAGTAGTAAAAGTACATCAAATGAGTTTTGTATTTCAGGAATAATGCCAATATTAAATTATTCTAATAGAAAAGACGAACTATTAAAAAGTATCATTGAAAAAATTAATAGTTATACGAAAGATGGTTATGATAATGAAGATATTACTATTTTAACAATGGAAAGCGAAGATAATTCAATAATTAACATAGAAAATATTAAAAGAAAAATTGCATTATCAAGTCAATTTGAAAAAGACAAAATTTTATTTACAACATCAAAAAAATTTAAAGGTTTGGAATCTAATATTATTATTATAGTAGATTTCAATCCATTCAAAATTGAGAAAGAAGAATATCTTAATAATTTTTATGTTGCCGCATCAAGAGCAAGGCAAAGATTGGAGATTTTTTCTCTGGCCACATTAGAAGAAATTAGTTATTTAGTTGAAAAAATAGAAGAAAATATTAATACTTCTGCTAGAGTAGCAAAAAAATATAAAATTATGCTTAACAAAATCTAGGAGGTAAAAAATGAATTTCAAAACAATTGATGAACTTCTTGAATATACCAAACAAATTAGAGGTAAAACATTTAAAGATTTTGATATAAATAATACTTTAACGACAAACTCTAAAGATAAGGGTAATTTGGGAAAAATTATTGAAACTGGTTTTTATAAATATCCTAATAATAACAAAGCTGAAGCTGATTTTGCTAATCTTGGCGTAGAGTTAAAAGTTAGTGGATATATAAAAAATAAAAATGGAACAATTTCTGCTAAAGAAAGATTAGTTTTAGGAAAGATTGATTATAATAGTATTGTTCATGAAGAATTTGATTTTAGTCATTTATTATTTAAAAGTAAAAAAATATTAATTATTTGGTATGAATATGATAGAGAAAAAGATTATAAGGATTTTGTAATTACTGATTTTCAACTTTATGATATGACTGGTGATTCTTTAATAATTAAAAATGATTTTGAACTAATCAAACAAAAAGTAATAGAAGGAAAGGCTCATTTGCTATCTGAAGGAGACACTTCTTATTTGGGAGCATGTCCCAAAGGATCTACAGGAAAAGATAGAACTACTCAACCATTTTCTACTGAATTAGCAATGCCACGAGCATACTCACTAAAAAATTCTTATATGACAGGTATTTTAAGAAATGCACATTTAATTTTAGATGTAGATAACATTGAATATAAAACAATTGAAGAATATGTATTCGCTCAAATACAAAATTTTATTGGAAAAAAACAAAATGATATTTTTGAATATCTAACACATAAAAAATTAGCAGAACCAGTCCCAAAACAATTAAGTAAAATGATTTCTGATGAGTTAATTGGAAAAGATAAAGAGCTACCTACTAAGAATCCATTATTTCAAAAAGTTAATTATATTATTAAAAATTTACCTGTAAACGATTTTGGCTATCCACTTGAAAGAATGTCCTTTAGAAATTTAGTATTAACTGAATTTAAAGATTCTTGGGAAGACTCTTATTGGAAAAATTATTTTGAAGAAGTTACATTAATTGTCATTTGTTATAAAGGAAGTAAAAATTCAAAAAATGGAGAAAGAATTTTAGAGGGTATAAGACAAATAACATTTAACGACGAAGATATTGAATTATTTGGAAGAACATATAATCAAGTTAAAAAGGCCATTGAAAAACATGATATATCATTGCTACCTCAGCCAAAAAGATTTGATGGTCAAATACTAGAGGTTGCTCCTAAGGGTAAAAGAGGCGATGAGGCTTATACAAACTTTTTTCAAAATGATGTTACAAAAGTTTGCTTTATGTTAGATAAAAATTTCTTATTTAGTAAACTTAACGAAAAAAATAAAGGATGAAATCACTCATCCTTGTTTTCGTTTGATAAATTATCTTTTTTATTCTTAAAATTGTTCTTTATAAAATCGTTTAATTTATCATTAAAAAACAGCTCCTTTCAAGCTAAAGAATATTATCTCCTAAAATTCTTTTTTAACTTTTCGAAGCCATTTCATTACTTAGTGGCAGAGCTACTGCATTAAAAAGCGAACTTTCAATATCATTAAGAAGAGATATTTTTACCTCTTCTACATGATTATTGATATTGAATAATATAATTGCCTTATCTTTATGTAAGTACACTTTATTTACTAATGTATTTATCAATATCTTTTGGTACTCAAACTTATTTATATTTCCTTTTCTTAGATTATTTAAGAAATACTTTACTTCTGTTATTCCGAGATTTAAATGCTTAGCTTTTTCTATTAATAAAGACTGATTAATTTCATCAAGAGCATTTTGGATTTTAGATAACTCATCAAATAAAATTTGTCTTGTAGTATTGTCTTCGCATTCTGTAATTGCTTTAACAATGTTAATCTTTCTTCTTTCATTATCTTTTAATGCTTTACTTAACTGTTTATATTCAATAGTATTTTTTTCGTTATTGGCATACTCAACAATCTTTTTGGCTATTAAATTAATATTGTCTTTTGTAAGTATATCTTGACAGGATTTTAAAACAATATCTTCTATATCCTCTTTCTTTACAGAATCCATATCACATAAATGTTTGTTAGCTAATTTACAAGCATAATAAGTATATAACTTTCCATTTTCGGAAGTCCCAGAACTTCCAGTCATTTTTTCTCTACACAATCCACAATATAATTTCCCAGATAATAAATATTCTGTCTTAGCTCTTCTTCTAGCTGGAGCAAGACTATTTTTTCTTAATTCTTGTTGTACTTTGTAAAACAATTCATCATCAATTATTCTAGGTATAGAGTCTTTTGTTTCTTGCCCGTGATATGTGTATATACCTATATATTTTTTATTTTCTAATATTCTTCTAATACTACTTTTATTAAATGATTTATTATAAGCTGTTCTTAAATCTAAACCATTTAAATAGTTAATAATTTCACTCATTTTATTGTCGTTTGCATACATTTCAAATATCTTCTTAACTATTGGTGCTTTATTTTCATCTATTACATACCTCTTTTTAACCGCTTTTTTAATACCATTATTAAACCTATCATCATTAACTACTTCCAATTTATAGCCCAAAGGTATTGTTCCACCATTATAGTAACAGCAATCAGCATTTAACTTCATACCTCTTCTGACTTTTTGCCCCAGTTCCACAGAAAAGTATTCCGCCATTCCCTCAAGCACACTTTCCATAAGAATACCACTTGCATCTTGAGATATATTCTCTCTTGCTGATAATACCCTTATACCTCTGTCCTTAAGTTGTTTTTTGTATATTACACTATCATATTTATTTCTAGCGAATCTATCTAATTGATACACCAAAACACCCTCAAATGTTTTTCTTTTACTATCTTCAATCATTTTAAGAAAGTTATCTCTATTATCTTTAGTTCCAGATTTTGCCCTATCTATATATTCTCCAATAATATTTATATTATTTTGTTCTGCATATTTTCTACATTCCTCTAATTGTCCTTCAATAGAGCATTCTGTTTGATTATGAGAACTATATCTTGCATAAATTACTGCATTCATTATCTAACACCCCCAATTAAAGAAAGTGTTCCAAAAAAACCTATTCTCATTGATATATTACAATTTGGATTATTATCTTTCTGTTCAAATAATACATAATCATATATATTTCTTTCTACATAGTCTTTAATATCTCCAGCACTAAATACACTAGAAATCGCATTTACTTGCATATCATTTAACATATTTTTATCACTCCTTTTTTCAAATAATTGTCTTAATAATTAAATTATTATATAATAGGAGTACACATATAAATTGGTGGGGTAACCGTTTTATGTGTACTCTTGATTGATAACTATTGCCGTAGCTATCAATCTTTTTTTATTTTATATTCATCAAAAGTATCCTTAATTTTTTCCAATACAACATACTCATCTGTTTTTTTCTTTGTATCGTTATCATATTTAGTACTTAAATATTTATTAGCCAATTTAAACAAATCAATACTTCCATATTTAAGTAAACTAATTATTAACTGCATATTATTAGCTAGTTTTAATTGTTGTATTTTTGCAATACTTTCGACATCAAATCCTAAAGAATCATCAATTTTAGAACTATTAATTATAGGATTATTAGTTATCCCACATAGATAGTCTAATGATACATTATAATAATTCGATATTAATATTAACTTATCAATAGGGGGCTTTATACTACCAGTTTCATAAGCGCTAATAGTATGCCTTTTAATCCCTAGCGACAAAGCCAAATCATTCTGACTTAATTTATTTTTCATTCTTAAGTCTTTTAATCTGTCACTTATAGTAATCATATTAACCTATCACCTCACACATTTATAATAGCACATTTTTATTATTTTGTCTATTTTAAATGGCAAATGCTGTTAATTAATAATGTCTACTTTTTGTATTTTTTAATTCGTATCTAATTATATTTCCTTTTTGAATATTGGAAATAACTTTATCAGATATTTTTAAGTATCTTTTGTTATTTTGCTTATATTCACTTGCTAAGTCAAAATAACTCCAGATTGATAAAATATGATTAATATCGCTGGTGTTGATACCTACAATATGGCATATTTCGTTAATTGTTACCATATCTTCGTTATCATCCCAATTTTTGATATAACCACTTTTATAGTTAAAACTACTAATGATTTTCATCAACATTATAAAAGGGTATTCCCTGCTCATTTTACTTCCTCCTTTCCCTAAAATAATCATAAAAATTAGCTTTTAATCTTTAATTTATTTTTAGAATATTTTGATTGTTTAGCCCAGATTGTCTTGCTAAAAATTTTTAAAGATTCATCCGTACAATTAGTGCCATATCCAATAAAATAAGGATTAATCAAAATATTCCTATTTCTCCCATTTTTTACTTTCTTTAGTATTTCTAGTTCTTCAAGCTTTTTTATATGATTAAAGAAAGTTTTAGTTTTCATATGGAAGAAAGTAGCAAGTTGATTTAAGCTTGCAGGCAAACCATTAATATTAACAAATTCATTTGTGCCAAATTCTAATAAGCGAATTAATTTAAACAAAGTTATTGTAACTTGTTTACTAATAAGCCCATTCACAAATATTAATATTGAATCTTTATAGAATTTATAAAATAATTTATTCTCTATAAGTCTTCTTTTAGTATTCAATGGATTATAGACACGAATTGAATCATCATCATTAAATTCACCTATTAAATCGCCGTAATCATCTATTAAATACTTTGCCATTTTACTTTTCCTTTCTTATCGGTAATAATTGCAAATGAAGTAGTATTAATAACGGTAACATATAATTGCCGATAATAATTGCTAAAATCCCTTATTTTTTTAAGGATTTTTACGTTTTTCCCTTTCTTATCTACTGTACAAGTCAATTATTACTAAATTCATTTTACGTAATTATAAGATGCGCGCTTGAAATAATTACAATGACATCATATAATATTTAGAAAAGGAATGTTACATATAACTTGTGAAATGCTTGTGACATTAAAAAGGTAAATATATGAAAGCATATTTAAGAGTAAAAAATAATATAGATAAAGACGCTATAAAAAAGATGAATCAAGGTTGGCGAGATTTATTAATGATTGGCGCTTATGATTTAAAAGACTTATCACTAGTTAATCCAACATCTAATCATAAAAAAGGTGATATATTAAGTATTGGAGAGTATAATTATCAATATAAAAAAGATGAAAATATGGCTCCTAAACAAGAAATACAAAATAATATTAATTCATATGAAGTTTTTGTAGATATTTTTAATTTGGGGAAAAAACTAAATGATGAAATTATAGATGATGATTTTATAACAGCTAATTGCACTAAATCTGACAATTATAGTGTATATTTTAATGTAATATTATTATTGTTATATAGAAACAATTATAAATATTTATCAATTTTTATAGAAGAAATAATTAGTTTCTTTGAAAAGTATGGATTCGTTTCAGTTGTTGAAGATAACGATACCACATCTGACAATGAATGTATTATTTTATATTTTCTCACAGTTGTCTATATAATTTATGAGTCTTTTCTATTAAGAGAACAATATGCAAATAATACAAATAAATACTCTAAAATATATAAATATATAATTGATACTACAAAACAGCACGATATTCCAACAAAAATAAGTGAAAATTTAGAATTTCTTGATAATTGCACCAAAGGTTATTGTACATTTGATACTACATTTGATTATGATAATGAATGTTGGGAAACTAAAATGATATTTGATAATGCTCTATTATTAGGTATATATGAGCTAAAAATGCAACTATCAAGAGATAACAACGATGAAACAATAGGAATCTGTCAAAATCCAGCTTGTAATAATATTTTTAAAAGAAATGGATTTAGGCAAAAATATTGTTTAGAATATGAATGCACTTTATCGAGACAAAATCAAAGAAAGCAAAAAAGTCGCAACAACAAAAATAAAAAGAGTTCTATAAAATAGTTCTCTTTATCAACTTAATTCGCAAAGTAAATTTCTTGTAGAAATTAAAAAAGACATTTCTTGCCTTTTTTTATTTCATTGGAATATTTTTGGTATGTACTGAGCCACCGGTATATACGCCACCAAGAATCAGTAATACCATTATGATTATTATTGCACTAATTATCATGCCTGCTATAACTGGTGCTATACAACTTCTTGCTAATTTCTTGTTGGAACCTATATTAACAGCATAGATTATCAACCCTACAATAGGGAATATGAACGATATTATAGCAGCACTACGGTATTCTTTATCAACATAAAGTATCGTCTTTTTAACAGCAAATACAATAGCAACAATGGCTATAATAACCACTACTAATATAGATAATATCATATTCATCATACCTCTTTCACCTCACTATTACCTCTTTGTCCATATCAAGATTATATCACAATACGGACAACGTGTCCATATATCCGTATAAAAACTTTTAAGATAATAATACTATGGACAGGTGGTACTAATATGAAACATAGTGATAATTATTATTTTGATGTTATTAGATATAATATAAAGAAATATAGAAAAGATAGGAATTTCACTCAACAACAATTAGCCGATAGGGCTGGATTAACAATGAATTTTATCTCTAAAATAGAGAGTAAAAAAATGCAAAGAGGCTTTACTATTGTATCTCTAACTAGAATTGCCGATGCTTTAGAAATAGATATAAGACAATTATTTGATAATGTTGATTAAAGGTGCGTATGTATCTTTTTATTTTCTGTATAATTTATTTTTTACTAATAAATCATAATCAATTCATATAAACGTCCCTTTTGTTTAGTGCTTTTATGTTATTGCCAAATATTCTTTGATTTACTAAATAAAATTATTATAAAATGGCACCGATTATTAAGTGCTTTGAGAAAATATATAACAATAATATTGTAAAATTTGTAAAATATCCCCATATATTAGCTTTTATTAATAAATAAAAGACTAATAACCAAATAATAATAACTATAAATATATACTTATAAATTGACGAGCAAATCAAAGACTAAAAATATAAAGTTTTATTTATTATTTATCGTTATTTAGAACTAATCATCTCCTATAAAAAACTAAAACAAAAAAGACTATTTTCTAGTCCTTTTTATATGAACACTTACTGCGAATCCATATCTAAATATGGCAATCGAGTTCGTGTAATGAACACATGGCAGGGGATGAGAGAATCGAACTCCCAACAGTGGTTTTGGAGACCATTATTATACCATTTAACTAATCCCCTAGGTTACATATTGACTTGCAATGAAATCCTACCATTTCACTAATTCTTAAATTAGATTTTAATATCACTTCCCATGTCTTGTATTATAGCATATTCGTTTGTATTGCACAATAACACATTTTATTTTTTTTCATAATTTATTATAGGTGATATTCATGTTAGTTTCTTATACTTCTAAAGAGTTGGACTTACTTGCTAGATTAATGCGTGCCGAGGCAATTGGTGAAGGAAGTTTAGGAATGTTGATGGTTGGTAATGTGGCGGTAAATCGAGCGATTGCGGATTGTCTTACTTTCCGTGATATTCAAACTATTACACAAGTTATCTACCAATCTCCTGGAGGCTTTGCTGGTGTGAATAGTAATTTGTTTTTCTCCACAGCGACTACCTTAGAAAAAGAGCTCGCGAGAAGAGTTTTACAAGGAGAGTACTATTATCCAGCAACTAACGCATTATGGTTCTATGCTCCGAGAGGAAATGAAAGTTGTGTTCCTTTATGGTATGAGCAAAGATTATCTGGCAGATATAAAAGTCATTGTTTTTATGAACCTTATGAAGGAGTTTGTAAACAGATTCACTAAAAAAATCGGATACTTAAATCCGATTTTCGTTTGGAATAATTAGTTGTTGTCCGATTTGAAGTAAATTAGTTGCTAAATTATTCCGATTTATGATGGCATCTACCGTTGTACCAAATTGATTAGCTATTTTCCAAAGACTATCTCCGCTTTTTACGTAATAGATGGTTTCTGTATTACTCGAGTTACCTGGGATTCTTAAAAGTTGCCCAATCTGTAGGGTATCTGTTGTTAAGTTGTTTATTTCTCTCAATTCAGCCACTGTGGTTCCAAAGGCTCTTGCAATGGAGTATAAACTATCTCCACTTTTTACTACATATAATTGTGTGGTATTTTCTTCATCGACTGGTGGCTCGATTGGATTGTTTGGTGGTTTAATTTGATTTTTCGTTGGAATGATTAATTGTTGTCCAATGGATAAAGTTGTTCCTGAAAGATTATTGATTTCTATAATGTCGTCGACACTGACACCATATTGATTGGCGATTTTCCATAGACTATCACCCTTTTGCACAGTATATTGGATTCCCGTTTGTTGACTGTTTGGAATTCTTAATTGCTGTCCGATTGATAAAACTGTAGTTCCTAGGTTATTGATTCTAATTAATTCGCCTACAGTAGTTCCAAATTGGTTGGCAATTTTGTATAAACTGTCTCCATTTTTTACTGTGTATAAGGTATAGTCGTTACTTGGTTCTTCTGGTTCAGATGGTTCTGGTCCCATATCACCTGAAATAATAAGTAATTGTCCGATAGATAGAGTATCACTTGTTAAATTGTTTAAATCACGTAAGGCATCAACTGTTGTATTGAATTTTCGTGCAATCGAGTATAAACTATCTCCTTTTTGCACAATATATGTATTGTCTGTCACTCCTTCAGGACTTGTGTAAGGAACACCAATGTATCGCGAAACTGCTCTTACTACCGCTTCGGCATAGTCAGTTAAATTGTTTTGCAACTTTTCCACATCATTTGGATTATCAATAAATCCGTATTCTATTAAAAGGGACGTGGTATCTGGGGTTTCTCTCATAATATAGTAATAATCTTTTGATGGGTCTTCTGGTAAACGTCTTTGGTAATATTTTCGTGTAATTTGTCCTTCAGAGCCAATTTCTTCTAATATTGCCTTTGCTAGTGTATCTGTACTTCTTAGAGGATAGACGACTTCGGCGCCTTCGCCACCTGGCGATAGTCAATGTGTAGTTTTAATTCAATATTATGCAATTTTTAATGTTTCTGACATTATATTAGTTTCGTTATTTAATATAAATAATATATTGTTTATTATTAACAATAACTGTAAACATTCATATGGATTAATATTTCTCTTTGCCCATCCATGATCTATCATATTTCTATTAAGTTGAGACTTATCTAATGTAAAATTATTAGTATCTGCATATAATTTAAACAATACTTTTACAGTTGAATAATTAACATATCCGTTATAAAATTCAACATCTTTTAATTTTTTCTTTAAAAGTAATATTCCTTTAATACCTATTTCATTACTAAAATTCATAGATATTAATCTATCAATTATTGCAAAAAGCATTACTGCACAACTATAATAGGAACAATTTAAAAAATCTTTCTTTGCTTCTTTAAAATACTTCATTAAATACTTATCAAATTTTAAATAATCTCGTATAGTTCTTTCTATTTTACTAATCCTTTGTTTAGTATAGTATTTTTTTACTATTTCATTTGTTTTTGCTTTTCCAGGTATTTTTTCAAAAACATAATCTTCTAATTCAAAAGATACGGGCCAACCATATTCAATCAATTTTTCAACATTTTTATCAACTAATTTTATTTCTTCAGAATCATAATGGATAGAAGCTAAAGTTTGAGCTAATTTTCGTAATGAATTTAGCGATTCGTTATTTATAATATTTTCATAAGATATTTTTACAATATTAACTAATGTCGATGATAAAGTTGATAACGATTTAGTTATATTTGTAATTGCCTCTGAATACGATAAGTTATCTATTCCTTTATGAACAGCATTATAGAAACTATTGTATATATTCAAATTTTTATTATAATATTTATCAATCCATTCTTCATTCTTCAAAATACTATTTAAATATTTACTTGCACTTTCTGATGTTAATATTGTATTTGAAGCAAGATTTAGACTTTTTATTAAAAGTTTATGTAATGCATCGATTTTTCCTATTTTATCACTATCTATAAGATATTGATGTAAATCATCTATCGAAAAATGTTTATCATTCTTTATTGTAATATAACCATCAACCTTTTCCATTCATACTCCTTTATTGTTTTATATAAGTAGTTTATCTTTTGCTATGTATTCTTTGCTCCAAATTAGAGCAAAGTTAATTTAAATATTATTTAATATGCTAAATTTGTAAATTATTTCTATATTTTTATCTTTGTCTATAATTATTTTATCAATGATAGTTTGCATTAATTCTCTTGTAGGATTTTCAATATTAATTAAAGATTTAATCTTTTCTTCATAATGTTTTAAATCATCAGTTTTATTATTTATAATCTTGTTATCATTTTTCAATTTATTTATTTCTTTTCTTAATTTAGTTAGTAAAATTTCAGTATCATTAGCAATTCTTTTATACATTTCTTCTGATACTAATCCTTTAAATTTATCTTCATAAAGTGTATCTAATTTATTAAGATATTCTTTTTCTTTTGATTCTAACTCTTTTATTTT
>CANRME010000002.1 GCA_947631655.1 uncultured Bacilli bacterium | reverse complement strand
TTTTAAACAATAACTAGAAAAGTATAATTTGTAAGAGACATAAATATCTCTTACAAAAACTATTATACGAGGAGGAAAATAAAATGAAATGTCCAAATTGTGGAGCAGAAAATATTGATGGTTCTTCATTTTGTATAAAATGTGGAACAAGGTTAGGTGGTGTAGAACAATCTAGTACACCAGCTGTTCCGATAAACGAACAATCAAGTGTGCCAACTCAACCATCACAAAATATTCAACAACCAGTTCAAGTTGCTCAACCAACTCAATCAACAGTTCAACCTACAATGCAAATGTCAGCTCAAACAGTTCCAGTAACAACAAATACTGCTACAATTTCATTAAATTATTTAATGTATATGGTTGCAATATTATTAAAACCTTTAAAATGTTTTAAAGAAGAGGAAAATAAATTAAACGATACTAAAACATCAATTATTTTAAGTGTAATAATTGCAGCTATTATGACTATAGTTAATATGATAAAAACAATAATTACTACTGTAAGAGTAACAGATTATAGTTGGACATCAGGTTTAACTACTACTTGGAAATGGGAAAATTTAAAAAATATTAAATGGGTTGAATTAATAGGAAAAAACTTTTTAATATATGCAGTTATTATAGTAGCACTGGCTCTAGTATTCTATTTAGGAAGTTTAATTATTAAAAAACAAACTAATTTTATTAAAATGTTATCAATATCAGCTACATCTTTAATTCCTATGGTAGTTGGAGTAATGATTTTAGCACCCATTGGAAGTTTGGTATGGGCTCCATTAAGTGTTATATTTATGGTTGTAGGTTCAGCTTATACATTATTAATATTCTATGAATTAATTAATAACGAATTAAAATTAGATGGAGATATCAAAATATACTTTAACTTAGTATGCTTTAGTGTATTAGCAGTTGTTGGATACTTTGCATTTATTAAGTTATTTACAAGTTCTGTAACTGGAGGACTTGATAATATTTTGGATATGTTTAAATAATGAATAACAATTTAAATAATAATATTGGGAGTGAAAACTCCCAATTATCAAATAATCAGCCTACAGAGCCAGTTACTAATGATGCACCTACTATGCAACCAAATCCTATACCTAATTCCAACGAATTCAATCAACAATTAGGAAATAACAATATAAATTCTAATGAACCTATAGAACAACCAAGTTATTTTCAAAATCAAAGTGCCCCAATGCAACAACCAATAAATAGTCAAATGGGTGAACCAGAGTCTTCAAATGAAATGGGCCCTCAAACTTCCTCACCTCAATTTCAATCAACGCCCCCAATTTCCAAACCTGTTTATGAAAATCCTATAAATAATACCAAACCAAGTAAAAATAAAAACGTATTAATAATAGCTATAATTATAATAATTATTGGATTAGTTGTAGGAGTATTTTTCTTTATTAAAGGAAACTCAAATAAAACCAACAAAAATAATGATCATTCAATATTGCCATCTTCAGATTCTTTCTCTGTCTATAATAAAGCAGGGGAATATACGATATTTAATATAGATGGTGAACAATTAGCCAATGTTAATTTTAAAAGTGTTTCTAGTTTCGTTAACGGAACAGCAAGAGTTACTAATTTAGAAGAGCAAAGTGGTGTTATTAAAAGTGATGGTAAGATGTTATTCGATTTTGGAGAATGCAAATACCTTTTTGATGAAGGGCCATTTTATAACTGTGTTGACGAAAATTATGATGATAACATTTATACAACTACAAAAAAGTTGGTTATTAAAGGAGAAAGCTTAGATTTTGTTACAACACATGATGAGGAATATTGTATAATTCAAAATAAAGACACAGAAAAATATATTCTCTATGATTACAAAGGAAATGTCTTATTATCATTTGATGATTTGGATAATGGAAGTGTTCCATCAACATCTCAATATGATGAATATACTCATTTATTCTATAATAATATTAATTACTATTTTGATATTACAAAATCTAAATTAGTATTATCGTTTTCTGATGAAAATAGTTATAGTATAGACGAAATAAATGAAAATGACCGAAATGAATTTATATTAAGTTCAGGAAATAATTATAAATTTGTTAAAAATGGTAAGATTCAATTCACTAAAACAAGTAATTCAATGGATGCCTTACACTATGAAGGAGATAATTTGGTTTTAAATGATGGTATAAAAAAACAAATTCTTAATGACCAAGGTAATGCTATTCTAGAATTGACAAGTGATGAAGCTTATATTGATACTAATAACTATCTTAGAGATGCCGATATAGGCGTAGACGTATATGTAAACAATCAGTTTAAAACAAATTACCATTGTTTTAAGGATAGTAATGAAAACTTTGCTGTACAAGGAATATATTTATTAAGGTCTTGTACGGATTATGATAGGAAAAAAATCTATATAAAAAGTGATGGAACTAGATTAGATGATAAAGCTTATGAACTTGCTTATCCTTTCGATGAAAATGGGTATGCAGTTGTAAGTGATGATGAAGAGAATTTTTATGTTATTAATTTAAAGGGGGAAAAAGTTTCTGACTATTATGTTAATAATAGATCAGCATATAAAATTTATAATATAGAAGGAACTAATAATATTTATTATGGTGATAATGCTGATGGAACAAGAACAATTTTTGAAATAAATGGTAAAAAACTATATACAACTAAATGGTTTGAAACTAAGACAGTTAACGGAACAAAATACATATTTATTGAAAAAGATGGAAAATACACATTATATGACTTTAAAAGTGGTAAAGAAATAGTAACTATTAATGAACAACCTTATTTAAGAGAACAACATTTTGAAGTAGGTAGTAAATACTATTCATATACTACGGGAAAAATGTTTTTTGAATATAAATAAAAGGAGGTAAACTATGTTTTGTCCAAAGTGTGGTACTAAATTACCTGAAAATTCCGAGTTTTGCTCAAACTGTGGTACTAATTTAAAAAATTTTCAATTCAAACAAACAACACCACAAGTTAATGAATCAAATATAGCTCAAGAAAGCAACTTAAATGTTCCTACAAATAGTAGTGGAACTATGACAGAAATGCTTTCTACCAAAAGTCAAAATTTTATAAAACCATTGCTTACAAAAATTCAAGAATTTGTAATAAAATATAAAAAGAATTTATTAATAAGTCTTGGCAGCTTACTTGCTATCGTAATCGTAGTATTTATTTATGACCAAATAATTGGGTTCGAAAACTTAAGTTGGAATAAAGACAAAGAAGTAATAAATTTAAGCTATGTCACTCAAAGTAATTTAGATTTAGGAATCAATTTTTCAAATGAAAAGAAACTAGACCAACTAAAAATAAAAACTACATGTGGAAATTATGTAAGAAACGGATTAGATATATTATGGGATGTATCTGATTCTCTTGGTAAGTGTAATATTGAAGTTAAATACAAATTAAAAACACTTAAGAAGGAATTTACAGTAATAAATCCTAATACCGAACACCAAGAATTAGCATTAGATATGAAAGTAGATTATGATTCCGATGAAGATATAGATTTTGATGGATTAACTAATAAACAAGAAAAAGAATATAATACCAATCCTGAACTACTTGATAGTGATATGGATGGACTTGACGATAACTATGAATTGTTTACAAGTAAAACCGATCCTAATAAAGAAGATACTGATGGCGACGGATTAAATGATTATAATGAAATAGAATTAGAGTTAGATCCATTAAAAATCGATTCCAAAGGAGATGGCCTAAAAGATGGCGAAAGAGCTTTATCCTATAGTTATTCAACTGATAATATAAACCTTACAATTTCTGGAAAAGGAAATATTGCTAGTACTACAGCCGAAATAAATTCAAATACAAAAATTAGCAATAAAAAAGGAATGATAGATAATTTATATTCTTTCTATACTCCTGGTACAATTGAAAAAGCATTAGTTACATTATCATATACCGATGAAGATTTAATAAAATACTCTTTAAATGAAGATAACTTATCTATATATTACTTTAATGAAGAAAATTCGGAATATGAAGAAATAGAAACTACTATTGATAAAGATAACAATACCTTATCAGCAACTTTAAAACATTTTTCAAATTATGTTATAGGTGATAAAACTATTGTAAAAACAAAAACAACAACTCAAATATTGTTTATCCTTGATAATTCATGGAGTATGTATAATAGTGAGCAATATAAAGAGATAACTGGAGAAGAGTATACGGGAACTATTTTTGATAATTCTCCATTACCAGGTTATGATGCCGATGGAGTAAGATTTACATTAACTAGTGATTTAGTTACTAGATTATCTCAAAAAAATTATCAAATAGGATTATCAGAATTTAGAAGTGATTATGCTAGTGCCAATAAAATAGGAACAGATGCTTCATCAATAAAGAACACTTTAAGTGGAATGAATGGAAAATTTATTACAGAAGTAGAAGGTACAAATATTGTAAATGCTCTATTCAAAGGAATAAAGGAATTTAATGCGGAAAGTGATAATAAATTTATTGTAATATTAACTGATGGAGAAGATTCATTATTAAAAAGTAAAACTCAAACTATAATTGATAATGCTAATTCTGATAATGTAAAAATATGTTCTATCGGATTTGGTAGCGGAGCTACCAATACAGAATTATCAACTATTTCAAATAAAACAGGTTGTAAGTTTTATTCTTCAAGTGACGTTAACGGATTAACTGAATTATTTGAAAATGTTGGTGCAGAATTAGATGATAACTTAATAGATTTAGATAATGATGGACAAGTAGATGGGATGTTAATATCTGACAGTGGATTTGTTGTAAACCGTGATGGATTCTCATTTCATAATTACGGTACAAACCTTTCAGCGGAAGGCCATTGTTATGGAATGGCTACTATTGCTGAATTATACTATACAAAAAAATTACCTTTAAGTGCGGATAGGATAACTGCCGATAAAAACAAATCTTATGCTTATGATTTAAACAATACATATTTTGCTAATTTTAAGAATCTTTATGATTATAAATTAAAAACAAATAATTTAAAATATACATTTGGATTTGAGTATTTTAATGAAACTCCACCATCAGATTTACTGACATTATCTGGTAATACAATGGTATATGCTGAAAAATATAAAAAAGAGTTAGCTAATTCAGGTATGTATGATACTTCAGTATTTAAGTCTACCTTAGATGATAAAACTAAAGTAGAAAAATGGGGAGTTAAATATGAAGATTATGAAGAAGTTCTATTAAATGAAGATAAAATGCAAACCAGTTCTGTTATAGATAATAGTGATAAACAACTATTAAATGCTATTTATGCCGGTTTTATTAAGCAAGATGTTACTCGAAATTACTCATCTTCGTCAAATTTTTTGGTATGGTTAAGAAACGTTATTGGCACAGAATCATCAGAAAAACTAAATAGAGCAGCATTTATTGAACTATTAAAAAATAGATTAGATAATAAAGATGCTCCTGTTATTTTTTCAGCATTTGATGGGGGTTCTAGTTATCACGCAATAAATGCTATAAGTTTAGTACAAGATAATAAAGACGCTAATCATTATTATATTGGAGTATATGACAATAATTACCCCGGAGAAAAAAGATATGTTGATTTAAAGTGTAATAAACAAACTTGTGTTACTAAAGCAAATGATTATTATAAAGGTTCTAATCAACCTATAAGAATTAGCGAATCGCTAGAATCAGATTTAAAATTCTTTAATAAATAGAAAGGAATAATTTATGAATAGATTTTTAAAAATACTATGTAGTATTCCAGTAATTCTACTAACTTTATACTTTATTCCTTTCCTAGGAATCTGTTTAATATTATTTAGATATTACATATTTAGTTCTAAAAAGTATTCAACCCCTATAACTATTTTATGTTGTGGGATACTTATATTAATACCTGAAATATCTAAATATATTTTAAATATCTTTAAAATTAGTATTTCTTCTTTTCCTTATTTATCTACTATAATAGAATCAAATATTTATTTTAAACTACTCAATTATAGTAAATTATTAATAACAGTTGGAATTATATTTATTATAATTACTTATATATTTAATATGATTTTTTCAAAAGTAAGCAGTAAATTAAATAGTAGCATAAGAAATTATATAAAAGAATCAGAACAACAAAATGCTAAAATATCAGAAAAGAATGATCTAATTATGAAAGAAAAACGCGAAAAAGCTAAAAATACTCACGTTGTTTACTGTCCTTATTGTGGAGCTGATAATATGTTAACTTCCAATGTAGGAAGATGTAAATACTGTCGTCGTAGAATTGAATATAAAGAAAAAAATAATAACGGATAATTACAGAACGGCAATAAAAATGAAGAATTTAAAATTAGAAATATTAAAAGAATTATTGAATAAAAAACATTAATTCTTTTTTTATAAAAAAATTAAAAAGTTGATGATAAATATCGGTTTGCTGTTATGTAATTATTTTGCAAGAAGAAACTAAATAAAGGGTAAGTATTTAAGAAGCATCATTTTTTATTCATTTAATCTTTAAACTTTTCTTACTTCGTGCTATAATACAGCGGAAAGAAGGGTTACTATGACTGATACAATTTGTGCTATATCAACACCTTTAGGGGAAGGTGCTATCGCCATAATTAGATTAAGTGGTAAAGAAGCTATTTCTTTAGTAAGCAGTATATTTACTAAAGATTTAACTAAAGTCCCATCTCATACTATTCATTATGGTTATATAAAATATAAAAATGAAATAATTGATGAAGTATTAGTATCTGTAATGCGTGCTCCTAAAACTTTTACTACCGAAGATGTCGTTGAAATAAATACCCATGGTGGTATTGCTATCACTAATAAAATATTAGAAATTTTATTAACTATTGGTGCTCGTCTTGCTGAACCTGGTGAATTTACTAAGAGAGCTTTCCTAAATGGACGTATCGATTTAGTCGAAAGCGAAGCTGTAAGTGATCTAATCACTGCTGATACAGATAATGCTCGTAAGATGGCTATAAACCAAGTAACTGGTACTTTATCTAAATTAATAACTAATGAAAGAGAAAAATTAGCATATCTTTTATCTAATATTGAAGTAAATATTGACTACCCTGAATATGAAGATGTTGAAGTAGTAACCCATAAAACTTTATTACCTAAATTAGAAGAAGTAAAAGAAAATTTAAATACTATTTTAAAAGAAAGTAAAACCTCTAAAATCATTAAAGATGGTTTAAATATTTGTATTGTCGGCCGTCCTAATGTTGGTAAATCTAGTTTATTAAATCGTTTCTTAAATGAAAATAAAGCCATTGTTACTAACATCGCTGGAACTACGCGTGATATAGTGGAAGGTAGTATCGTAATTGATGGTATAAAACTTAATTTCATTGATACTGCTGGTATTAGAAACACTACTGACGTTGTTGAAAAAATTGGTGTTGATAAAAGTTTAGAAGCCATAAATAAAGCTGACTTAGTAATCTTAGTTTTAAATAGTAATGAAAAATTAACTAAAGAAGATAAAGATTTATTAGAAAAAATAAAAGATCTAACTCATATCATCTTTGTTAATAAAAATGATTTACAAACTAAGTTAGAGTTAGAACATCTTCCATCTTATATTGAGGGAAATACCAATAGTGAAGATGGCATCAATGCCCTTAAAAAAGAAATATTAAAAATCTTTAACTTAGGTAAAATTGAAAGTAAAAACTTAGCTTATATGTCGAATGCGCGCCAAATAGCATTAGTTGAAAAAGCGATTAATTATATTAATAATAGTATTATTTCCTTAAATGATGAAACACCTATTGATTTAGCAGAAATAGATATTAAAAATGCTTGGAATGCTTTAGGGGAAATTATTGGTGCTACTTATTCGGAAGAATTAATCGACGAATTATTTAAAAATTTCTGTTTAGGAAAGTAGGTGAAAAAATGAAATATGATTGTATAGTTGTTGGTGGTGGTCACGCCGGTTGTGAAGCTGCTCATGCTAGTGCTACTATGGGTATTAAAACTCTTTTAGTAACCATGAACAAAAAAAATATTGCGGACATGCCCTGTAACCCCTCTATTGGTGGAACCGCTAAAGGTATTATTGTAAGAGAAATAGATGCTTTAGGTGGTATTATGGGTAAAGTTGCTGATAGATCTCACTTCCAAATAAAAATGCTTAATAATAGTAAAGGCCCTGCTGTGCGTTCCCTACGTGCTCAAGCTGATAAAATAACTTATCCTAAAGAAATGGTGAGAGTTTTAGAAAACACTCCTAATCTTACTATTAAAGAAGCTATGGTTGAAGATATTATTGTCGAAGATAATACTATTAAAGGAATAATTCTATCTAATGGTGAAGAAATATCTTGTACTAATTTAATCTTAACCACCGGTACTTATTTAAAAGCCCAAATTCTAGTGGGTCATACGAAAACTCCAAGTGGACCTCATGGCGAAGATTACTCCCGTCATCTAAGTGATAATCTAAAAAAACTAGGTATTAAAATCCTACGTTTAAAAACTGGAACTCCTCCTCGTATCAAAGCTAGTTCTATTGATTTTTCTGTCATGAAAGAAGAAAATGGTGACGATGAATATTGGACCTTCAGTTTCGATAACCCTCCTTTATATGATAAAAATAAGCAACAAAAATGTTATTTAATTTATACTACTCCCGAAACTAAAAAATTAATTTTAGATAACTTAGATAAATCAAGTATGTATGGTGGTATCGTAGAAGGTGTTGGACCTCGTTACTGTCCTTCTATTGAAGATAAAATCGTTCGTTTTAGTGATAAAGAACGTCATCAATTATTTCTAGAACCTGAAAGCTTATATTATGATGAATGGTACTTACAAGGTTTTTCTACTAGTATGCCTAAAGATATTCAAGAAAAAATGGTTCATTCTCTAAAGGGACTAGAAAACGCAGTTATTACTAAGAATGCTTATGCTATTGAATATGATGCTATCGATCCTCTCCAAATAAGTCCTTCTCTTGAAAATAAAGTTATAACTAATCTTTTCACCGCTGGTCAAATAAATGGTACTTCTGGTTATGAAGAAGCCGCTGGTCAAGGCTTAATCGCTGGTATTAACTCTTCTCTAAAACTTCAAAATAAAGAACCTTTAATACTAAAAAGAAATGAATCTTATATTGGTGTTTTAATAGACGATCTAGTAACTAAAGGTACGAAAGAACCATATCGAATGCTCACATCTCGTGCCGAATTCCGTTTACTTCTTCGTCATGATAATGCTGACCTACGTCTTCGAAAATATGGATATAATTGTGGCTTAATTAACGAAGAACAAATGAATCGTTTAACTACTAAAGAAAAAGATATAGATACTTTAACTAAATATTTACAAGAACATCACTTAATTAAACAAGATAAAGACCTATTTAAAAAATATAATCTAGAAATTCCTAAAGAAAATATTACTTACTATCAATTATTAAAACGTCCGGAAATAAAAATATCTTTCTTAAAAGAATTATTAAATCTAGACTATAATGATGAAGTCTTAGAACAAGTAGAAATAGCTACTAAATATGAAGGTTATATTGCAAAATCTTACAAAGAAGTTGAAAAATTAGCTAAACTAGAAGAGAAAGAAGTTCCTGAAGATATTAATTATAAAGATATTAAAAACTTAGCTAGTGAAGCTCGTCAAAAACTCGAATTAGTTCGTCCCAAAACATTAGCACAAGCTTCTCGTATCAGTGGTGTCAACCCAAGCGACTTATCTGTCTTACAAGTTTATTTAAAAAAGGAGTATAACAAAAATGACTGAACAAGAATTTATTAAAAATTTAACTGATTTAAATATTACTCCTACACCTGATGTTTTAGACAAACTAAAAACATATTGTACTTTCCTGCAAGATTATAATAAACATACTAATTTAACTGCTATAACTGAAACTAAAGATATTTATTTAAAACATTTTTATGATTCTTTAACTATTACCAAAGTAATAGATTCAAATACTATAAACACTTTATTAGATATTGGCACTGGTGCTGGTTTCCCTGGTCTTGTTCTAAAAATTTTCTATCCTCATTTAGAAGTTACTTTACTAGATAGCAATAATAAAAAGATAAAATTTTTAGAAGAATTATGTGAAAAATTAGATCTTAAAGTAACATTAGTTCATGCTCGAGCTGAAGAATACATTAAAGATAAACGAGAATATTTTGATTTGGTAACTTCAAGAGCCGTTGCTTCTTTACCAATCTTAAGTGAGTTAGCACTTCCTTATGTTAAAGTAAATGGTTATTTTATTGCTTTAAAAGGTGAAATATCTAAAGAACTAGAAGCAAGCTCTAAAATCTTAACTACTTTAGATAGTAAGATAACTACTCAAAAAGATTTTACTCTTCCTTTTGAAGAATCTAAAAGAACCATAATTAAAATAACCAAATTAAAACCAACCAATCCTAAATATCCCCGCCCTTATAAACAAATATTAAAAGAAAATAAATAGAAAAGTTATTTCGATGTACCGAAATAACTTTTTAAAATTAAGATTTAGTACGATGTACCGTACTAACTTTAAAAAAAGACATCCTTAACGATGTCTTTGTGATTCTTCATTTATAATTGTATTCAAATCATCTTGAGCTAGCTCTATATCAGAACCGGCCGCATTTCTCATAGCTTCTAAAACTTGTTCATCTTGAACACTTAAATTAACCGCTTCATTTAAAGCTTGGGCCATAAGAGTTATGCGATTTAAAATATCTGGTTGGAACACTTCTAAATTGATACTAAATTTTTCATATAATTTTTCTGGTGTCGTTTTAAAGAACTTAGAAACATTACTAACGTAATTAATAATCGCTTCTCTATAAGCTTGTAAAGCTGTATTTCTTTTTAATTCAAAATAAGCTCTAGCGTCACTTTTAATATTTTCTAATTGATGTGGTAAATAATTTCTTACATGTGGTACATATTGTATTAACTTAGTGTACTCGGTATTTAATTTTAGATAACTACTTTCATTTGCTTTTTTAATATTATCAAGTAAAGAATTAACTTCTTCTTCCCTTTTCTTCGCCTCATTATAAGATTGTGTACATTGTGCTAATTCTATATTATGTTTATTTTTATTGAATATATTTACTTTTTCATTTTGTTTAACAGATAATTGTACTTCTGCATTCGCTACTAAATTTTGGGCTTCTTTTAATTGAGCTTCATATTGTTCTCTTTGATCATTTATTACTTGTATCTCTGAATTATATGCTGGCAATATAACTGTTTCATAATTTTGTAATAAACTATAGAATTGTTCTTGTTCGGAATCTAATCCTGATAATTCGTGTAAAGCACTACCTAGTCCTCCTAAACTAGGATTTGATGTACTTAATACATCATCTAAACTTACTCCTTCTTTAGTCTTATGATTAAATCCTTCCATCTCTGGAACTTGGGCACTTAATCCTTGTAACATTTCGCTATTTTGAATAGCTTTATTTGCATCAACACTCCGTGTATATTTGCCAGTAATTAATTCTAGTAAATAAGCCTTTTTATCTTCAATAGTTTGTGTTCTACTCTTTATTTTTTCTTGTGGCTTTACAATCATTTTATCTTTTTCTTCCGCATATTTTTGATAAGCTGTTGTATAAATATCTTTTAAAGTATGAAGAGTTTGGATACCACTACCCATCTCTGTTACTACCCTATCATTCATTAAAACGCTAAAATTAGGATTTTGTTTATAAAAATCAGTCGTTTTATAATAAGTTTCAAACGATTTCTCTCTTATACTATTACTAAGTCCTGAAGCATTAGCCACATGATTTAATATATCTTCTATAGTAAGTGGGTCTTCTACTTTTCGATCATGATAGTCTGGTTCAAAATAATGTTCATTAATAAAATTTAATTTAAAAAAGTAATTATTAACTAACTCTCCCATTGTTTCATTAAATAATAGTTCTACTACTTGTCTATCAATCACCTCATTACCATTAAAACGATAGTTCATTTGAGTTTCAAAAGCATCAAAATTTTGTTTATTATTTTTATAAAAATCAGTCGTCTTAAACCAACTCATAGCAACTTTAAAAGATGAAGATTTAGTAAGCATATCTACATAATCAATCTTTGCCTTGGAGTATTTATCGTGCATGTCTAGTATTTCCTGTATCTCTTTAATATTTGTAAAAGTAATATTTCTTTGACTAGTAAATTCTTTAATTTGTGGCTCTAAATAAATAGCTTTTAGTTTTTCGTCTTCTTCCTCAAAGCTCGGACTCATTTTTGCAATATTATCATCAAGTTCTCTTTCTTCCATTTGGTCTATCTTTGTCTTTAAAGCCTCTTTAAGTTCATTATGATAAATAGATTCAAGTAAAATTAAATCATTTTGTAACTGTTGATTATTAATTCCTTCACTACTCATTCTTTGATGAATTCCTTCAATAGCAGTTTTATATTCTAAATAAGTCATTATTTTTCACCCTCTATTCTTTTAGTAATTGCAATTTTTAGATTTGTAATTTCTTCCATAATTTTCACTAACTCTTCAAAACTAAGATCTTTTAAATTCTTACTAGTCATACTATCACATCCTATTATATTCATACCACGGATTATTAAAAAAATCTATTACTATTACCCTAAAAAATAAAAATTTTACATTGTTTACTATTGCAAAAAAAATAACTTTAAGGTATTATTAATATAGATAATTATAAGAATAGAAAAGGGCTGTATACTATGAATATGGACAATGAAGTTTTACAAGTAAATATTGATGATATAATTCCTAACCGTTTTCAACCACGGTTATCTTTTGATGAGCAAGGATTACAAGAACTTGCGGCTTCTATTAAAGAACACGGAATTATTCAACCTCTAGTATTACGTAAATTAGGTAATAAATATGAAATAATTGCGGGTGAAAGAAGATATAAAGCCAGTCAAATGGCGGGTCTTACTACTGTTCCAGCCGTAATTTCTAATATAGATGATAACAAAAGTGCTGAAGTTGCTTTAGTAGAAAACCTTCAACGTCGTGATTTAACCCCTATTGAAGAAGCTCGTTCTTATAAAAGTTTATTAGATAAAGGCTATCTTACTCAAGAACAATTAGCCAAAAAAATGGGTCTTTCCCAATCTGCTATCTCTAATAAATTACGTTTACTTAATCTAGATGAATCTGTACAACAAGCGTTATTAGAGGAAAGAATAAGCGAACGTCATGCGAGAGCCTTACTAGCTTTAACTAATAAAGAAGACCAAAAAAAATTCTTAGAAAAAACTATTACGGAAAGATTAACGGTTCGTAATCTTGATGCCGAAATTAAAAAATATTTAGAAGGTAGTGATGCTGCCATTCCAAAAGTTAATTTAACTCCTAATTTAGAAGCCATTAAAAATAATGCAATGGATTTAAATGCTACAAGATTACCAGTTGATACAATGATGGTTCCCGATTCTATGATGACTGATTATTCTGCAAATTTACCAGAGAAAGACGAACCAGATTTATCTTCTCTATTAAATAATCCAACTCCTAACAAAGTGGATTTAGGATTACCTACTTTAGAATCTGTCAAAGAAGAGGAACAACCTACTACCAATCGTTTCTTCACAGATTTACCTTCTCCTTCTAACGAGCCAAAAAATGAATTTGATATTAATTCTTTGTTTCAAACTAATGATAATTTTGATTCTACAAGATTAAATGTTATTGATAAACCAATGACTCCAAAACCTGAAGAAAAACCAGTTATACCTCCAATAGAAAATGATAGTAAAGATTATTTAGGTCCTCAAACAAATAGATTCTTTAATGCTATACCAAATGATACTCCAGTTATATCTGAACCTGAAGTTACTAATAAAATATTTGATCCCATGGACTTAGTTGAAGAAGAAAAATCAGATACTTTAACTCCTACTCCATCTTCAGAAAAATCAATCATTGATAATGCTATAGGTGCGCTAAAACAAGCTGGATTAAATGTAGAACTAAATACTACAGATACCTTAAATTCAACAATTTATACCATAATAGTTAGAAAATAACCAAGTAAGGTTATTTTTTAAAAGCATAAAAATCTATTCCTCATAATCAGCACTTTTTACTTCATAAACCCCTTCACTACCATCAATGAAGTAAAATATATTACTATGTTCTAAATCATTATCTAACTTACCTGTAATTGCATTTAAGGCCATTCCTACAACATTTTCGGGTTTTTGATACCAAACTACATCTCTATCTAATTCAAAATTTTCCACGGTATCAACCCATATATTTTTAGAAATATTACCCAGCTTATTTTCAACTGCTCTATTGTCATCATATCCGTTCCAGACCATCATCATAATATCTGGGTTATAACCAACCATATAACAATCCGTTCCTGTGGTTCCTGTTTTAACCGCATATTTCCTTGAAATCTTTCCCGCAATACTAAGGACTGTTGGGGTATTATAATCGATAAATGCCGAATTATAAGTGCTTGTTAGCATTTCATTTAAAATATAAACATAACTAGGTTCTAAAACTAAATCGTCTTTTTGCTTTTTTTCATATAAAACATGGCCGTCTAAGTCTTCTACTTTAGTAATAAAAGAAATATCTCTCTTATAACCGCCACTAGCTAGAGTTGTATATGCATTAGCATAATCTAGCATTGATAACTCTACTGTTCCTAAAGGTAAAGAAACAATTGGTTCCAATTTCTTTTTAATTCCCATTCTTTTTGCGGTATCTACTAGCACATCTTCTCCTAAAAACAAATGGGTTTTAACCGCATAAATATTATCACTATACGAAATCGCCGCTGCCATCGTTATATTTTGGTTACCGTATTTTCCATTATAGTTTTCTGGACTATAAGTTTGATTATTTGCAAATACAAAATTAGTAGGTTCACTTAAAAAGGTGCTTGAAGAAGTCATTCCGTTTTCTAAAGCGGCATAGTAAAGAAGCGGTTTCATAGTACTTCCCACTTGCCTTTCCGCATCAATCGCCCTATTATACTGGCTTTTAGCGTAGTCTAAACCTCCGATAAGTCCTAAGACATTCCCGGTTTTGGGGTCCACAGCGACACTAGCTACTTGTAAATCTCCCGTATCTTGCATTTCTTTTAACATAGTTTCTTCCATTTTACTTTGCACATTCATATCTAAAGAAGTATATATCTTAAGTCCCCCCGTTTCTATTAATGATTCCGGGACTGATTTCAAAGAGTGTAACTCATCATAAACCGCATCTTGATAATACATTAAAGTTTGTAAATTATTTTCACTTTTCTTCCCATAAATACTAACTTCTTCTTTAAATAGATTGTCGTATTCTTCTTTGGTAAGTTTACCATTTTTTACCATGGCATCGGCAACGATTAAAGCTCTTTCTTTTGCTAAATTGTAATCCGCTACTGGATTAAAATAGTATGGACTTTTAGGAATCCCCGCCAGAATTAAGGCTTCTTCTAACGTTACCTCTTTAGCGCTTTTATTAAAATAGTAATTCGCCGCATTCTCTATACCATAATTTCCTTGTCCATAATTAATCGTATTTAAGTAACCCTCTAATATTTCATCTTTATCATAGTGGACTTCCAGCTTTAAAGTAAGCCATGCCTCCTCTATCTTTCTACTCCACTTTTTATCAAAATCTAAATATAAATTCTTAATATATTGTTGCGATATAGTTGATGCCCCTGCCACTATTTCTCTATTTATCATATTACTAAATAAAACTTTAATAATTCGTAAATAATCAAATCCATTATGTTTATAAAAGTTTTTATCTTCCACACTAATTACGGCATCAATAATATAAGGGCTTACATCTTCTAAATCTATCCATCTACTAGAAGAGGACCCTTGATAAACTAAATTTTCTTTTCCATCATAAATATAAAAATGTCCCGAATTTTTAATATCTAACGTCGGCGCAAAATAAGCACAAATATATAAACTTCCTAATCCCACTAAAAAAATTATCAAAAGTACTAGACAAATCTTATAAAATCTCTTAAAATGTTTCACGAGACATCACCATACTCTTAGTATGTAAAGAAATAAATAATTTATAAATATTTCTTATGTCTTATGTTATAATTAGTAATCAAGGAATGGAATTTATGGAAAAAGAAGTACCCTATAAATTAACTATTATTTCTAAAGATATTAATATTAATGAAGAAATACTAGTTGATATATCTGCACATTGTTATAGATTTTATTATGATAATACTTTAAATACTATAACTATTAATGATAATTTAAATTATGAAAGAGATAATAATGAGTATTACTTTAGATTAGATTCCCATAATAAAGAATGCACTTACCTATTTAAAGAAAAAGATATTAATTTTGCTATTAAAGTTCATTCTTGTAAATATGAAAATAAAGATAATAAGATAACATTTACTTACAAATTAGAAAGTCAAGAAGAAGAAATAACTATTACTCTAGAAAGGAAATAACTATGATTGAAGAAAGTATAAAAAACTCTTTAAATGAAGCCCTAGCTACTTTAGATATTCATGATACTATTATTGAACTTACTAAACCTCAAAAGAAAGAAAATGGGGACTTTGCTACTAATATAGCTTTAAAGTTAGCGAAAAGTTTACAAGATAATCCTTTGAATGTCGCGAATAAGATAAAAAATAATTTTAAATGTGAACTTGTAACCAATGTCGAAGTTGCTCCTCCGGGATTCATTAACTTCTTTGTTAAAAAGGATTACCTACTCGATAATATTAATACTATTAATAAAGAAGGAGCAAACTACGGAAGTAATACTAGTGGAAAAGGCTTAAATTATAATATCGAATTTGTTAGTGCTAACCCTACTGGTATCTTACATTTGGGCAATGCTCGTGGTGGAGCTTATGGTGACTCCCTAGCTAGAATCCTAAGGTTTAGTGGTTATGATGTAACCGAAGAATATTATGTCAATGATGCAGGTGTCCAAATTACTAATTTAGGTTTATCAATCCAAGCGCGTTATCTAACCCTTCTAGGTATTCCTACGGAAATACCAGAAAACGGTTATCATGGTCCGGAAATAACGGAGATTGCGGAAAACTTATTTAAAGAACATAAAGACACTTTAAAAGATAAAGAACTAGATTACTTTAAAGAACTAGGTACTAATATTTTACTAGATAAAATAAAAAAAGTTTTAAGAGATTACCGAATAAATTTTGATATTTATTCTAGTGAAAAAAATATTGTTGGTAAAAGTAATCTTCCTAAAATGATTGAGACCATGAAAGATAATGGCTATGCTTATGAAAGCGAAGGAGCTACTTGGTTAAAATCTAGTGCTTTAGGTGATGATAAAGACCATGTCTTAATTAAAAACGATGGTACTTATACTTATTTAGTTCCGGATATTGCGTATCATATTGATAAAATAAAAAGAGGTTATACAAATCTTATTGATGTTTTAGGAACCGATCATCATGGTTATGTTGCTCGTCTTAAAGGGTCTTTAAAAGCCTTAGGTTATAATCCTGATATTCTAGATGTTAAATTATTACAATTAGTTCGTTTAGTAAAAGATGGTGTCGAAGTTAAAATGAGTAAGAGAACTGGAAACTCCGTAAGTTTACAAGAGCTAATCGATGAAGTTGGCATTAATGCCGCTCGTTATTTCTTCTCTATGCATAGTCTAGATACCCAAATGGATTTTGACTTAGAACTTGCAAAGAAAAAATCAAATGAAAACCCTGTTTATTACGTATCTTACGCCTACGCTAGAATCTCTACAATTCTAAATTCTTATAAAAATATCAAAAATATTAATAAATACCTATACATTAATGATAATTTGTCATATAATGTTCTAGAAAAATTATATGAGTTTCCATCTGTTGTTTTAAACGCAGCGAATAAAAAGTTACCTCATTTAATAACTAATTATGTTTATGAGTTAGCTTCAAGCTTCCATGTTCTATACTCTAAAAAGCGTTTTATAACGGAAAATGAAGATGAAACTAATGAATATATGAATTTTTTAAGTGCTATTAGGGTAACTTTAAAAAATGCCCTTGATTTAATTGGTGTTATACCACCAGAAAGAATGTAGGAGGAATTATGAAATTAAAAAATATTACGGAAGAAGAATTAGAAAATATGTCTTATGATGACATAGCTTATGAAATATTAAATGAAACAGGAAAGAAAATTAAAATCACGGATTTATTTAAAGAAATATGTACTTTATTAAAATTAAGTGATGCTGTATATGAACGTCAAATCGGAGATTTCTTTCAAGTATTATCTACTGACCAAAGATTTACAATGCTAGAAAATGGTTACTGGGATTTAAAAAGTCGTCATAAGTCTAATATTGTTATGGACTTAGATGATGAAGAAGAAGTCGTTGTAAGCGATGAAGAAGAACCTGATATTGAAGATGAAGAGGACAAGGAAGAAGAACTTTATTACGATGATGATGTAGATGATGACGAAGACGATGATGATTTAAAAGATTTAGTAATCATTGGTGACGATGAAGAAGAAAAAGATTTAATGTAAGGAGGTGCTCTAATGCACGACCGCTTAGAAGCTATTAAAGCTAAATATAACGAAGTAAGTGAAAGGTTAACGGACCCCGAAGTATTAGGTAATTATAACCTTTTAAAGGATTTATCTAAAGAACAAAAAGATTTAGAAGACATTGTTTTAAAATATGATGAACTTACTACGGCCGAGAATAATTTAGAAGAAGCAGAGTCTATGCTAGACGATCAAGAACTAGCAGAAATGGCTAAATTAGAAATAGATGAGTTAAAAGAAAAAATTCCTAAATTAGAAGAAGAACTACAAATAATGTTAGTACCTAAAGACCCTAATGACGGCAAAGATATTATTATGGAAATAAGAGGTGCCGCTGGAGGAGACGAAGCCAATATTTTTGCTGGTGACTTATTTAGAATGTATTCGCACTACTTTGAAGACCAAGGCTGGCGGATTGAAGTAATTAATGAAACTCCAGGAGCTAGTGGCGGTTATGCTCAAATTGAATTTATCGTTAAAGGCGACGACGTATACTCTAAAATGAAATATGAAAGCGGTTCGCATCGTGTTCAAAGAGTTCCTACAACCGAAACGCAAGGACGCGTTCATACTTCTACAGCAACGGTTTTAGTAATGCCAAGTGTGGAAGATGTTAACATTGAAGTAAAAGAATCCGATATTAAAATGGATGTTTATCATAGTTCTGGTGCTGGTGGCCAATCCGTTAATACTTCAAATTCTGCCGTAAGACTTACTCATATTCCTACTGGTGTCGTTGTAACTTGTCAAACGGAAAGAAGTCAATTAAAGAATAGAGAAAGAGCTTTAGCTTTATTAAAATCTAAAATCTATGATTATGAGCAACAAAAACAAGAAAGCGAATTAGGAGCCGAACGTAAAAGTAAAATAGGTACCGGTGATAGAAGCGAAAAAATTAGAACCTATAATTATCCGCAAAACCGCGTAACTGACCATCGTATTAATTTTAGTATTATGGAATTAGATCGAGTTATGGAAGGTAACCTTGGTCCTATTATTGATGCTTTAATTAACGAAGACATGCGCTTAAAACTTGCCGGTGAAAATCAAGGTATCTAATGGAAATAACTAAAACAGATGAAAAACTATTAAAAGAAAAATATCAAAACGATACATCTTATTTAGATAAATTAAAGGATAATTATCCTGTGCAATATCTAATTGGTGATGTATCTTTTTGTGGTTATCAGATAAAAGTTAATGAGAATGTCTTAATTCCTCGTTTTGAAACCGAATACTTAGTCGATAAAACTTATAAACTTATAGAAAAATTAAATATTACTTCCCCTACTATTTTAGATATTGGTACCGGTAGTGGTTGTATAGCCATAAGTTTAAAAAAACTTCTTCCCACTTCAATAGTAACTGCTTTAGATGTTAGTGAAACTGCTTTAAAAGTAGCTAAGTCTAATGCTAAATTAAATAATGTTGATATTACTTTTTTTAATCAAGATATTTTAAATACTAAAATAACTGATTATGATGTAATTATAAGTAATCCTCCCTACATTGCTTATGATGAGGAAGTAGCTCCCGAAGTAAAATATGAACCATCTTTAGCTTTATATGCCAGTGATTCTGGTTTAGCATTTTATAAAAAAATTGTTGATAACTTAAAACTTATTAACTTTAAATTATGTGCTTTAGAAATTGGTGCCACACAGAAAAAAAGTATCACCGCCTACATTAAAAAAAACTTACCAACATCCAAAGTTATATGTGAAACCGATTATAATAACTTAGATAGATATATCTTTATATTAAATGAATAAATAATATAAATATCACTCACTATATAAGTGGTGATATTTTAAAATGAAAAAAATAATTCCTATTTTAGTTATTTTAATAACTTTTATTAATTTATATAAACCAAAAACCGAAGATGTCTTAATTCCTGCTAATTCTTCGATAAGACTTCGAATAATTCCCGCTGATAATAGTGCCAATGCGTTAGTAGATAAAGCTAAAGTCAAAGATTTAGTCAAAAAAGAAATAATTCCCCTATTATCTACTGAAAAAACTTTAGAAGACACTAGAACTAAAATAACCAACTCCATACCTCTAATTAAAGAAAAATTAAATACCTTAAACATTACTTATTCCCTAAATTATGGAGAAAATTTTTTCCCTGAAAAGATGCTGTTAAACCAAACCTATAATCCGGGTAAATATGAGTCTTTAGTTATTACTTTAGGCAAAGGTGAAGGTTCGAACTATTGGTGTGTTTTGTACCCGCCTTTATGCTTAATTGATGAGGATAAATATGGTACCGATACGGTAGAATATAAATCTATTGTAAAAGAAATAATTAGTAAATATTTGAAATAAAACTAAAACCTTCTCTATATAATTAATTAGGAGGTTTTTATATGTCTAATTTTTTAGCCATATTATTTGTTGGTATCGCTCTTAGTATGGATGCATTTTCCCTTTCTCTAACCTTTGGTCCCCTAAATATCACTAAAAAAAATATTTTTTTCTTTAGTATAACTACTGCTATATTCCATTTCTTTCTTCCTCTACTTGGCTTAGCTTTAGGTAATAAAGCTATATCTACCCTACCTATCAACCCTAATGATTTACTAGGTATTATTCTCCTAGTTTTAGGCCTAAAAATTATTTATGATATGTTTTCCAAAGAAGAACCCACTTTCTCTTTAAATATCTTTGGGTATCTTTTATTTGCAGTTTTAGTAAGTTTTGATTCCTTTACTACTGGTATTGGCCTTCCTGCAATAACTACCAATTTTTTTCTTTCTTCAACAACATTCTCCTTAACTAGTGGCTTTTTTACCTTCTTAGGATGTATTATTAGTAAAAAAGTATCTTCTAAATTAGGTAAAAAAGCGAATTACCTAGGTCTTACTATTTTAATTCTTTTAGGACTTTACTATTTATGTAAATAAAACTGACTTATTATTTGCGAAACTACCTATTTTCCTTTATAATCAATATAGGTGAAACTATATGAAACTTTATAGTGCTATGTTATTAAAAGCTCAAAATGAACATTATGCTATTCCGCATTTTAATATCAATAACTTAGAATGGACAAAATATATTCTAGAAGAATGTGAAGCAAATAAAAGTCCAGTATTTTTAGGTGTCTCTTTAGGAGCTGCCAAATACATGGGTGGTTTTGATGTTATTGCGGGTATGGTTAATGGCTTAATAAAAGACTTAAATATCACTATACCTGTTATGCTTCATCTAGATCACGCTAATAACGTGGAAGATTGTAAAAAAGCTTATGATGCTGGCTTCCGTTCTATAATGATTGATGCCTCTCGTTACTCTTTAGAAGAAAATATAAAGATGACTAAAGAAGTAAGTGAGTATTGTAAAGATGCCCTAATCGAAGCCGAAACGGGGCACATTGGTGGCACGGAAGATAATTTAACTAGTGAAGTTTATTATACAACCATAGAAGATAGTCGAGTATTTTTAAATAATACCAATATAGATATGTATGCTCCCGCTTTAGGAAGCGTTCATGGTATCTATAAAGGTGAACCTAAGATTAACACTCAAAGAATGCAAGAAATAAGTACAACATTTAATATTCCTTTAGTGCTCCATGGTGGTTCTGGTTTACCCGAAAATATTTTAAAAGAGTGTATTAAAAATGGAGTTTGTAAGATAAATTTTAACACGGAATTACAACTAGCTTGGAATAAAAGTGTTAGAGACTTCATTAATAATAATATAGCTGTCTACGACCCTCGCAAGATTATTTCATCTGGGGAAGAAAGTCTTAAAAAACAAGTAAAAACCTATATTGGAATCCTAGGCAGTAAAAATAAAGGATAGTGAAGTTTATGAAACAAATTATAATCGAAGGGGGAACTCCTCTAACTGGAAAAATTCCAATAAGTGGAGCTAAAAATAGTGTGGTTGCTTTAATTCCTATCGCTCTACTTGCACCATCTCATGCCCTAATTGAAAACGTTCCTAATATAAGCGATACCGCATCTTTATTAGAAATGTTAAAAATTTTAAATTGCCATATAACTTATGAAAATGAAACTTTAAATATTGATACTACCGAAGTTAAAAACACTTTTATTCCAGGAGAACTTTCTAAACGTTTACGAGCTTCTTATTATTTAATGGGAACTTTACTTGCTAAATATAACTATGTTGAAATGTCTATTCCTGGTGGTTGTAATATTGGTCTTCGTCCTATCGACCTTCATTTAGATGGTTTCAAATCTTTAGGAGCTACTATTACTACCACAGATGATAAAATTACGATTAAAACAGATGGTTTAGTAGGTACAGATATAAACTTACGTGTTCCAAGTGTCGGTGCGACAATTAATTTGATGATTGCAGCTACTGCTGCTATAGGTATAACGCATATTAATAATGCGGCCAAAGAACCAGAAATCATAAATATAGCAGAATTTTTAAATAATTTAGGAGCAAATATTACGGGGGCCGGGACTGATACTATAACCATTAATGGTAAAACAACTTATCAAAATGGTAAAATATCTGTTATTCCTGATCGTATCGAAGCTGGTACCTATATATTAGCGGGCGCTTTAATGGGGAATAATTTAACTATAAGTGGAATCAAAAAAGAAAATCTAACTTCCCTATTTCATGCTCTAGATGAAATGCAAGCAAATTATACTTTAAACGATGATTCTCTAACTATTACTAAAAAAGAAACTTATAATCCTATTAATGTTACGACAACTTTTTATCCTGGATTTCCTACCGACTTAGCTCAACCGCTCGCCTCTGTTTTAACTAGATGTAATGGTACTTCAACTATTACGGAAACTATATGGGAAAACCGCTTAGGTCATGTTCCTTATCTAGTTAAAATGAATGCCAATATTAGTGTGGAAAACAAAGAAAAAATTTCCGTTCATGGCCCTACTATCTTTTTAAATAAAGAAGTAGAAGCTAGTGACCTAAGAGCCGGTGCTTCTCTTGTCATCGCCGCCTTAGCAGCTAAAGGTATTACTACTATTAATGCTGCCGAACATATTTTAAGAGGTTATGAAAATATAGTCGAAAAATTATCTGGTGTCGGTGCTAAAATTAAAGTAAACGAAATAGAATAATAGAGAAATCTATTATTTTTATTTTGGTGATTATATGAAATTTAAACTTCTTCTACTTATTATCTTAAGTATTTTAATTGTTTATTTAATTTATGATTCTGCTCCTCCTACTAATCCTTATATTTTATCTATATATGATAAAACCACTTTACCTGAATCTAACTATAATAATATTATTAAAAACGCATTAAAAGATACTAAAATTACTTATGATACTTCTCTATCTAAATATAACTTTGAAATAGAAAATTTAAAAGACTACTTAATTGAAAATAAATATGATATTAAACAACTAATTCGCAAATCTGACTTAATAATTATTCATCTTGGTAAAGATGAAATAAAAGATAACAATAGTTATAACTCTAATGTTACTAGAGAAATACTGGTTGATTTAGAAATAATTTTTAAAGATATACGAAGAATTAATTCTAAAAATATAATCTATATATCTCCTCCCGGTATATCTAACACTTTAAATAAAGCATTAAAAAATTTAGCTAATGAATATCATATTGTTTATTTAAATTCTAATGAAGATATATCTTCCAAGTTATTATCTTACTTAAAAGAACTAAATTATATCTAAAAAAGTGTCAAAAATTAAAAAAACTATTGCATTAAAGTGCCTTTATGATATATAATACTTCAAGAAACGAAATTACTATGTATAAGATTATACATGGCGAAGGGAGCATTAGTATGAAAAAGAATATACATCCAGATGTTAAAAAAGCTGTTGTAAAATGTGCTTGTGGTGCAACATTCGAAACTATGTCTACTAAAGAAGAAATTCATGTAGAAGTATGTAGTGAATGTCATCCATTCTATACTGGTAACCAAGGTCGTGCTAAAAAGACAGGTGCCGTAGAAAAATTTAACAAAAAATTTGGTCTTAATCAAAAAGCTGCTTAATACTTAGTGGCTTTTTTTGAATTTAATGTAGAAAAGGTAAAAGATATGAATAAAGAATTAGTAGAAGAATTAACATTATTACTTATGTATTTAACTTCCTGGGAAGAAAATGCTTATGTTGACGACGAAAATGGCGGGATAAAAGAAGTAACAATAAAAAACTGTTGGAAAGGATATGACTTTGATATTTTGAACGAATTAACAAATAAAGGATATTTGTTTTATAGTAAACATTCCAATAAATCAGTATCTTTAACTAATAAAGGCGAAGAGTTAGCTAAAAAGGTAATGACTAAATATATTAAATAGCATTGACAAGTAGAAGAGGTAAGTATGAATTATAAAAAGTATTTAATAAAAAAGGGCAAATTAGATTTATTATCATCATTAAAAGCATTAGATAAAGAACTTATTAATGAAACACTAAAGAAATATGATCTTAATGATATATATGAATTAAAAGATTATATCTTAGATTCTTTTAAAACATTTTTAGAAATATCCAAGGAAGATATACATACAAAAATATATTTTGAAAATTTAATTAAATTTGAAAATACTAATTTAATATATATTTATGATCAAGACATAAAATCATTTTTTGTATTTATCTATGGTTCAGTAGATAACCATATCTATTATATACCAACTGAAATCAAAGAAATAATTACTCATACATTTGATAATATGACCGTTGATGCTCAAATAAATTTAGAAAATGCCGCTAATGCTCCGCTAGTAAAAGACTTAAAAGAATTATTAAAAGTTTTAACAATTAAAGATTTAAAACATATTGGCTATCTATTAAAACTTGATAAATTAAGTAATAAACCTAAAAAAGAACTTGTTAATATTATTTATAATTCTCTTACTAATAAAGAAATATTAACTAACTTAATTGAAAGATTTACCCGTGAAGAATTAGACTTGTTAAAAAAATTAGTAGTTAATAATGGTACTATTCAAGATAATAATATAAGTATGGAGACATATCATTTCTTATATATGTCCGGCTTAGTATTTTTATTTAGAAGAAATGATAAATTTTATATTTCTATGACTAACGACATTTATAATGTTATTAAAGATATTAATCTAGAAACTATTGATAAGATAGTAGAAGAAAACACTAAAGTATATACTTTATTAAAAGCAATGATTGAACTATATGGAGTTGTTTCATTGGATGATTTGTATCATAACTATTATTTATATTATAGAAAATACAATTTAGATATACCAATTGATAGTATATTATTTTGCGATAGAATAGATAACATAAATATAAAATTTAAAGAAAATAATTTATATTTTATTCATAAAATGTTAAATGATGAGGATTTAAACGAGATGATAGATTATATCATTAACCGCCAAGAAACTATAGAAAGAAAACCAATTAAATTAAAAGAACTACTTAAGTATTCTAATTATGATTATTATGAAATAACTCCATCTATATTAAAATTTAAAAAATATTTACAAAAACATAATATCTCGGAAGATATAATTGAAAATATTGTAGAAACCATATCACATATATACAGAATAGGAAATAGTGCTGTAGGTCCATCAATAGAAATGTTAGAAGCTTTTGATTTAGAAATAAATCAAAATAACATAGATGAATTAATAGAGTATCTTATGGAAATATACAATAATTCAAGAATATGGACTGATTACGGGTGGACTCCTGTAGAAATACGAGAAAATTATTATAATCAAAAAGCTGCTTAATCGCAGCTTAATTTTTTGGAATAACTATAATTAGTTTTCATCACGGTCTAAATATTTATTATTAATACAAAATGTTGCATATAAAGGAACAGATTTAATATCGTTTTCAAATCCAAAATCTTTTAAACTAATTCTAATCATATATTTAGGATGATATAAATCTTTATAAACGCTTAAACTCTTGGATTGGGTATGAATATCGGCTTTAACTTCAATAGGTATTATTCCGTCATTTCTTGTGGAAATTAAAAAGTCTATTTCAGAGTTTCTAGTCCCTTTCCAATATAATAATTCAGTTCCATTAGCTTTTAATTCGTTAGCAACATAATTTTCTGTAATAATTCCTTTGTAAATTTTCATATCATCTAAAATAATCGTTTTTATATCATTATTTAATAATCTATTAAATACACCTACATCAGAATAATATATTTTAAATGTATCATTGTCTACAAATCCTAATAATGGTTTTTCAGGTAATTTAACACATTTACACATTTGGACCATATTACTTTCTATTAACCAATTTAATGGTTGTGCATATTCTCTTGCTTTAGCTCCATTATCAATAACTGAATATTGAAATTTTTTAGAAGTATTTTGTAATTGTGATGATAAAGAATTATATATCTTTCTAATTCTCAAAGTTTCACTAGAATTACTAACATAGTTATTCATATCATTTAAATAGTCTTCTATAATATTATCTAATATTGCTAAATCATAGTTATAATAATCATCTCCACAATTGAGTAGATTTTTAACACTATCTGGCATTCCGCCTGATAATAAATATCTTCTATAATAATCTACTGCTTTATTATGAAGAATACCCATAGGTTCATTCTTTTGAAAACAATATTTAATTTTATCTAACAAAGCTTCTTGATTAAAAGCAATTAAAAACTCTTCAAAATCCATAGGGTACATATTTATCAAAATCAAAATCTAATAAAATTTTTAAATCATTATATTTTTTTCCTGATGATTAGTATAGCATACTTACACCTTTTTGCACCCACTTTTTGCTCTAATTTACACCTTTTTGCACCCACTTTTGTAAATTATTTCATCAAAAAATATAATAAAAAAGAACATTGGTAAGAATAAAAATAATATTTTATTTTTTAGGATAAGGTTTCCGCACATTCGTTCTTCCTATTATATAATCTATACTTAAGTCATAAAAATCAGCTAATTTTTCTAATCTATCAATTGGTATTAATTGAATACCTAATTCATATTTTGAATATTGTTGTTGGGTTGTATTTAATATCTTTGCAATCTGCGTTTGATTATAATCTCGATCTTCTCTAATATCTTTTAATCTTGATATATCCATTAAAATCACCATAACTAGATTATTGCATACACCTAAATAGATGTATTGACTTTAAACCTTATAAGGTGTAATATTTAGTTAGAATAATATTAAGGAGCAATAGTATGAGAGTATTTAATCCAGAAAAAGAATTAAGAAAAATTCAAAAAGGAAATAAAAATAAAGTAATATTAGGTGTATGTTTATTACTATTAATAGTAGCCATAGGAAGTAGTTATGCACTATATCAAATAAAATATAATAAAAGAATTATATATACTACTGTAGATAAATTCTATAGTAAAGATATACAATTAGCTGTTTATGTTGATAATAAAAAACAAGAAGATTTTCCCTCTAAAGAAGAAGGATATTTATATGAAGGAATAGAATGTGAAAATGAAGATATAACTGCTAGTTTTAATAGTGAAACATGGAAACTAGAATTAAAACTAGATAAACCTAATAGATGTAATATTAAATTTACCAGTAATCCCTTTAAAGCAGCGATATGTAAAGATACAGAAATGTCAGAATGCTTATTAAAGAAAGAATTACAATATAATAAAGAATTAGCTTTTGATGATCCAGATAGTAATGCTAGATATTATGGTAAAGAACCAGCAAATTACATTTGGTTTAATTGTGATGATTATAGTGCTCCTTCAGAAGAAACATGTGAAAGATGGAGGATTATTGGTTCATTTAAGAACATTGAAAAAGTAAATGCTGACGAAACAACCACTAAAGAAAATTTAGTAAAGATAATCAGAGCTGATAGTATAGGACTTATTGCATGGGATAGTTCAAACAAAAATAATTGGGCGGAAGCAAGTTTGCAGAAAGGATTAAATGGGCCATATTTAGAAAAAACCGATGATGGCACTTGGATAACTGAAGCAGAATATACAAGTATTGTCGGCTCCAACACAAGAAATGATAATTATAAAGGAATAACAGCAAATACTAAAGAAATGATCGAAAAAGTAAGATGGAACATCGGTGGACCCGAAGAATACATAGATTCAGATGCTGCTCAATTTTATGAAGAGGAAAGAGGTATACTTGTATCCCCTGGATTGCCCACAACATGGGATGGATATATCGGCTTAATATATCCCAGTGATTATGCATATGCAACTAGTGGTTTAGAAGGTAATGAAACAACTAATAGAAATGGATGTTTAAATTCCGCACTATATACATGGAATAAAGACGATTATAGAACCAATTGTGCCGGAAATAGTTGGTTATTGAGTAGATCACAATGGGTAATTATGCCGATCGGATGGTCATGTGCTTGCGTTACACACATTGTGGGTGGTACTGGGCTTGTTTATCAAGCTTACACTACTACGCCATATATAGTTAGACCAACTTTATATTTAAAATCAAATGTGAAGGTCTTAAGTGGTGATGGCACATATGAAAGTCCTTATGTTTTATCAACGTAAAAAATTAAATTTTACCAATTTTTAAAATTGGAGGGCTTTTTCTTAAAAAATGAGCAAAATCTGTATTTTGATTTTAAAAGTTTAATAAATATTAATTAAACTTAGATTATACCTTACTTTGTAAGATATTTTTGGTGTGATAAAGTTTTAAAAGTTTCCCATATGTTCGGGAAATACCAATTTTCTAATTTGGAGCCCAAACTCGCAAAATCTGCAATTTTACATTTCATTTTCTTTAGTGTATAGTTCTTCTTACTGAAAGGAGAAATATTATGATTAAAGCTATGATTGACGATTTAGTATTTGCTCATATAATAACTTATAAAAAAAATATGTAAAAAGATTAATCCATTATATAACCGATATACCTTTAGAAGAACTAGAAGATTTAAAATATCTAGATACTAATTTAAAAGAAGATTATAGAAAAAATAAACATCATCGAAGTGATATTATTACTAAAATAAACGACTTTAATATAATATTAGAAATGAATAAAAATCCTTCCAGAGAATATATAGAAAAAATATAAGTTACTTATTTTCTATACATAATCAAAATAATAGAAAGAATAAGAAATATCCCATAGGGCAGAAATATTTGTTATTAAACTTTGATTTCAATGGAAAAGTAGGAGATAAATTAATTAATAAATATACATTAAAAGATAATAAAGGAAAAGAGTATCCAATAGATATAGAAATATATCACATAAAACTTGACAAATTGCAAAGCAAAAAATATACTAAAAGTGTAAAAGAAGAGATATTAAAATACCTAAAAATAATGATATTAGAAGATGAAGAAGAATTAATAAAAATAAGTAGAGGAGATGATATTTTGAAAGATGTTATAAGAGAGATGATTCACTATGATGCAATGGATATACCATATGGATACCGAGATGTTGATGAAGAACACGAATGGATGATGAATTCCATAAGAGACCGTCATAAAGAAGAACTAAAAGAAGAACTTAAAAAAGGTGTTAAAAAAGGTGCTCAAACTGAAAAAATTAATAATGCCAGAAATTTATTAAATTTAGGAGTCCAACCAGAAATAATATTAAAAGCTACAGGTTTAACTAATAAACAACTAAACAAACTAAAAACTAATCAAGCTAACATAAATGTATAATAAAAAGAGATTATCTATTAATTAATCGGTAGAAATCTCTTTTTTCTTTAATTAATTCATTATATGTTCCTTCTTCTTTTATTAGTAAGTTCTCTAATAAAAGTATTTTAGAATAGCTATCTAAAGTAGGAGGAGTATTACTAAAAATTACTATAGTTTTATTTAATTTTGCTAATTCTTTTTCCATAATATTTTGATTATATTTACTTAAATTATTAAATGGCTTATCTAATATTATAATATCTTTATCAGTATTAATACTTCTCATAAACGTAATTAATCTTTGATAATAAATAGGGTAGTCATAAACATTTTTAATTTCTGTCCCTTCTTCATTAATAAATGATTCTATAAAATTATTAGGTAAATAAGTATTGATTAACTGGTGAAAATTTTTAGAATTAAGAACTTTATTGTATAAAATATTATCAATTATAGTAGATTCCTTAAACCATAAATTATTATAATCTAACATTAATAATGCACTTAGATCTATATTTTTAATATCTTTTCTATCAACTGTTATTTTTCCTAAATAATTATTCTTATTTAATAAAGTATTAAGTAAAGGAGTATAATCTTTATTTTCTCCTATAATATATATTTTATCGTTATTATTAATAGTTAAATTAAAGTTAGTAACTAAATTAGGAATAGAAATATTTTTAAGAGTAATCTTTTTAAAGGAAGTAGTCCTTTTTTTATTGTCTTCTTTATTATGCTTAAATATTTTATAATACCCTTTAATATATTTTAAATATTTAATAAATAAATAACTATAAACACTCATATATAAAGTTAAAATAATATTTACAATAGTAAAGTCTTTTAATAAATAGATAATTAATATAACATAAATAAAATTAATTAAATAAATAATACTAGAATAAAACAATCTCTTAAATAAATTATGTTTATATCTTTTTAAATATTTTTTAAAAGAATCAATTCTAATATTAACTGTTCCTTTATTTAATGCGGTATCTTTTTCTAAGTAACATTCTTTTAAATAGTTACTTATCAAATATTTATTACTTACATATTTATTAAAAAGTTTAAAAACGAAAATATTAATTGTATATAATATTACTACCATAGTAAGACTTAATAAGAAAATAGGGTAGTTATAAATTAAAATAGGTATATTAGATACTAAGAATAAATAAATAATACTTAGTTTAAGATATAAATTTATATTTTCATTTTTGTCTAATAAAATATTAACCAATTTTTTTAAGATATAATCACTTGCTATATAAAAAGATATACTGTATAAAACTATATAAATTAATAATAACCAAAATTTATTATTTAATAAAATATATAAATAAGGTAGTAAAAAAGTTATAATTACTGCTATCATATTTTATACTTCCTTTCTAAATAATCGGGTATATCTTTATAAGTACCACTATATAATAATTTATTATCGTCAATAATATAAACGGAATCCGCAAATTTTAAATGTGCATAGTCGTTAGTCGTTATAATAATTGTATTACTTAAATATCTTAAATTAGCAGTAATTCTTTTAATAGTATTAGTATCTAAATACTTAAATGGTTCATCAAATAATAAAATATTACTATCTTTTATTAAATTTAGAGCTATTTTTAATTTACTTTGTTCTTCTTTCGTTAATTTATCGCCATTTTTAGTAATAATCTTTTGTAAGTCATAAGTAAAATATTCAGCATTTACTTGTTTTAACCAAAAATGAATCCTTGTTTCGTTTGTTTTAGAATTTAATTCTAAAAATAATTTTTTTAAAGAATTAGAAAATAAATAATCATCATGGCGCATGTAAGAAGTATTAAGTTTCTTGTGGATAAGTCGTTTGTTATCCACAATTATTTCGCCATTATTTATATTTATTCGATTAGCAAGAACATCTAATATTGTAGTTTTGCCACTCAAAGAAGGACCATATATCATACAAACATGATTTTTAGGAAAAGTAATTGTTAAATCATTAAAGTTATGAATATTAACATTTTTTAAAGTAATTAAGTTATTAAAATCAGATAATGTTTTATATTTAGGTATATTATAAAAATTATTATAGTTTCTAATATAACCATAAGCCGTATCTAATTCGTCTGCTTTATAAAGTATACATAATAAAGGGATGACAAAAGTAACTAAATATATATTTTTTCCAATAATTAATAAAATAAATAAAGTTAGTAAATAAATACTTTCTAAAATAACCATCTTTCTTTTTTGAATAAGATAATTATGAAATCTATATTTTAATTCTTTCTTTTCTTTATCTTCTTTATTAGCTAGTTTAATTATATTAATTCCCTTTATGTAATTTTCATTAGAAAAAATAGTATTATATCTTTTTCGATATTTATACCAACCAAGGGTTAAGATAAAAATAATCATTATATAAAGATAGGTATTATTATAAAAACTATAAATAAAATATATTAAACTATGTAAAGAACCATATAGTAAAGTAAAAAAATATATAAATATACTTTGTTCAATATTATAGATGTTATTTATTTTGTGTTCTAAATTTTCTGATATATTCGGCTTATAAAAAGAAGCTAAGAAATTGGTATGTAAAGATATTGTTATTTTAGAAGTAAGACTTGCTGTCAAGTATAGAGAAAAACTAGACAAAATTATCAAATTAAAAAAAGAAATAAAACTAATTTTAAAATTAATTATATTTAAAATAATCAAAGTATTAATAATTAAAGTAGGTATAATATATTTTAAATTCTTTTTCATAACTTCCTCGTATTTATATTATAAAAAATATCTTAGCTTAAGACAAGTTATATATTTACTTTTAAAAGTATTTATAGTAGAATAAACAATACTTGTCATGGGGGATTTTTATGAATTATGAAAATGAATTACATGCTATTGAAAACATTTTAAATGGTAATATAAAATCTTATAATAAAGAAGCAGCTGAGCATATTTATGATTGTCTAATAAATGATAAAAAGGAAGTTATTAAAAAAATCAAAGCTAATGAAAAAAGAAAACTTTTAGAAACTATGCCAAACTTTAAAACATTAGTACTTAGTTTCCTTATAAGTTTTGGCCTTTCAACTTTTTATGGTGCTTTTGCCCTATTAGGCGAGTGGCCTTTTAATTCTAGCAATGTTTTAATGTTGATTAGATTTACAATAAATTCTATCTTTCCATTATTAATTATTAATTCTCAAATTTTAGAATATTTATATCAAAGAAAAATCATTAATAAAAAAGCTAAAGAAACCTATAATAATATGGTTAAGTTTTTTGCCAAAAGAGATAATAAGTTAAATTTAAATGTATCTTTAAACAATAATATAGTTGATAATTTTTTGCAAGAAATTTATCTTACTATTAAAGATATTCAAAATAATTCTTATAAAACTGCTAAAATGGAATTACAAGAATTACAAGTTTTAGCATTAGAATATATAGATTATAAAAACCAAAATAAGGAAGTTGTCGATTTAACTTTAACTAACCAAAAAGAAAAATTTGAAAATCGTTTAAAATTAATTAAAGAAAAGGTTAAAACTAATCAAAAAAATTATAAAATAGAAAATGTATTAAGAGTAATTGATAAATTAATTAAGGGAGAAAAAGTAGAAGAATTAAAAGAAAAAGAACAATCAATTGAATTAGATTTTTTAAGTGATAGTGATAAAGGTTATAATGATCTTGATGAAATAGATAAACTAACTAGTAATGAAATTAGCTATGAAAAGTTAGCCATTAAATACTCTAAATTAGTTAAGATTTATAACCGAATGAAAAAACACAGATTAAAATATACACTTTGGTCTTATTTACATAATTCTAAGGGAATCGATACTCTACTTTTCGCCTTAGTTTTTGCTGTTGTTAATCCTCTCTTAGTTATTAATCCTTTCTTAACAGGTATAAACGGAAATATTATTCTTAGTGCTTTATTAGCTTTTGTTTCTACTTATATTGCTCCAATGTTTTATCTGGGAAGTAAATGTTTGAAAAATGACCTTTCTATCTTAAAAGGTTATATTGAACAAAGTGAAAGGTATCAAAGAGGTCAAAAAGATACAGAATCCCTTCTTAAAACTGATAAAGAACGTGATAGAGATAAAGGCTTAGAACAAATAGCTAGTCATTTTAAAAATAAAAAAGTTGATAGTTTTATAAAAGATTTATACTATGATATTGAACTTATAAAAGCTCATCCCTATGAAGATTGTGAAAAAGACATTATTGACTTAAATACAATTGCAAATGATTATGCTTTATATATGTATAATCATAGTGATAATCCTACTTTAAAAATTAATCAAGGTATATATGATTTTTATAAAAAACAATATGAGATAGAATATCATATGATGCAAAAACAAAACCAAGTTAAAGATATAGTTGAAATAAATAGAGCTCTTAAAGACGCTTTAAATAACCCCGAAACTGATAACTTCCTTATCAATAATGATATTTTTATTAAAGATATAATTAAAGTAATAAATGCCATTAAAGCAAATAATTATCCATATTCTAATAATGAATTACAAGAAGTTAGAGGAATTTTAGTAAACTATCTTAATTGGAGATTTGTAGAGTATCATACCTATGAAGAGATAAATAGAGAAATGAAGAAATATTATTATCAATTAAACAATGTTATTTTCAAAGTAAAAAATAAACAAGTAATCAGTGATAATATCAAAGATATAAATAATGTTATGAAATTAACTCTTCAAGATGGTGTAGAATTAGATGCTAATCTTGGCTTAGACGTTAATAAATTAGAATTAAAGTTAAAATAATAATTTATTATTGGTATATCAATATATCTTTACTTTTAAAGGTAATTATAGTAGAATAAGCAATACTGTCTTGGGGGATATATATGGAAGATGGAAATGAATTATCTATTATTAAAGATATTTTAGATGGTAATATAAAAAAACTAGATTTAGATAGAGATGCTCTTAATGATATGCATAATTTTTTAACAACTCATAAAAAAGAAGTTATGCAAATGATTTTGTCTAGTGAAAAAGCAAACATTTTCCAAAATAAATTAGATTCTAATGATGTTATTCTTTCACAAGCAGCATTATTTATTTTTTATATTGTTGTAGGTGGAATAATTCTTTTATCGCCTGCTGTCTTACCAATGACCAATATCATGATAATAGAAATGGTCATTGGAACCATCATTCCTTCAATTCTTATAAACACCCGGATTCTAGAAAAACTATACCAAAGCAAATGGCGTAAAGCTTATGCTAGACTAATTTATAATAATTTAGTTGAACGTTTTACTAATAATTTAGATAAACCTATAAAAGAAAATTATCAAAGTGAAATTTTAACTGATTCCTTTTTACAAGAAATTTATTCCACCATAAAAGACATTCAATATAATTCTTATGAAACTGCTAAAGAAGAATTATTATCTTTACAAACTTTAGCTTTAGAATATATTTCTTATCAAAATAATAATACAAATTTAGAACTATCTTTAACTAATCAAAAAGATGAATTTACTAAACGCTTAGACGAAATAGAAGATAGAGTATCTTCAAAACAACAAACTTATAAAATAAAAAACGTTTTAAGAGTAATAGATAAATTAATTGTGGGGGAAAAAGTAACACTCAACCAAAAATCATCAAAAGGAATTAACGTTTCTCCATATCGTAATATTTTTAAAGAAGCTGAAGAAAGCTTAGATAAAATTGACCAATATAATAATCGTACTTCAAGGAATTGGAGTTCACCATCAATTAATAAAGAAATGGAGAAAGTAACTAAATATTATAAAGAAATTAATAAACATAATTTTAAGTATACTTTTTGGTCTTATATCTATAAATATAAAAAACCTAACTGGATTTCTGGCTTGCTTTTCGCCATTATAAATCCATTTCTAGCGTTTTCTAGTGGACATATTATTATAACTTCTTTAGTAAGTGCTATTATTTGTTACCTCGTACCTAGCATGTTGATTGGTAAGCATAACTTAAATAAAGAATTAAAGAAAATGGAATCATATATGGCTGAACACAAAGGATATATGGAAGAACAAAAAATCTTTAAATCAGTATTAAAAACTGGTTACGAAATAAATAGAGATAAAAGAATAGATGAGATAAAAGAAAATTTTAAAAATAAAAAAGTTGATAGTTTTATAAAAGATTTATTTTCTGATATAGAATATATTAAAGCTCATCCCTATAAAGATTGTGAACAAGATATTGTTACTTTAAACGAAATAGCTAGAGATTATGCAGAGTTTACTTATCAATATGCCGATAATGCTACTTTGAAAATCAATCAAGATATATATGATTTTTATGAACGTCAATATGAAATTGAAATGCATATGTATCAAAGTAGAAAAAGAGAACAAGATATTATTGAAATAAATAAAGCTCTTAAAGAAGCTTTAAATAAACCCGAAACTGATAACTATCTTATTAACAATGATGTCTTTATCAAAGATATAATTAAAGTAATAAATGCTATTAAAGCTAATGATTATCCTTATTCTAATAACGAATTACAAGAGGCTAGAGGAATTTTAGTAAACTATCTTAATTGGAAACTTGGAAGTGTTCATACTTATGAAGAAATAAATAGCGAAATGAAGAAATATTACTATCAATTAAACAATGTAGTATTCAAAGTAAAAAATAAACAAAAAATAAGCGATAATATTGAAGATATAGATGATATTACAACAATAACTATTAATGATGGTATAAAATTAGATAATAATTTAAATCTAGATGTTAATAAATTAGAATTAAAGTTAAAGTAAAAAGTAATAGAAAGAGAGATAAATGATGAAAAAAGAAAGGGAAAAAGAAATATCTGATAATATATCCTATATTGAACATTTTTATAATTATTATTTTACTAAAGAAAAAGTAGAAGCATCTTATAGAGATTTAAAAAATAATAAAAATGCTTATCTTAAAATTTTAAGAAAAAGAGAAAATACGTTTTATGATATTGGTTCACTAGATATAGGAATGAATTTTCTAATTGCTTTTTGTTGTGCTTTAGTTTTTGCCATTTTAAGTTCTCTTTTCCCTTTAGGTATAATACCATATATTGATGCTTTAGTAATCTTTATTTCTTCTATATTTATGGGATCAAGATGTGCTTCTAAACTATTGATAAAAATTTTAAGTTTTAAAAGTGCTAAACAAAAATATTATGAATGTGAGCAGGTTCTTACTAATGCTTTAAGTTTCATTAATCGTGAAGAAGAAAAAAATATTGTAAAAAAAGTTCAATTAAATGATAATTTCTTAGAAGAAATTGTGGATACTATTAATGCTATAAAAGTAAATTCTTATCCAAGTTGTAAAGAAGAACTAATTAGTTTACAAGAATTAAGTGAAGAGTATCTAAAATATCAAGATGAAAGTACTAATTTTGTTTTAACATTAGGTAATAAACAAGAAGAATTAAAAAATAGATTAAAAAACATTAAAGAAAAAATAAAATCAGAACAATCTAAATATCGTATCGCTCATAGTATAGAAAAGTTAGATAGCCTAATTTATGATAAAAATAACCAAAATGAAGATGATAATACACCAGTATATTATAAAATAGAAGAAGACCAATTAAAAGAAAATATTAACATTAAATACTTGGGGTCTTTAGAAATAGCTAATGATTTAAATGCTGGTTCTAAAAGAAATTTGTATGCCAAAGAATCTTCTAAAATTTATTTAAATAATATTTTAAATAGAATTAAACATCATAAATTATTATATAGTATCTTATCTTACTTTCACAAAATAGAAGAGAAAAAAATGAATAGCTGTCCTGCTGACGAATTAGGTCGTATAGATATTCAAATATCCCTATTTCAAATTGCTATTTATATGGTCGTATATACTATTTCCCATCTTATTACAGGAAATATTCCTCTAAGTTTATTTCTATCATTATCTTCTTGTTACCTTCCCCCTATAATTAAAGGTAATAAAACTTTAAAAGATGTATATGTGCCTAATTTAAAAGATAGAATAGCCGAAATAAAAGAAGGTAAATCGTCTAAAGGGAAAGAAGAAACTAGAGTAGATAGTTTTATTAAAGATATAATGCAAAATATTGCATATATTCAAAATAATCCTTATAAAGATTGTGAAGAAGATATTGCGGATCTAAAACAACTAGCCACAGATTATGTAGAATATATTCATAGAAGTCCAAATTATAAACCTAATTTAGAATTAAATGCTGAAACTAAAGATTTTTATGGTCGCGAATATACTATCGAATCATCATTTTCTAAAAAGCAAAATACTAGCGAAAAAGTTTTAACTATTAATAAAAGTATTAAAGATGCTTTAAAAAATCCTTCCGTAGATAATTCTATTATTGAAAAAGATATGTTTATTAAAGATATTATCAAAGTTATCAATATGATTAAGAATAATGATTATGAACATTCTAGTATTGACCAAGAACAAGTAAGAGATATTGCGGTTGATTATATAAATTTTGTTTATAATCGTCCTAATAAGTTAAGTTATAGAGAGATTAATATCGCTTTAAAAAATTATTATCAAAGATTACTTACTCTTATAGACGTCATAAAGAATAAACAAAAAGTTAGTGATAATATTACCGAAATCGATAGTATCATCACCGAAATTGATAGAATAAAATTAGATACTGATTTAGACTTAGACGTTAATAAATTAGACTTAAAGTTAAAATAAGTAGGAAATAATAAATATTTATGATAAAATAATCAAAGAAAGAAGTGAAACTTATGAAAGAATATAGTGAACAAGAACAAGTAAGAATGGAAAAAGTAGAAAAGATAAGAGAGATTTGTAATCCTTATCCTGAAAGATATGAAAAAACGCATTCTCTAAAAGATGCCCGTGCCTTAGAAGATGGTACTAAAGATGTTTCTCTTGCCGGAAGAATTGTTTTTGCTAGAAAAATGGGAAAACTTTCCTTTGTAAGAATTAGAGATATTGAAGGTGATATGCAATTAGAATTTAAAATCGATGAAGTTGGTGAAGAAAAATATGATTTCTTTAAAAAACTTATTGATATTGGTGATTTTATCGGTGCTAAAGGTGAAATATTTACTACTCAAACTGGTGAAAAAACCCTAAGAGTTCATACTTTTGAATTCCTCGGTAAAGCCTTAAGACCACTACCTGAAAAGTTCCACGGTCTTACTGATACGGAAATTAAATATCGCGAAAGATACGTCGATTTAATCATGAACGAAGAAGCCCGTAAAGTATTCTTAGGACGTAGTAAGTTATATGCATATATCCATAAATTTCTAGGTGAAAATGGTTTCTTACAAGTAGAAACTCCAATTATTCAAACGGCTGTCTGTGGTGCTTCTGCTCGTCCTTTCTATACTCATCATAATGCCCTAGATATCGATTGTAATTTAAGAATTGCTCCGGAAACTTACTTAAAACAATGTATCGCTGCTGGTTATGACCGTGTTTATGAAGTTGCTAAATGTTTTAGAAATGAAGGAATGGATACCGAACATTTACAAGAATTTACCCAAGTAGAGTGGTATGCATCTTACTGGAATTTTGAAGATAACATTAAATTCTATCAAAACTTTATTAGAGGGTTATTACAAGAACTTGTTGGAACAACTACTATTGAATACCAAGGACACACATTGGATTTTGGTAAAGAAAATTGGAAAAGAATTAACTACGTTGAAGAAATGACTAAAAAATTTGGTTTTAATTTCTTAAGTATTGAAGAACCTGAAGAACTAAAAAAACAAATTGTTGATAAAGGTTTATTTACCTATGCAGAATTAGAAGAATATAAAAGTTTAAGTCAAATAATTGATTTCTGCTATAAAAAATTAATTAGAGCTGACATTATTGAACCAACGATTATCTATAACTATCCTGCCGTTTTAATTCCTCTAGCTAGAAGAAATGATAAAGACAAAAGAATTATTGATGTTTTCCAAGTTCTAGTTTGTGGTACCGAATTATGCAAAGCTTATAGTGAGTTAGTTGACCCAGTAGTTCAAAGAAATGCTTTTGAAGACCAATTAAAAGCTAAAGCTCAAGGGGACGAAGAAACTATGGATATGGATGAAACATTCCTTAGCGCTATGGAACAAGGAATGCCTCCAATCTCTGGTTTAGGATTTGGTATTGATAGATTAATGATGCTAATTTATAACCAACCATCCATTCGTGATGTGGTCTTATTCCCATTAATGAAACCAAATAATTAAATTTTAGATGAAATTTAGGTGAAAAATCCTAAATTTTTTTCTATATTTTCTAACTTGTGATATAATTTTAGTAGGAGGAGATAGAAATGAAAAAATTAAAACAATGGTTTAAAAATCATGATTTATTTAAAGTTCTACTAGGAGTTCTAATTCTTGTTGTTATTTTATCTTGGATTATTCCTGGTGGTCAATTTAGTGGCGCAACTTTTTCAAGTAGCGGAATGTATCGTTTGGGACTTGATGATTTATTTAGAATGCCATTTTACTATGTTCTAAATTCATATTTACCAAATATTGTATTTATCTTAGTAGTTGGAGCATTCTATGGTGTTTTATCAAGAACTGATGGTTATCGTAAACTAGTATCTAAAACTGCTAAGACATTTGAAAATAAACCTTTACTATTCGTTTTATTAGCATCTTTATTATTTGCCGTTTATGCTTCAATTTCTATGGAAGTTTTACCTATTTTAGTTTTTGCGCCATTCGTTATAAGTGTTATTCTAAAATTAGGACTTGGTAAAGTCGTAGGAGTAGCATCAACCTTTGGAGCTGCTTTAATTGGTATTCTTGGAACCACTTATGGTAACTATAGTTTAAGTTTCTTACTACAAAATTTAGGCTTAGAACAAACTGTTGATATGGGCTTAAAATTTGGTATTTTAGTCATTGCTTATGTTGTATATGCTTTATTTATGGCTCTATATATTCATAAGATAACTACTAAAAAGAATAAAGAATTAAAAGAAGAAGTTGAAACTGATAAATTTATGGTAGCAGAAACTAAGAGTAGTAAAGCGCATACGTGGCCAATAATTCTAATCTTTAGCTTACTATTAATCTTTATTGTTTTAGGATATGTTGATTACGCTGGCGTCTTTAAAGTAAATATCTTTAATGATTTCGATACTTGGCTAAGAACCGATGTCAAAATAGGTGATATCCCTATAATTACTACTATTTTAGGTAGCGGTATTAGTGCTTTTGGTACTTGGGATATGAACGTTATAAGTTTAATCATTATGTTATCGACTTTCTTATTAAAATTTATCTCTCATGTTAAATTTGATGTTTTATTAGAAAATGCCTTCGATGGTGTTAAAAAAATGTTACGTCCAGCACTATTCATTATTCTTTGCTATACTGTTTGTATGTTTGGAGCAGCAACATACAATGTACCAACAATGGTAAACTTTATTGAAAACTTATTTAAAGGATTCAATCCAATAATTACAACCTTAACTAGTTTCATAACTACTTTATTCCATTCCGACTTTGGATTCACTGGTTATACTGTTGGAGCATTCTATGCAGCATCTTATACTGATTTTACTAACATAATTGCGATTATATATCCAAGTATAAATGGTTTAGCAAGTTTAGTTGTTCCAACTAGTGTTATCTTAATGGCTGGCTTATCATATGCTGATGTTTCTTATAAATCATGGTTAAAATTTATTTGGAAATTCTTTGCTACAATGTTAGTTATTTTATTACTAGTATTTGTAGTAATTGCGTATCTATAATATAAAGCAACTAAGGGTGATTAATTTCACTCTTTTGTATATTTGTAAATGATGTGAAACTAAAAATTTATAAAATTAATTCAAGATAATTGGGTTAATTTTTTTTCTAAATATAATCTTTGTTCATTTGGTGTTCTATAATTTAGTACAGACATTGGTATATTGTTTGATCTTTTTAAATATAACTTAGCTTGATATCTTAAATCTTCTAGAGAATAAAATTTTAAATTATTATAAAATCTTTCATTATCATTTCTATGACTTCTTTCTACTTTACCATTATGTCTTGGTGTTCTAGGTTTAATTTTATGATGATATATTCCTTCTTTCAAACATAAAGCATCTAAAGGATGGATCTTTTTCATTTTGTCTTGGTTCCAAGTAAATTCCGTACCATTATCAGTTTGTATTTCTTTAGGTTTATATCCATAAAATAAGAAACATCTATACATAAAATCAACAGTGTTAGCAGGAATATGTTCAGTATAATGATAAATAAATCTTTCACGTGATGCTTCATCAATACAAGTCCACTGATAAAACTTTAAATCATGTGGTAAATTAGAAGCTTTACATTCATTAGGAACAAATTTAACATCAATCTGCCATTTCTTACCTATCTCTTTAGGAGTATCATACTTCTTAGGGGTATATTTAGAGGTATTTTTAATGTTGAATTCATTATAATACCCAATTCTTTTTAAAACTCGATATAAACTACCAGGATGTCTAGAATAACCTTTGTTTAATCTTAATTTATACCATAATTCACAAAGAGTTATATGAGGATTTCTTCTAATATAATCTTTAATCCATTTAAGTTCTAAATCAGTATGGGCATTAGGATGAGGAGTAAGAGGGCGATGGGATTTATCAATTAAAGATTCTTTGGTGCCATCAAATTTTCTGTTCCATCTAGATAAAGAAGCTTTAGAGATATGATACTTCCTACAAACATATTGAGCTTTATTGCCATTTCTATAAGCTTTAACAGCATAAAATTTAGTGTTTAAATCATGTGGTAAATATCTAATGTTTTGTGATATACTATTCATGTAATTCAAGTCCTTTCGTATTATTGTTATTTCGTTAACTCAATTATACGACTTGAATTACTTTTTTTATATAGAAATGTCTCACATCAATTGTAACACTACACTAAGGGTGATTAATTTCACTCTTTTTTCTTTGTCATTTTATCTATTGGTGGTATAATAAAAATACTTTTAAAGGAGTGACTTCATATGAATAAATTAGAAGAAATATTTGATTTTGATATTAAACCAGAATTACCTACTGAGGTTGGTACCGATTATCAAGCATCAGCGATGGACTTAGCAATAAAAAATATATATAGTCAGTATAAAAAAATATATCCTTGGACTTTTGGTATTGCCCCAACAGATTATAGCACTGGCTTTGGTTCATGGGCCCCTGATAGAGCAACCGCGGATTGTAATCCATATTGGTATAAAAATAACGGGAAATTGACACGTATGGATGCTTGGGAGAATTCCGTCCGTAATTGTGCTTGTGTTCCATTCATGTTTAAATTAGCAATTCCTGATGAATGGTTAGCAGATTTGGAATGTGATAGTGATTTTCAAATTATGAAAAAAGATTATGCAAAACCAAATAAATTTTATTTTCCTTTTTTTAATTATCCAGGGAAACTATTTACAAGAATGGTTGAAGATGTTTTTTTAATTGGTCTTGGTGGTCACTCTCTATTAAAAACCGGGAAAAAATATGATGGTTTGGATGAATATCAAATAAGCGATACTCCTTATAAAGTAGTTTATGATGGAAGACGTAAAGAATATTTTCTAGTTCAAAGAGTTCCATTTTGTAAAGTGGGAAACTATTTTATAAGTCCAATTTTATCGAGAGAAATGGTTAGTGAAGAAAATGTGTACAAAAAAATGCAAGAAGTTTGGAATGAAGCTTTTGATAAACAAGAATTTCTTAAAAGAATAAAAACTCAATTATTTAAAAGCTTTAAGGAACATTATTTAGTTTCAATACTCCAAAAAGAAGAAGTAAAAAAACTATCTTTAGTTTCTTTAGGATCTCGAGTTATCGAAGGCCGTTTTATTTATGCTACAAATTTGGGAGATAAAAATGCCCGTGAAATTAGTGATTATGCTTTATTAACAGGGGGTCTTGGACTTGTAAATATGGGAGAAGAAGATTATGAAGATTATCGTAACTGGGTGGCACATAAAGGTACAACTGAATGTTCTTATTTAACAGAGTGGAATCATCTTAATGCAAATTGGGATTTGGGTAGCGCTGATTATCTAGGAGCAATAGGAACCATAGAGTTTATGAAAAACTTTGATTTCAGTTTTTTAGGAATAAGAATGGGATTTTATTTCGATTCGTTAGAAAAAACATTTACTAAGGTAAAAGGAAGCATCGGCTGGCTAAAAGAGGAATCTCCTCAAAGCATTTTAAATGATGGATACCAAGAATTATTTGAAAAAGCTTATCAAAACGATTTGCTAGAAAAAACTGATACTTATTTTACGAATCCTAAAACCAAAGAGAAACAAAGCGTTTATCACGCTTTTGGTATTAAAGCAATAAGAGTAACACCCAGTTTTTATCGAACAGATGATTTTTGTTATCACTTTTCTAATGGTAATACTTATCGTGGAAGTTATGAAAAACCAACCTGGGTAAGAGTAGAACCAATTGAATGTTTAATTAAGGGGAACTATGCGGAATTTAAAAAAATATTAATTGCAGGTTTACCAATCAAATTTGATGAAGAAGTATTAAATAAAATTAAAACTGATTTAAATGTGTATTCAATTCCTCGAGAAAATTATCCAATCGCTAATAGTAAAGAAATAGCAGATTTTATAAATAATGTTTTTGCTAAAGAAATAAGTAACGTATTAAAAGCGGTACCATACAATGAATTACATCCAAAAGAAATAGTAGATTCTTATGATTATACTTCTCAAAAGGAATATTTCCCTGAAGAAAAACCATATAGTTTAGAACTTCATAGAAAAAAAATAAAAGTTAATGATTATTTAAATGATAAGCGGAGATGGAAATAGCAACTATCTCTGCTTTTATATTCTTACGATAAAAAAGTTTCTTTTCTTATGCTAATTTGATATAATATAAAACAAGGGAGTAGTGTTTATGAAAGTAATTTTACTAAAAGATGTTAAAAAACAAGGTAAAAAAGATGATATAATAAATGTTAGTGATGGTTATGCTAAAAACTATCTAATTAAAAACAATTTAGCAGTACCATACACTAAAACCTCTCAAAGTATATTACAAAATGAATTAGACAAAAGAGCAAAAAACGAAGAAACTCTAATTAAAGAATGTGAAGAAATAAAGAAAAAATTAGAAAACGTTACTTTAACATTTAAAGTTAAAACTGGTACTAATGATAAAGTATTTGGTACTATTTCTACTAAACAAATTGCTGATAAACTAAATGAATTAGGTTTTAATATTGATAAGAAAAAAATTAAATTAGATTATCCAATAGATACTTTAGGTGTTTCTGAAGTAACTATTGAATTACATAAAAAAGTAATATTTAAATTAAAAATAGAATTAAAAAAGTAAAGTAGGTGATTTTTATGGCAACTAGAAAAATGCCTCAAAACTTAGATGCCGAAATGAGCGTTTTAGGTGCCACATTTCTTTCTAAAGAAGCTCTAGCACGGGTTTGTGAAGAAATGAATGCAGAAATGTTCTATAGCGAAGCAAATCAAAAACTCTTTAAAGCTATTAGAAACCTTTACCTAGAACATACCCCTTTAGATATAACAACTCTTAAAGAAGAACTAGATAAACAAAAAGATTTATCTAGTATTGGTGGCATAGAATATATTGGTGATGTTATTGATTCGGTAGCTACTGCTGCGAACTTAGAATACTATATGAAAATCGTCAAAGAAAAAAGTGTAGTAAGAAACTTAATTAATACTGCCACTGATATTGTTACCAATTCATATGAAGAAAAAGAAGATGTTACCGTTTTATTAGATGAAGCGGAAAAGAAAATCTTAAATGTTGTTCGTGATCGGGAAAGTAGTGAATTTGTTCCTATTAAAGATGTTTTAAAGAGAGCTCATGAACAACTAGAAGAAAGAAGTAAAAATAAAAATGAAATCACCGGTATTCCATCTGGTTTCTATAAATTAGATAAAGCAGTATTTGGTTTCCATGAAGGGGAACTTATCATTATCGCTGCTCGTCCTGGTATGGGTAAAACTGCTTTTGCTTTAAATATTGCTACTAATGCGGCGATGAAAACTAACAAAGCTATTGCCTTATTTAACCTAGAAATGCCTGCGGAATCTTTAGTAGATAGAATGTTATCAGCCTTAGGTGGGATAGATTCCTCTAAAATCCAAAATGGTATGATGGGACCCAATGATTGGAAAAGATATAATGAAGCGAAAAGTCAACTAGAAAATACTAATATTTACATCGAAGATAACGCTAATATCACTGCCTCTGAAATTCGGGCTAAATGTCGTCGGCTTGCCCAAAAAAAGGAAGGTTTAGGTTTAGTGATTATCGATTACCTACAACTTATTACCAGTGGAGGTCATCGCCCTGACAGCCGTCAACAAGAAGTAAGTGAAATATCTCGTTCGCTTAAAACTATGGCGATGGAACTTAAAGTTCCCGTTATCGCTTTAGCCCAACTTTCACGTAATGCTGAAAAAAGAGAAAAAAATGAACCGATGCTAGCCGATTTAAGAGAATCAGGTTCTATCGAACAAGATGCGGACTTAGTAATATTTATAAATCGTAGTGATTATTATCAAAATAAAGGGGAAATTGATACTCAAGATAATGTCATCGCCGATATTATTATAGCTAAGCATCGTAAAGGTTCAACTGGTAAATTTAAACTATTATTTGAACTTAAAAAAATTAATTTCCGAAATTATATAGAAGCGGAGGAGAGTCATGACTAAAAAAAGAATTATTGCAGTATTTTGTGCTCTAATTATGGGAGTAGTAATCTTTTTATGTGGTTTTACCGCTCATAATTTTTCTAAACCCCATACTTATTACCAAATATACTTAGATGGTGAAACTATTGGAGTCATTGATGATGAAGAAAAACTTTATAACCTAATCGATGATGATCAAAGTGGGATTAAAAAAGAATATAACATCAATAGAGTATATCCTCCTAAAGGATTTGAGGTAGCTGAATTATATACCTATGATGAAACTTTAAATGATATTAATTCTGTTTATGCTAAAATTAAAGAAGAAAGAGATTTTACTATTAAAGGTTATACGATATCGGTTACTTATGAGGATGAAGATGAAGAAAAAAGTAAGGCTTATACTATTAATGTTTTAGATAAGAGTGTTTTTGAAGATGCTATGAAAATGTTAGTAACATCATTTATTAGTGCCGAACAATATCAAAATTATATTAATGGTACCCAATCTGCGATTGTTGATACCGGAAGTCTAATAGAGGATATGTATTTTCAAGAAAATATTACGGTTAAAGAAGGATATATTAGTACCCAAGATAAAATCTATACTAATGTTCAAGAATTATCGCAATTTTTATTATTTGGTCCTGATATGGAAGATAAATTTTATGAAGTAAAAGCCGGTGATACTATTGAATCTATTGCTGAAGATAACCATATGAGTACGCAAGAACTTTTAATAGCTAATCCTTCTCTTACTAGTTCATATGATCTATTAGCTATTGGCGAAAAAATTAATATTGCTTTAATTGACCCACAATTACATTTTGTTTATCATTTGATTGAAACAGAAGATTTTGAAGATAAATATGATACGAAAATTAAATATGATTATTCTAAGTCAGCAACATATCGTTTAGTAGAAACAAGAGGAGTAAATGGGTTAATTAGAACAACTACAAGAACGGAAGTTATAAATGGGGCTACTTCATCGGAAGCGGAGACTATTGGTGATCCAGTGGTAATAAGAGAAAAACAAGATGAAGTAATTGTAAGAGGACGTAGTAATTATATTGAAAATGATAATGGAATTTATTTTGATGATGGTACAACTTGGGCTTGGCCAACTAATTCACCATATAAGATTACTTCGCCATATGGTTGGCGTTGGGGTGTTTTACATAATGGTACAGATATTTCTGGTACAGGAGCAGGTTCTCCTATTTACGCTATAGCTGATGGTGTCGTAAGAAATGCTGGTTGGGGTGGAATAGCTGGTAATGATGCTGGATATAATGTGGTAATTGAACACCCAAATGGTTATTGGTCAATCTACGCCCATTTAATTGGAATGCCAATGGTTAAAGAAGGCGATACGGTAAGTCGTAAACAAAGAATTGGTTCAATGGGCGAAACAGGATATGCCGAAGGAGTTCACTTACATTTAAGTGTATCAGTAGGTAAACCATTTGGTGGTGGTTACTTCATTAACCCATTGGTGTTATGGCGATGAAAATATGTGTCTTAACTAGTGGGTCCGTGGGGAACTCAACTTATATCGAAACGGAAAAAGAAAAAATTTTAATAGATATGGGGACAACTTCTAAATTTATTTGTGAGGAGTTAAATTCTATTGGAGTTTCCCCTTCTTCTATTACAGCTATATTTATTAGTCATACTCATAGTGATCACATTAATGCTTTAAAAACCTTTTTAAATAGTTATCATCCAAAACTTTATTTAACCCCTAAAATGATTCCTGATTTAAAAGACTTAAATAATTATGATAATATTGTTATTTATGATGATGATATTTATTTATCTGATGCTAAAGTAGAAGTAATTAAGTCTTCACATGATACCAATGATTCGCGTAATTTTATTATCACTAGTAATGGTAAATCTGTAGTTTATATTACTGATACTGGGTATATTAATCAAAAATATTTTACTAAATTAAAAAATAAAACGGTTTATTTATTTGAAAGTAATCACGATATTGAAAAACTCCGTCATGGACCATACCCAATATGGTTACAAGACCGTATTCTAGGACCTTATGGCCACCTTTCTAATAAAGATGCTTCAATATACCTCGCTAAGTTCATCGGCAGTGATACTAAAAAAGTTATTCTAATGCACTTAAGTGAAAAGAATAATACCGAAGAACTTGCGATGAACGCATTAAAAGAAACTCTTGCAGAATATGAAATATCTTTTAGTGATTATACTTGTGCAAAACCAAAAGAATCTATTGAGGAAATTGTTATATGATAAAAATATTATGTGTTGGTAAAATTAAAGAACAATATTTAGCAGATTTAATTAATGATTATCAAAAAAGAATTAATAAGTATCATAAGTTAGAAATTACCGAAATAAAAGATGAGTGTATAGAAAAAGAAGAAACTTCTCTACTAAAACTTATTAAACCTACGGATTATGTTATTAGTTTGTGCATTGAAGGTAATACTTATAGTTCTTTAGAATTTGCTTCTTTACTTGATAATACTTTTCAAACTAATAGTAATATTGCCTTTGTTATTGGTGGAAGTGATGGTTTAGGTGAACAAGTAAAGAAACGTTCTAACCTTAAATTATCTTTTTCCAAATTAACTTTCCCTCACGGGTTATTTAGAGGAATTTTACTAGAACAAATATATCGCGCTTTTAAAATAAATAATAATGAAACGTATCATAAATAGGAGGTTTATATGATAGGTAATGATTGGGATAATGAATTAAGTGTAATATGGAATAGTAAGTATTTTCAAAGCTTCTATAATAAGATTTTAAAATTGTATGATGAAAAAACGATTTTTCCTGCTAAAGAAAATATTTTTAATGCTTTAAAATTAACACCTTATAATAATGTTAAAGTAGTAATTGTAGGACAAGACCCATACCATGGTGTAGGTGAGGCCCACGGTTTATCTTTCTCTGTTCAAAAAGGGGTAAAAATACCTCCTTCATTACAAAATATTTATAAAGAATTAGAAGATGATTTAGGAATTCCTCCTTGTCAATATGGCGATTTAACCAAATGGGGTAAAGAAGGAGTCTTACTTCTAAACTCTGTATTAACTGTTGAAAAAGATAAACCCGCTTCTCACAAAGGTTTAGGTTGGGAATTGTTAACTGATTATATTATTAAAAAATTAAATGCTAAAAATACCCCAGTAGTATTTATTTTGTGGGGCGCTTTTGCTCGTAGTAAGAAAGAATATATTACTAATCCTATTCATTATGTAATTGAAAGTCCGCATCCTAGTCCCTTCTCTGCTCGTAATGGTTTCTTTGGTAGTAAGCCTTTTTCGAAAACTAATAACTTTTTAATAAGCAAAAAAATATCTCCAATAGATTGGAGATTATAATTTAAAGTCTTCGTAAATATCGTCATTTAAATTTTTACCATCATAGTATCTTTTTTCTTCTAAATGAATAACTTTTGCTACAATACTTGATGGGAAATGATTTACTAAAGCATTATACTTGGTTGTATATTTATTATAAAAACTTTTAGCTGCTGATAATTTTTCATCAGCTTTTTTAATATCATTACTAATATTTATATAATCAGCTTCTTTTAAAATATTATCTTCATCATTAATAACCTTTAAAGCTATTAAAGCGGCTTCTTCTATCTTTCTATCTAAAGTAAAGGAAGTAAATTCTTGACCTTTAAGTTCTTTTAACTCTTTAAAATAAGGTTTATCTTTATCAAAATATTTTTGCAATAACAAATCTAAACGCATCATTAAGTCATATTTATTTCTTAAAGATTCATCAATTATACTTTCTGCTTCTTTAATTCTAATATCATTTTCTTTTAATTTATTAAAACAAACAACATAAACAAGTCCTAATGCACTACCTATTAAAATAATAACTAATAAAGCATATATCCATCCCATACTATCACCTATCTAATTATAACATAAATTTTTAAAAGAAAAAGACTTAAAATGTCTTTTCTGAAAAGTCATGACTATAAGCTATTCTTTCATTAAAAGTAACATAGTTTAAATAAATCATTAAAATTAAATACCATTCTCCATTATTAGGATTACTTAATATTAAATGATCTCTTCCTGCTTCTTGAATAACTCCTTCAAAAATTTTATTACGCCATTCCGTCGCATCCGGAAAACTTACATAAGCTCTAACTACTTTTCCTTTATTAAGTCTTAAAATATTTTCAATATAACTTTGTTCTCCATTCATTAATAAATTATTATTTTCATTTGGAGCCATATTTACATCATAATTATTCGTATTTCCTGGTGCTTCATTACTAGGAAAAGTTGGATTTTGGTAATATGTACCGTTCATTTTTATTCACCTCCATAAAGTATATTCTGTCTTAACCTCAATTATTATTTTTCTTGCTAGTTGAGTAAATATTTTTATTTGACTTTCCTAATTTTTGCTCCTATAATTATAGCCAAGAAAGGAGTAATCTAATGAAAAAAGTATTAAATATCTTTTTATGTAGTGTATTAGCATTAACTCTTACAGCTTGTGGTGAAAAGAAAGAAAGTTCTAAAAAATACTATTGTGAAGAGGGAACTTTAAATGGTGAAAATTGTGAAACTATTGAAACCGAAGAAGTAAAACAAAGCTGTGAAGATGGTTATACTTTAGAAGATGGAAAGTGTACTAAAACAACTACTACTAATGCTAAAGCAAGTCAAAGTTGTAGTGATGGCTATACTTTAAGTGGTAATACTTGTCTAAGTAAAGAAACATACGATAAAGTAACTACTCAAGAGTGTCTTTTACCTGCCGAATATGATATCGGTGAGTACACTTATGCCGATGGCACTAAAATGAAAAATGTAGCTTCTGTTGAAGATGGTGAATGCTGGTATAATTCTTGTAACACTTGGAAAAATGGCATATGTTATGGTGGTTCCTTAGCTAAAACCGATTTTACAACTGTAACATCATGTCCTAGTGGTACTAAAGAAGTAAGTGGTAAATGTTATAAAACAAGTCAAGTAAAAACAACTTATACTTGTGAAAGTGGAACTTTAGATGGTTCAAAATGTAATACTACCGAAACTAAAGAACCTTTAAATAATTGTGAAACTGATGGCTTTACTTATAATTCTGAAACTAAAACTTGTGAAAAAGTAACAACTACTAAAGCATTAGAAAAAGAAAACTAAAATATTAACTAGACCTTTAATTAGGTCTTTTTGTATGATATTAAATTTAGCCAAAATAAAACTTCTCGCTTTGAGAAGTTTTAATCATTTATTAAAGTATCTTATTTATTTGTAAGCATTTTTCTTGTTGATAAGCATATACCGATTGCACTTATTATAAATGCACTTACTATAAAGTATATATTATCGCCAGTATTAGGGTTTTCAACATTAGAAGAAACTATTTTCTTATCTACATATCCAACTGCATAGATAGAGAACTTATCACTACTAAATGTTATTGTCTTACCATCTTCGCTTACTTGAGAGTCCAATCTTTCAATTTCGCCATCATGTTCTCTTAATACGTAATATTCTCTATAATAACCACTTGGAACTACTGGTGCTGGTGGAATAGTTAATGCTAACTCAATTCTATCTTTTAAATTAGTAATTGGATAATCTTGATTATCGGCTTGAAGATTAATTTTAATATCTACAAAATTTAAAATATTACCACCTTGAACAACAGTTTTAAATGAATTTTGAGAACTTTCAGTTACTGGAGCTGGTTCACTCTTAATTACGACATTAGCACCATTTGCTAGCTTTTCTTTTAAATTTTCATCACTAGCAATTGTATCTTTAATTACATCTTGATATTTACTACCAGGAATTGATAAACTTTGACTTGTTATCTCTTGTTTAAATTCGACAATTTCCGTAGGGGGGGGGTAGTATTTGTACTAG
>CANRME010000001.1 GCA_947631655.1 uncultured Bacilli bacterium | reverse complement strand
GAATTGATAAACTTTGACTTGTTATCTCTTGTTTAAATTCGACAATTTCCGTAGGGGGGGGGTAGTATTTGTACTAGAACTAGTACTAGAACCTGAATCTGTAATTGTAACTGAGCTAGAACTTGAACCGGTACTTGAGCTTGAACCTGTACTTGAACTAGACCCAGAACCTGAACCAGTACTTGGTGCTGGAGTAGGTTCTACAACTTTATTATTTTCTACAATATAACTATTAAATAAATTTGTATCATTTATCGTTAATTTTTCCCCATCAACCTTTAGTGAGTTTATAGATGTAACACTAGTAAAATCGGTATCTACATTTATAATTAAGTATTCACCATTTTCTAAAATACCTTTTGCATTAAATTCGTATGTAGCATTTAAAATTGGTAATTCAGTTTTATCTGGTTTTGTGAAATAAGCTTTACCAGTATATCCTAGAGTTTTTAAGTTAATAAATTTTTCGTCTTGTTCATCTAAAGTTTTTAATCGTACAGTAACATTGTATTCAGCTTCAGATTCTATTTCCAACGACCCTATCTCCTCAGAAGTTAAAGTAGCAGTATATAATTCATTTCCGTTATTGTCTTTAGCTTTAATTTCTAAAGTTAAACCTTTCTCTTGTACATCTAGCAATAAATCACCCTTTACTTTTACTTCTTTTGGTTTATCTTCTTTATAATCAAGTTCGAAAGTTGCGGTATTATTTTTGTCTTCATAACAACCTTTTGCTGATATATAACTTTTATCTAACGCAGGAGTATTAATCATACTCGTTACTTGTACAGTTTTAGTGTCACCACAACCTGGAGCCACTCCTTTCGACGTATCCGCAAGTACATTAGGGCTATAAACCATTATTGTTAAAATTAAGATTGTAAAAATAAATTTTAAACTCTTTTTCATTTTCCTCATCTCCTAGTAATATATTACTCTTATATGTTTTTGGTGTCAAATGAATTTTGATGATAATATAATAACTAAAATAATAAAAAAGCATCTTCTTTTCTTTTAAAAAATATAGTATAATCTAGATAATAGAGGTTGATAAAAATGGATGATGTAGTAATTAAATCTAAGTATAAAATATTAAGAGCTTTAGTATTTATCTTTGGTACATTTCTTTTAGCTATAAATTATAATTTAATCTTACTACCTAATAACTTAGTTATTGGAGGAACTAGTGGTTTATCAGTTATCTTAGCTGATATTATTAATCCTCAAGTATTTATTACGGTAACTAGTTTTTTATTAATTATTGTAAGTTATTTTTTGTTAGATAAAAAGACTACTTGGCGAAATTTAGCGGGTGCTATTCTTTACCCAGTGTTTATTCATTTAACAGTACCTTTAGCTAACAAATTATTACCATATTTTACTTTTGAATCAATGTTTTTAACTGTATTACTTTCAGGTTTCTTATTTGGCTTTGCTAATGGAATTATTTATAAAGTAGGTTATACCACTGGTGGTAGTGATATTATTATGTTAGTAGTAAGTAAGTATTTAAAAATTCAAGAGGGACTTGCTAATAGATATGTTAATGGTGCAGTTATCTTAATTGGTGGTTTTACCTTTGGATTTACTAAACTTATTTATGCTTTAATAATTTTATTTATCAGTACTGAGTTAATTAATCGTATTCTAATTGGTATAAGTGATAGTAAGATGTTTTACATCTATACCAAAGAAAATAAAAAAATTGAAAAATTTATTTTAGAAGAGTTAGGTTCTGGTGTTACTATCTTTGATAGTGAAGGAGGGTTCAGTAAAAAAGCACGTAAAATCTTAATGTGTGTTGTTAAAACTAGTGATTATTATTACTTTAAAGAACATATTTTAGCTATCGACCCTAATGCTTTCCTAGTTGTTACTGATTGTTATGAAGTATCGGGTGGTGTAAAACGGCAAAGATTGGCATTCTTAAATAAATAAAGTTATGATATAATTAGAATAGTAAGGTGGTATAAGTGAAATTTATTGAAATAAATAACTGCTATAAAATATATAAAAATGGTCAAACAGCTATTGCTGATTTGAACTTAGAAATAAAAAAGGGTGAATTTGTTTTTGTTATCGGTGCTACGGCATCTGGTAAATCAACTTTAATTAAAATGTTATATCGCGAAGAAAAACCTACTAAAGGAGAAGTAATAGTAGGTGGCATTAATGTTGCTAAATTACGTAATAGTAAAGTATATAAATTAAGAAGAAGAATTGGAGTTGTTTTCCAAGACTTTAAATTACTTCCTAAATTAACGGTTTATGAAAATGTCGCTTTTGGATTAGAAAGTTTAGGACTTAAAAATGAAGAAATTAAACCAAAAGTTTTAAAAGCTTTAGAAAAAGTTGGACTTAAAGAAAAATTTAGAAGTTTCCCTAATCAATTATCTGGTGGTGAGCAACAAAGAGTGTGTATAGCAAGAGCCATTGTAAATGAACCTAAACTTCTTATCTGTGATGAACCTACTGGAAACCTAGACCCTGATACTTCTAAAGAAATTATGAAAGTAATTGATAGCATTAATAAAGATGGTACAACAGTCGTAATGGCTACCCATGATAAAGACATCGTAAACCGAATGAAAAAACGGGTTATAGCCATTGAAAATGGAGTAAAAATTAGCGACTCCTTGAAAGGAAGTTACAAAGTTCATGAAAGCAATTAGAATTTTAAGAAGAAATATTAGTTCTGCTTTTAAAAGCGTTGTAAGAAACTTTAGTTTAAGTATCGCTTCCATTGCTTGTACGGCCATAACTTTAATCTTAGTAGCTTTAGCTGTCGTCCTAACTATTAATGTTAATAATTTTACTAGTGAACTAGAAAGTGAACTTACGATAGTTACTTATTTTAAAGAAAATACTAGTGAAGAAGATATTAATGCTACTATTGAAAAAATTAAAGCTTTAGATGGTTATGAAAGTCATGAGTTTAAAAGCAAAGATGACTGGAAAGCAGAAATGCAAGCTATTTCTAGTGAATTAGATACTGCTTTATCATATATTGAAAACCCTTTACTTGATAGTGTCGTAGTAAAAGTAAGTGATGCTACTAAATTAAGCGCTACAGCTAAACAAATTCAAAAATTAGATTACATTGAAGATGCCAAATATGGTGAAGGTATGGTTGATGAAGTAATTACCATCTTTAGAGTAGTTCAAAATGCTATGGTTGTTATCGTAGTAGCTTTAATCTTAGTAACGGCCTTCTTAATTAGTAATACTATTAAACTTACAATTTTCTCAAGACGAAATGAAATTGAAATAATGCGTTTAGTAGGAACCTCGAATACTGTTATCAGACTTCCATTTATTTTTGAAGGATTCATCCTAGGAGTATTAGGTTCTATAATTCCAATTATTATTACTGTATATGGTTATATCTTATTATTTGACCATTTTGATGGCCACTTATTTACCAATATCATTACTTTAGTAAATCCTGCTAATGTTGTTATAAGTGTTTCTATCGTAATCTTAGTACTAGGAAGTATCGTTGGTATGTTTGGGTCATACCGTGCAGTAAGGAAGTATTTGAAGATATGATGAAAAAAGTAGGAAAAGTTATATTTAATTTCTCTATGATTATTGCTTTATTAATTCCTATAACTATGGATCCCTTAGTAGTAAGAGCAGAATCTAAAGCTAATACCTTAGGAGAGTTAAAACAAGAATTAACTAAATTAAAAGAACAAAAAGCTTATCAAGACAATCAAAAGAATTTAACTCAACAAGAAATAAATCAAAATATTGCTTCTATTCAACAAGCTGATAAGGAAAAAGAACAAGTAAGAGCCGAAGTAACTAATGCTCAAAATAGAATTGTTGAATCTGAAGAAGAAATAAGCAAAGTAACTGAAGAAACCAAATCATTACTTAAATATTTTCAATTAATTGAAGGAGAAAATGAATATATTGAATATATTACAAAAGCAAGTTCTACTACGGAACTTATAATGCGTATCTCTGCAGTTGAACAAATAGCTGATTACAATCAAAAAAAATTACATGAATTAGATGATTTGATAAAAGAAAACGAAGAATTAAAAGTTGAACTTGCTGCTAAAGAAAAAGAATTAGAAGCTAAGATTGAAGCATCATCTGTAGCCATTGGATCTCTACGTAATCAATTATCAGCTTTAAATGAATTAAACGAAGATATTAATTCGCAAATTAATAACCAACAAGCTTTAATTAAATATTATGAAGGTGTCTGTACTAGTGATGATCAACCATTAAGTGAGTGTATTAAAGTTGCATCCAATAGTGGTTGGACTAAACCATTAGTTCAAGGACGGGTTACTAGCCCTTGGGGTTATAGAGTCGACCCAATTACTGGAGCAGCAAGTAGTTTCCACAATGCGGTTGATATAGGAGGGAACCCAGAAGGTACACCAATTTATGCTGGAACTAATGGAACGGTTGCTGCTATTACTAGAAGAAGTAATTGTGGTGGTAATATGATATATATTCATAGTGAAGTTCAAGGTAAAGCATACACCATTCAATATGCTCACGTTTTAGATGTTTATGTCAATGTCGGAGATACCGTAACTATAAATGATGTCATCGCTACTGTTGGTGGTGGTCCAAAGACTTGGTCATATGAAAGGTGTTCTACAGGGGCTCACCTACATTATGGTGTTTCTACTGGATACTATTTAGGTGGTGGTCCTGATGGATACTCTTCTTGGAGTAAGTTTGTAGCATCATCTGTTCAACCTGTTGGATTCCCAGCCTTAGGAATATGGTGGTATAGTAGATGGTAAAAGGTAAGAAAAATCTTGCCTTTTTTAAATGCTAATAAAAATATTTTGCTTAATAAATTGTAATTTTTTTAAGAAATTTCTCCAAAAAAGAAGGAAATAGAAGAAAAATTGTTAATATATATTATAGAAGGATAAATTTAAGGGTATGAAAATATAAGTAACTTAAATTTATTTTTTATTGTAAAAATAGGAGGTAAAAATGGAAAAAGTAAAAACATTTAATGAAAAAGAACTAGAAGAAAAAATGTATAATGATATTAAAGAGTTAATTGAAAATAGTAGGAAAAGAGTACTTAGCTTTGCTAATGTTGAATTAGTTAATCTTTACTGGCATATTGGTGAAAACATCGTTAATAATTTTCAAAAAGGGGAGAAACGAGCTAAATATGGTAATAAGTCAATTGATAATATTGCAAATAAATTAACAAATGAATATGGGAAAAATTTTTCATCTCGGAATTTATGGAATATGCGAAAATTTTATCTATATTATCCAATTCTGCAAGCAATGCCTGCAGAATTGAGCTGGAGCCATTATCTAGAACTCTTAAAAGTAAAGGAAGAACCAATAAGAAACTTTTATATGCAAGAATGTATTAATAGTAGATGGGGTTATAGAGAACTAGGAAGAATGATTAAGTCGCATTTATATGAAAGATTATTAGTATCTAATGAAGATAATAAATTATTACCAATACAAGGTAATGTTATAAATACTAGTAGAGATTTAATAAAAGATCCTTATGTTTTAGAATTTCTAAATTTAAATAATAATTATAAAGAGAAAGATTTAGAAAATGAAATACTTGCTCATTTAAAAGAATTCTTATTAGAATTAGGAAAAGGGTTTGCTTTTATTGGTAAAGAAGAAAAAATAAAGATTGATAATAATTTTTATGCGCCGGATTTAGTTTTTTATAATCATATCTTAAAATGTTTTGTTATATTAGAATTAAAAATAGGCAAGGTAAACCATAAAGATATCGGACAAATAAATATGTATGTAAATTATTATGATAAAAACATAAAGGAAAAAACTGATAATTCTACAATAGGTATCTTACTAGCTAAAGAAAAGAATAAAACTGTTGTCCAGTATACTATACCTAATAATAAACAAATATATGCCTCTAAGTATTTACTTCATTTACCAAGTAAAGAAGAATTAGAAAAAGAAATAGAAAAATATTAAAGGTTTAAAAGTTTAATTAAAGTCATGTTCTTTAAAAAATTCTTCAAAAGGCACACCTAAAACCTTAGCAATGGATGCTATTACAGTAATAGAAAATGTTTGTTTTACTTTAACACTTTCGATATTAGCTATTAGCGATTGACTTACTCCACAAAGTTCTGCTAGTCTTTCTTGACTAATTCTTCCGTATTCATCTGCATATTTCGATTTATTATAACGACGATAATATTTAATATTTTTAGAAATTCTTGTAAAAATTTCCTCCAATTCTTTATCAGTAATCATGTATCCACCTCTTTTATATATATAATTATCTAAAAATAGTAGAACATTTACTATTGATTATATTTAGAAAAATATCTAAATATAGTGGTAATTTTATGAAATTAATGTTATACTATTATTATATGAGAGGTGTAAGTAATGAGAATGTTTAATCCGGAAAAAGAGTTAAATAAAATTCAAAAAGGAAATAAAAATAAAGTAATATTAGGTGTAGGTTTATTACTGTTAATAGTAGCCATAGGAAGTAGTTATGCTTTATATCAAATAAAATATAATAAAAGAATTATTTATACTACTGTAGAACCATTCTTTAGTAAAGATATTATTTTATCAGTTAAATTAGATGACCAAGAAAAATCAACAAATAAATTTCCTACTAAAGAAGAAGGATATGTATATTCCCATATCGAATGTGAAAATGGTAATATAATAAATGATAGGTGGGATACCGATACTTGGAATTTAAATGCTAGCATAAAAGGACCAGATAAATGTACTGTATTTTTTGTAAAAAGTCCGTTTCATATGAAATCATGTGAAGGAAAAGAAATGTCTGAATGTTTATTAGAAGAAGGAGAAAAATTTACAAATATTTTAGCTTTTGATGATCCCGATCAAAATGGCAGATACATTGGAACAAATCCCACAAATTATATCTGGTTTAACTGTGATGATTACAGTAAACCAACAGAAGAAACATGTGAAAGATGGAGAATCATTGGATCATTTAAAAACATAGAAAAAGTAGTATCAGTTTCTGAAGAGGGAGAAACAACATATGAAAAACAAAACTTAGTTAAAATAATAAGAGAAAATCGTGTTGGGATTTTAAAATGGGATATTAACAACATAAGTAACTGGGAGACTGCAAGTTTACAAATATATTTAAATAATAATTATTTAACAGAAGGTGATGATGGCAGTTGGATAGATAGTTATAAGGACACAAATTATAAGCCCCTGACAAAAACTACACAACAAATTATTGAAAAAATAAAATGGAATATAGGAGGATGGCATACTTCAGATATAACTGCAGCGGAATTTTATACACATGAAAGAGGAGAAGTGGTTCTAGAAGGTTATAAACCAACCTGGAATGGATTTATTGGCTTAATGTATCCAAGCGATTTTGGATTTAATGTAGGTGGAGGAGAACAAATGAGAGCTCAATGTTTAGATTTAACTTTGTATCGTTGGGCTGATCCAACATTTAATTCTGTCCACTGCTGGGAAGCTGATTGGTTACCTGGCTATGGATTGTGGTTCATGATGCCGAATTCGAAGTATCCTGATGCTGTTTTAAGTATTCATAGTCATTATGTTGGTTGGGCAAGCCAAGGTTATTCTATCAAAGAATGGACAGCGGGTGCTTATCCCACTCTATATCTAACTCATGATACAAAAATAACAAGCGGAGATGGAACATATGATAATCCATATGTTATAAATGTTAATTAAAATAGTTTGTGATAATACCTAAGTTTTTGTTATAATAAATATTAGGTGGTTACTATGACTTTTACAACAAGTGTTAAAGAAGAAATAAGTAAACAAGATATTGATATTATCTCTGCTACCAGTGAATTATCTTCTTTTATTAAATATGATGGTATTATTACTAAAGACAAAATCACTTTAACAATAGAAAATGCTAGCGTTGCTAGAAGAATCTATTCTCTTATTAAAATAGTTTTTGGTATTAAAGCTCAAATAATAGTTAGAAATCAAAGAAGATTTCGTATTAAACAAATATATATTTTAGAAATAACTCATAATATTTCAAATATTTTAGAAACCTTAAATATCATCCACAATAATAAAGTAAATGATAATAATGAATTTTTCTTAGTAACTAGAGAAGATAAAATAGCTTATTTAAAAGGTGTATTCTTAGCTAGTGCTAGTATTACTAATCCTCAAACTAGTGGTTATCATTTAGAATTTAGTGTTCCTCATAAAAAAGATGCTTTATATATTAATTCTATCTTAAAAGAATTTAATATTATTGGTAAAGTTATTAAAAGAGGAAATAACTATGTTTTATATATTAAAAGTGCTGAAATGATTAGTGATATGTTAAAGCTTTTCGGAGCTACTAATAGTTTATTCTTCTTTGAAGATATAAGAATTTATCGTGACCATAAAAATATGGTAAATCGCTTAAATAATTGTGAAATAGCTAATCAAGAGAAAGTCATTAAAGCCGGCTTATCTCAATTAGATGATATTAATTATTTAAAAGAACATGACTTAATTAATTTATTAGATGATAAAACTAAAGATGCTATCTACTATCGTGAAAAATATCCTGAAAGTTCTTTGCAAGAACTCGCTGAAATCATTTCTTCCGAAACTGGGAAACCTATAGGTAAATCGGGAATTAATCACTATTTTAGAAAAGTAAAAGACTTAGTTAATAAACATCAAAATAAAAATTCTTAAAGTATTTTATCAACTAATCCATAATCTAGCGCTTCCTTACTAGATAAGTAATTATCACGTTCCGTATCTACTTCAATTTTTTCTAATTTTTGACCTGTCTTCTCAGCAATAATATTGTTGAGTTTTTTTCTTAGACTAATAATTCGTTCGGCCACAATTTTAATTTCGGTTGCTTGACCTTGAACACCTCCTAAAGGTTGGTGAATCATTACTTCTCCATTAGGTAGAATGTATCTTCCACCTTTTTCTCCCGAGCAAGCAATCACCGCCGCCATCGAAGCTGCCATTCCTACTACTATCGTCTTAACCTTACTCTTAACATAATTCATGGTGTCATATATCGCCATCCCTGCTGTAATACTTCCGCCTGGACTATTGATATATAAAGAGATGTCTCTGTTGTTTATGGCATCTAAATATAATAATTCACTTACCACAATGTTTGCTGTATCATCCGTTATCTCTCCTGATAAAAAAATTATACGATCATTTAATAATCTAGAATACAAATCATAAGCATATTCTCTATTACTAGATTTTTCTATTACTGTTGGAATAATATTCATCTTTTTCACCTAATACTATAATAAGTGTAAAAAAACAATTTTATTCAAAAATATTTACAAAAAAATGCGACAAAAAAGTATTTATTTGATACAATATATAATAGGAGAGTAAAAAGGTGATAACATGGAGAAATTTTTAATATTACCAAATAATGAAAAAATAAGTACTTCTATAACTAAAACTTATTATGAATTATTAGAAGATACTTTAAAAGAAAATAATTATTTAGGTATTAAAATAGACAATGAAATTATGCCTTTATCTTCTAAAGCTTATAAAGGAGGACAAGTAACTTTCTTAAATAGAGAAGATATATCTGGCTATAAAATGTATCAAGCTGGTCTTAAAATGGTTTTAGACCTTGCCTTCCAAAGGAAGTATCCTAAAGCTTTAATAAAATATGACCACTCTATTGATAGAGGTATTCATATAAGTTCTCAAAATTTTGAAATAACTGATGAGGTAATAACTAACTTAAAAGAAGAAATGGATAAAATAATTAAAGATAATTTATCTATAAATAGAATTGTTGTTGATAAAAAAAGTGCTTTTACTTATTTTGAAAAAAAAGACTTAGCTAAAGCGTGTAATATTAGTATTGTTCCTAGTAGTGCGGTAACGTTATATAAATTAGATAATTATTTAAATTATTATTATACCGAGATGCCGCATAGTACTAAAAGTCTTGCTAATTATGACTTAGTAATGTTAAATGATAAAGAATTAGTTTTATTATTTCCGCCATATATAAATGGTAATGGAACCCCAAGTTATATTCATTATAAAAAGATAATTAAGTGTTATAAAGAATCAATAAACTGGGCGAAGAATCTAGATATTCCTTTTGTTAAAGACTTAAATACCAAGGTTGCTAATGGAGAAGTAGGAAGTTTAGTTAAAATAAGCGAATTAAAATATAGTAATGATATTGATGAAGCAGTTAATAACGCTTTAAAGAAAGAAGCAAAATTTATTTTACTAGCGGGACCATCTAGTTCTGGTAAAACTACGACTTCCAAAAGAATTGCTTTTAACTTATTAGCTAAAGGTTATAAGCCATTAACTATAAGTGTTGATAATTATTTTAAAGAAAGAGTAGATACCCCATTAGATGAAAATGGTAATAGAGATTATGAAAATATAAGAGCCATTGATACGGAGTTACTAACTAGTGATTTAAAGAAATTATTAGCTGGTGAAGAAATTAATCCACCGGAGTTTAACTTTATTACTGGTAAAAAAGAATATAATAACAAACCTCTAAAACTTCCACCTAATGGTATAATAATTATGGAAGGCTTACATTGTTTAAATGATGCATTACTTCCAGGTATTGAAAATGATTTAAAATATAAAATTTATTTAAGTCCTTTTTATCCTATAAATATTGATTATCAAAATTATGTATCTACGGTTGATTTACGACTTATTAGAAGGATAATTAGAGATGAAAGAACTAGAGGGTATGATGTCGCCACTACTATTAAAAACTGGCAACAAGTAAGAGTAGGAGAAGAAAAATATATTTTCCCTTACTTAAATAATGCCGATATGATAATTAATACCAGTCTTGCTTATGAACTGGGAGTCTTAAAAGTATTTGCAGAACCTCTATTATACACAGTTACCATATCATCACCTTATTATGAAGAAGCTAAAAGATTATTAGATTTTTTACATAACTTCTTCCCCATAGCCAGTGATTATATTAGTGGAGATAGTATTATTAGAGAATTTATCGGTAAAAGTGATTTTACTGATTAAATAGAAGAAAGGAATGAAAAAAATGATTAAAGTAGCAATTAATGGATTTGGAAGAATAGGAAGGTTAGCTTTTAGAAGTATGATTACCACAACAGATTTTGATGTTGTAGCAATTAATGATTTAACAGATGCGGAGACTTTAGCATATTTATTAAAATATGATACTAATCACCGTACATTTCATGAAGAAGATATTACTTTTGAAGATAACTTCCTAGTAATTAAAGGAATTAAAAAAATCCCAGTTTTTGCGGAACAAGACCCAAGCAAATTACCTTGGCGTGATTTAGGAGTAGATGTTGTATTAGAGTGCACTGGTCACTTTACTGACAAAGATAGTGCCATGGCTCATATTATGGCGGGCGCTAAAAAAGTTATTATTTCTGCCCCAGCAAAAGGCGATTTAAAGACTATTGTTTATAATGTTAACCATGAAATATTAGATGGTAGCGAAACTATTATTTCGGCAGCTTCTTGTACTACTAACTGTCTAGCTCCCGTACTTGATATTTTAGAAAGAAATATCGGTATTGAAAAAGGCTTTATGACCACCATTCATGCTTATACTAATGACCAAGCAACCTTAGATATTCCACATAAAAAAGGGATTAAAGCAAGACGTGGTAGAGCTTGTGCAGCCAATATTATTCCAGCATCTACTGGAGCAGCTTCTGCTATCGGAAGTGTAATACCTAGTTTAAAAGGTTGCCTAGATGGAGGAGCATTTAGAGTTCCTGTAAGTGATGGTTCCGTTGTCGATTTAGCTCTAGAACTAAAAAGACCAACTACTGTTGAAGAAATAAATAACTTATTCTTAAATAACCAAAACGAAACAATCAAAGCAACCTATGATCCAATAGTATCAAGTGATATAATTGGTAAAAAATGTGGGGCGTTAGTAGATTTACTTCTTACTAATGTTGTTGAAAAAGATGGTAAACAAATGGTTAAAGTAGTAGCATGGTATGATAACGAAGTAGGGTATACTGCTCAAATGCTTCGTACTGCTAAATATTTAATGACAAAATAAAACTTCAGATTTCTGAAGTTTTTATCTTTTTGGTCCATTATCTAAACTATAATTTCCATTTACATCCATCGTTGCTCTAACTTTCAATGCTGCGTTATTAACTTTTTGATATTCCTCGCAAAAATATAAAATAAATTCTTCTTGACTTAAAAGTTTTAAATTTTCAGGTCGATTTATATATGCTGTAGTAATACTAGCAATTAACGGATTATATATTTGACTAATTTCTTGTATTGGTGAAAAAGATTCATTCATATTACTATTCCTCCTTAGTATAATTATACCATTAGAAATAACTATATTTTTTAAACATATATATTTTATACATTATTTTTACATAAGAAATTATTTATTCTTACTTTCTATTTTAACAATTAGGTTTTCCTTTTTACATATCTCGAGAAGTAATTCAAAGTCAAAGTTTCTTTGACCATATTCATAATATTGAATAGCTGTCTTACTTCTTTTTATTTGGTGTCCAAACTCTTCTTGAGTTTTTCCTGTATATTCTCTAATCATTTTAAATACTTCATTTGCTCTATAATCATTCGCAATAATTCTCATAAAAACACCTCTTGAAAAGCATACATTTTGTTGGTATAATAAAAACAACAATACCAACAAAATGTTGGCTAAATTATAATATGAGTAAACTTTAAAGGAGTGAAATATATGCGTAGATTTAATCCAGAAAAAGAATTAAATAAAATTCAAAAAGGAAATAAAAATAAAATAATATTAGGTGTAATAGCTTTGTTATTAGTTATAGCCATAGGAAGTAGTTATGCTTTATATCAAATAAAATATAATAAAAGAATTATATATACTACGGTAGATAAATTCTATAGTAAAGATATTCAAATATCTTTGTATGTAGATGGAGAAAAAGATACCACATCAGAAACTTTTCCAGATAAAGAAAGTGGAAAAATATTTTCGCATATAACATGTGAAAATGGAAGTAGTGGAGTATTTGATAATACGAAATGGGAACTCTCTTTAAAAATAACGAAACAAGATAAATGTAATGTATACTTTATAACAGGAAACTTACCAAACCCACCAGAACTATATCAAGGTATGATACCAGTAACATATGATGAAGCAGGAAATGTATATGTAGCAGATGTAGATAGTGATTGGTATAACTATCAAGACCATAGATGGGGAAATGCAGTATTAGTAGATAATACCAAAGAAGGAGTAACAGCAAAATATTTTGATGAAAACAATAATATAAATCCAGAGATAGTAGGTAAGAAAATCCCAATGGAAGAAATCCTTCAAATGTATGTGTGGATACCACGATATAAATACAAAATATTTAGTTTAGGAACTACTGATACTCCAAAACAAATAATCGAAATAGCATTTGAGAAAGATGATGAATCAACTGGAGATTTCAAGTGTACATATGAAATTAGTGCAGGAACAGTAACGGAAAATTGTCCAGGAATAGAAATTGGTAAATGGTATACCCATCCCGCATTTACCTTTGGAGAAACAGAATTAAAAGGCATATGGGTAGGAAAATTTGAACCAAGTGATGCAAAAGATGTAATTGGATTCAATGTAAATAAAATAGGTGAAATAACAATACTACCAAATAAAACAAGTGTGGTTAACAATACTGTATTCATGGCATTTAATGCAGAACAAAAGTTAACTGATGAAGGAAATAAATATAATTTAAAACATGGTGAAGTAGATACCCATATGATGAAAAACATGGAATGGGGAGCCATGGCATACTTAACGCAAAGTGTATATGGTATATATAAAGATGAGAATACTTGTAATATTGGTGATATGAATTTTGAAGAATGTGAAGTATGGAAAAATAATACCGCTCAAGGACCAGGAACAGAAGGAACTTATCAGTATGGAGGGACAGTAACCGGCTGTGTAGGGACAAATGTAAATGATGAAGTAGAGTGGAATACAAATAATCAAGAGTCTCCAGCTATTTGTCCTGCCGGAAGAAGATGGAATGAAAATGGCGTAAAAGCCAGTACCACAGGAAATATGTATGGCATATATGATACGTCAGGTGGAACATGGGAATATGTAATGGGATTAATGGGTGGAGAAGACACGATAGGATTATATCAAGAAGCAGATGGCGGATTTATTACATCTACGCCAAGTCAAGAAGATTCTTTATTAGATTATAAATATTATGATTTATATACTTATAACGATAATAGGTTGGTTCAAGAAAAAACCCATTTTGGCGATGCAACAAAAGAAATTTTAGAAAAATATGGCAAAGGCAATGGTGTGTGGAATGCAGACCATTTGGTACTACCTGAGCCTCGTGTAAGTTGGTTCCTTCGTGGAGGTATGTACAACCTAAATAGTGGAGCTGGTATATTTGCCTTCGGTAGCGGCGGCTATGGTGCATTTCATTCTTACTCATTCCGTTCAGTCTTAACAGCAGCTTAATATTTAGTATAAATTAATATCACTTATAAGTGGTATTTTTTTTCTATCTTTGATATACTTAAATAGAAAGAGTGATACTTATGGGTAAAAAAATAGGTGAGATATTTGGGAGTATTTTAGGTACTAGTTTATTAAGTAAATATTTAGTCGTATTTTTAATATCTATGATACCATTAGTAGAGTTAAGGGGAGCTATACCTTATTCTCAACTAGTAGGGTTACCAATTATACCATCATATATTATATCTATAATTGGTAATATGCTACCAGTTCCCATAATTTTCTTGTTTGCAAGACGAGTTCTAGAATGGGGTAGTACTAAAAAATATACCAAAAAATTCTTTACTTGGTGTTTAGAAAAAGGCCGTAAAGGCGGAGATACTCTAGAAGCCAAAGCCGGTAAAGGACTGTTTTGGGCCTTACTAATCTTTGTGGGAATACCTCTACCTGGAACCGGCGCTTGGACGGGAACGCTTGCTGCTAGTATCTTAGATATGGATTTTAAAAAAAGTGTTATCGCTGTAATGTTAGGTGTTTTACTTGCTGGTGTAATTATGGGTGTAGCATCATTCTTAATATTTAAAGGAGTATTTTAAATGAATGTAGTTTATTTAATTAGTACAGGTAATAATAAAAATAATATTGAATATTTACATATAAATTTAGATTATAAATTTTTATCATTAACTAATCATAAAGTATTTGATAACATAAGTGATATGTTAAAAGATATAGATAATATTTATACATCAGAAGAAATAAAAAATATTGAAGCTGGTATTTACTTTGGGACCAAAAACAAAATAAATGTTAAAGTAGATAATAATTTTAATTGTTTAAAATATAATAATAAGACTGAAGAGGAAATTGAAGAACTAGAAAGAAAACAAGTAAAAGACTTTGATTATAAATTAAATTCGGAAAGTATAAATGATGTTAAGAAACGTGCTAGTTCTGCTTTAAAATTAATCTTATTTCATAAACCAGATACTACTTCTGTTGTCATAACCTCTAAAAGTGTCATTATTGCATTACTTTCTATTTGGTGTGAAGTGGGCCTTAATTATGATAACAACATTATTATGAATTACAAAGATAATACCATAATAGATGGTATTTGGAATAAACCTTTAATCTTTAAACTATGTTTTGAAGGTAAAGACTTATTATCATTAGAAAAAGTAGATTACTAAGAAATAATCTACTTTTTAAATTTACGATATATTTTTAATAAAATTGGTAAGACTTTATACCAGAAAGGTTTATTTACTAAATCAAACTCTCCAATAAATTCAATATAAGTACCACCCAGTTTTCTTTTATATTCATGAACTCCTGCTAAATTCTTAAATTTAGTATGCGGGTCACCGACAGTTCCAAAAAGATCGGCAAAGTCCTTTTTTTGTTCATATGCATCTTTTATATATTCGTAATATAATCTATTTACTGTCCCTGTATATTCTGCTATCTCATCATTCCCGATATACATAGACCATGCTCCTTTTTCCGAATAAGTACAAATTAAAGAAGCAATTACAATTTCTTTATCTCCCTTATCTTTTAAAAAGTTTATATCTTTTTGCATTTTTGTTATTTTATCTTGATTCTTTTCATTCTTAATTAATTCTTCATATTTCTTAATAACTTCCGCAGGATTAATCTTAGCAATAAAGTTTTTAATATAATTATTTTCTTTTAAAACATTAAAAACATTTTCATAATAGCTCTTAGCATAACTTTTAAATCCATCTTTATTAGATATTCTTTTAATTAAGTCATAGAAATTATCGACATTTGGTGCACTTTCAATAACTAAATCATAATTATAACTTCTTTTTATAGAACGCATAAAAGTTTTTGAAATAGTTTGTTCTACTTCACTAAAATCTTTATAATCTTTAAAATAAGTTCTAAACGTATATCTTGGTTGATTATGTTCATATAATTTATTAAATCCTTGATGAACGTAACCTAGTTCCTTTAAATAATTAACCAGTTCATAATTATTATTACCATTAGGTATTGGATTTGCTTCTTCATCAATATCTTGATAACTAATTGGAGGATCGATTTTCAAATAAATTGCATTTTCCTTTTTTAAAAAATCCTTTAATTTACTAGTAAATTCCTTTAATAATTTTCTATCATCATAATCGATTACAAATCCTCTAGGGGCATAAAAGTAACACATATTAAGTGGTGTTTTCTTTTGCATTAAAACAGCTTCAGCCATAATATTTCCCTTATCATCTTTTAAACCAACATACCAAGGAATTTGATTTCTATTTAATTTATTAACAATTCCCCATTCATAAGAGTTCATAAAATGCGCCATTTTATGTTTTTTCCAAAATTTTGTATATTCATCTCTCTTTAAATCTGTAACAAATTTCATCTTTTTCACCTTTACTTTATTTATTTGTAATATTCTTCTAAATTATTTACTATTTCTTTAAATTTCATTCCATTAGATGCTTTAAATAATATAATATCATTTTCTTTTACAAGTTTAATTAATTCTTTAGTAGCTTCTTCATTATCTGGACAAGTTATTATTTGTTCTTTTTTCATTCCTAAGTCTAAACATTTATTAGCAATATTTAAAGCTTCTTTTCCTACTGTTACTAATATATCGATTTTATTATTATAAACGAAAGAACCAACTTCTTCATGTAAATCTTTACTAAATTTACCTAATTCTAACATATCTCCTAAAACTGCAATTTTTCTTTGTTTATATTTACCAAGTATCTCTAAAGATGATTTCATCGAATCTACACTAGCGTTATAAGCATCATTTATTATTGTAAAGTTTTTAAGAGTTTTAAATTCCATTCTATTTTTTGTGAGCGTTATATTACTTATTCCTTTAATAATTTCTTCTTCGGGAATATTTAAAAGCGTTCCTACCGCAAAAGCCATTAAACTATTATAGATAAATACTTTCCCAGGAATAGGACATTTAACTAGAGAGCTTTTATTATGATACTTTATGGTAAAAGTAGAATAACTTTCTTCTAAAACAATATCCGTAGCAGTAAAATCACTTTTATTATCGATACCAATCGTTATCACATTATCTTTATGAGTTTCATAATAGCTATGCAACATATAATTATCATTGTTAATAACTAATAAGCCATCTTTATCCATTCCATTAATAATTTCTAACTTGGCTTTTAAAATATTTTCCCGAGAACCAAGTTCACCGATATGTGCCGTACCGACATTGGTAATAACACTTATATGGGGACGGGTAATTCTCGTTAAATAATCAATTTCTCCTAAATGATTCATTCCCATTTCGATTACAGCGGCTTCTTCATCGGTTAAACGAAGGATAGTTAAAGGAAGACCTATATTGTTATTAAAGTTTCCTTCTGTTTTTAAAGTTTTGTAATGGGTATTTAATACACTATATATCATATCTCTTGTTGAAGTTTTCCCAACACTACCAGTAACGCCGATGAATTTCGCTTTAGAATTATTTCTCTTTACTTCTGCTAATTCTTTTAAAGCTTTAATTGCATTATCTACTACTACAATGGGCTTATCTTGTTTTTCTATCTTATTATTTTTAGCATAATCTTCTTCTATAATTACTGCATTAGCGCCCTTTAGAAAAGCTTCCTTATAAAAAGCACTACCATCAAAGTTTTCACCCTTTATGCCAATATAAGTATCTCCTTCATTTATTGTTCTCGTATCTTTGGTAAAATTTTTACATACGACATTAGCGTCTCCACATAAAAGAAAAGCCTTACAAATACTTATAATATCTTTAATTGTAAAATAGTTCATAGAAATCTCCTTATATAATTATCTTAACATAAAACTATATGTAAAGTAAATTAAGATTATGTTTGTCTTTTCACTTATTTATAAGTACAATGTAGTTAAGATAGGAGATAATATGACCGAAGAAGAAATTATAACTGATGTTGATACTGTTTTAAAAGTTATAAAGGCTATTAATGCTAAATTTCCTGAAACGATGGAAAAAGTAAATCCTCATAATCCGCATCGTGACCCTGTTAATTATTATTTAACTGGTAGTTGTGTTCAGTATGCTGAGATTTTACATGAAGTATTTAAAGGATATGCTAAACTTTGTTGTACTAAGGGACATGCTTTTGTCCATATTGGAAAACATTATTATGATGCTTCTGGTATTTGTTTTACTGCTGAAAATAAAGAAGAACAATTTGAAGAATTCTCATTTGAAGATGAACCTTACTTTTATATGTCAACTTTGCCTTTTGGTAGATGGGATAAACAATATGACCAACTTTTAGAAAATGAATTTGTAAATATAGGAAAGGAAGCTTTAGGTAAAATAATCGCCCAAAAATTACAACCAAAAAATACTCTTTAACGAGTATTTTAATTTTTTTCTGGTTCTGGGTAATCGACACCTTTAGTATCCACTAAAGCTTTTTTAATGGTTAAATTTTTTTCAAGTTTTCCAGATTCGCTATCAGCGACTTTTTCCGTTTTCTCAATTTTTTCAATAATATCGAAGCCTTCAATAACTTTTCCAAAAGCCGCATAAGCATCATCTAAATTTGAGGCTCTATCTAAGCAGATAAAGAACTGGCTTCCGGCACTATTAGGGGAACTACTTCTGGCCATTGAAACAACACCTTTTTCGTGTTTTAAAGTATTTTTATAGTATTTATTATTTAAAAATTCCCCGTAAATAGAGTATCCAGGTCCCCCACTACCAGTTCCTTCTGGGTCACCACCTTGTAAAACAAAACCCGGTACTAAACGGTGGAAGGTATTATTATCATAAAACCCACTTTTTACTAAAGAAATAAAGTTATTTACGGTATTCGGTGCATATTCCGGATATAATTCCATCACAATTGCGCCATAACCCTCTATTTCCATTGCTACTACTGGTAACTTATCGCCATAATTTATAGCACTTTCATTTCCTTCTATATCAAAATCAATATCTAAGTTTTTACTACCACAACCTGTTAATAAAATTAAAGTTATACACAAGATAATTATTTTTTTCATGTTTTCTCCTATTTATCCGTCGACCCAAATCCACCAGTCCGTACTCCAGTAGCATTATCATTATCAACTGCTAAGAATTTCATAAATATTACTTGACCAATAACGTCGCCTTTTTTAATTTCTAGTTCATGGTCTAAAACATTGTAATATTGAAAATAAAAATGACCATCATTACTTTCATTCCCATAGTAATCCGCATCAATAATTCCAATACTATTTGCCATCACTAATCCCTTTTTAGGTCCGGAACTTCTATTTACTAAAATGTAATATTCATCATCTTGACAATAAGCTTTAAGACCAGTTGGAATAAGTGTAGGTTTTCCTCCTAATTTAAATGGTGGTAAAATAGTGTCTTCCGCCGCTTCAATATCATAAGCTGCTGAATGGGCTGTTTTTCTTTCGGGTAAGTTAATACCTTTGTCTTCCCAACCTTTAGCTATTTCAAATCCTCTTATTTTTTCCATATATCATAATCCTCCATAACTAGTATATCATACTTTATCGTATAATAGAGTAATTCTTCTTCCCTTAATTTCAATTAAACCTTCTTCTTTTAAATACTTTAACTCTCTTGTCATCGCACACCTATCTATGGCTAAGTAATCCGCTAAGTCTGTAAAAGTGGATGGTAAATAAATTACTCTAGACCCGTGGTTACTTCTTGCTATATTAAAGTATTCTAGTAATCTATTTCTAATTGTTTTTTTCGTAAGTATCTCTATTCTTTCATTCTTCTCCTGCATTTTTGAAGAAGTAATTTGTAATAAGTTTTTTATAAATTGATTATAACTATCGGTATTGAGGTTTAAATTCATAATTTGATTATAATCTAAGATATAAAGCATTGTATCTTCTTTCGTAATTACTTCGTATTCATTCCCTCTAATATGCGAAATAATTGTTCCAAAAATATCATTTTCTTCTAATTCTTCAATTAAACTTCTATCTCCGTTATAGTCAGTTTTAATAATTTGTAAAGAACCGTAAACGATAATGCCAACTAAACTGTCGCTCTTAATATTTTGCAAAATATTCGAATTTTTTCGATAAAATAAGCGTGTTGCCTCGAAATTTCGGAGTAAAATTTTTTTATTACGTTCACTAATATTTTCGAATACTTGCATTATTTTACACCTCTTTAATAAAATTTTAACATAAATTGTAAAATGTTGCAATTGCAACAAATATGTTTTTTTAAATTGTGCTATACTTTGTTTGTATTATAGAAAAGGAGTATATGTTATGAAAGTTATTAAAAGAGATGGCCATATGGTCGATTACAGCCCAGATAAAATCGAAGCTGCTATCATGAAAGCTAATGCGGAAGTAGAAGAAGAAGATCAAGCATCCTCTACCCAAATTAGAAATATTATTAAATATATTGAAAAATTAGGTAAAAAAAGAATTTTAGTTGAAGATATTCAAGATATTATTGAAATGAAATTAATGTCAATTGGTAAATATGCTTTAGCTAAAAAATATATTACCTATCGTTATACAAGAGAATTAGTAAGAAAGAGTAATACTACCGATGTATCAATTAAAGAATTAATTGAAGGTGAAAGTGATTACTGGAATACTGAAAACTCTAATAAGAATGCTAAAGTTGTTACTACCCAAAGGGATTATTTAGCTGGTATTACTAGTACCGATATAACTAGAAGATTCTTATTACCAGAAGATATTGTTAAAGCTCATGATGAAGGTATTATTCATTTCCATGATGCTGACTATTTTGCTCAAAATGCCTTACATAACTGTGATTTAATTAATCTAGAAGATATGTTACAAAATGGTACTAATATCAATGGGGTAATGATTGAAAAACCTCATAGATTCTTAACTGCTATGACAATTGCTACGCAATTAATTACTGCTGTTAACTCAAGTCAATATGGTGGATGTACTATTACCCTAACTCATCTAGCTCCATTTGTAAGAGCAAGTTATGAAAAATATTTAGACAAATATAAAAAGAGAAAATTAAGTAAAGAAGAATGCGAAAAATATGCTAAAGAAGATTTAGCTAAAGAAGTAACGGATGGCGTTCAAACTTTCCAATATCAAATAAATTCTATGACCACAACTAATGGTCAAGCACCATTCTTAAGTGTTTGTATGTACTTAGGTGAAACCGATGAATACAAAGAAGAGCTTGCGATGATTATTGAAGAAGTCTTAAAACAAAGAATTGAAGGTATGAAGAATGAAAAAGGTGTATATATTACTCCTGCTTTCCCTAAACTTCTATACGTTCTAGAAGAAGATAACATTCACGAAAATAGTAAGTACTATTATTTAACTAAATTAGCAGCTGAATGTACTGCTAAGAGAATGGTTCCAGATTATATTTCTGAAAAAATCATGAAACAATTAAAAATTGATAAAAATGGTAATGGTCAATGTTATCCATGTATGGGATGTCGTTCTTTCTTAACTCCATACGTTGATGAAAACGGTAAACCTAAATACTATGGTAGATTTAATCAAGGTGTTGTTACTATTAACTTAGTAGATGTGGCTCTATCTAGTGATAAAGATATGGATAATTTCTGGCAAATATTAGATGACAGATTAGAACTTTGTCATAGAGCCTTACAAATTAGACATAAAAGATTATCTAAAGCTACTAGTGATGTTGCTCCAATACTATGGCAACATGGTGCTCTAGCAAGACTTAAAAAAGGTGAATCAATCCATGACTTATTACATGGTGGATACTCAACAATCTCATTAGGATATGCTGGTTTATATGAATGTGTTAAATTTATGACAGGACATTCTCATACTGATAATGGTGAAGGTAAAGAATTTGGTCTTAATGTAATGAGAAAACTTAATGAAGCTTGTAAAAAATGGAAAGAAGCTGAAAACATTGATTACAGTGTTTATGGTACACCAATTGAATCCACTACTTATAAATTCGCTAAATGCTTAAGAGACCGTTTCGGAGTCGTAAAAGGTATAACTGATAGAGATTATATTACCAACTCATATCATGTACCTGTATTTGAAGAAATCGATGCCTTTGAAAAATTAAAACTTGAAAGTGAATTCCAAGCTCTAAGTCCTGGAGGAGCAATTTCTTATATTGAAACTCCAAACCTATCTAATAACTTAGATTCTGTTATGGAAGTAATTAAATTTATTTATGATAACATTATGTATGCAGAATTAAATACGAAACTAGATTACTGCCATGAATGTGGTTATACTGGTGAAATCTTAATCGATGATAATATGGAATGGTATTGCCCTAACTGCGGTAATAGAGACCACGATAAAATGAATGTCGCAAGACGTACTTGTGGATATATTGGATCTAACTTCTGGAATAGAGGAAGAACTCAAGAGATAAAGGAAAGAGTAGTTCATCTTGATAATAAAGATGCTGAAGAAGTTTAATTATGAGATACAATAAAATTAGAAAAATGGATATTTCTAACGGTCCAGGGGTAAGAGTAAGTATCTTTATGCAAGGATGTACTTTTCATTGCAAAAACTGTTTTAATCCTGAAACCCATGATTTCAATGGTGGTAAAGAATTTACCGATGAGACAATTAATAAAGTCTTAGAATTATGTGATAAAAATCATATTGCAGGTTTATCCATTCTAGGTGGTGAACCAATGCATCCTATTAACATTGAAGGAACTACTAAACTAGCTAAAGAATTTAAGAAAAAATATCCTAATAAAACTATTTGGGTATGGACAGGATTCTTAGTTGATAGAGATTTAATGGATAAAGAAGTTCTAAAATATATTGATGTTATTGTTGATGGGCAGTATGTTGATGAACTAAGAAATCCAATGCTACGATGGAAAGGTTCATCTAATCAAAGAGTAATCGATATTAAAAAGACTTTAAAAAATAAAAAAATAGAAATTCTTGAAGAAGAATTTGTTGAAAACTAAAACTATGAGCAAAAACTCATAGTTTTTAAATATTAATTTTTTAGGAAATTCATTATCAAATCAATCATAATTTCTTTTTCTTTGGGATTAGACTCTGCTATTAAAAGCGTAATTGATGCTAATGTATTATTATCTATTACTTTTTGACCACCTTCTTTATATAATATATCATTCATTTGTAAGAAATAAATAAAAATAGTAGCAGCAATTCTTTTATTACCATCAATAAAAGCATGATTCTTAACTGTTAAATAAAGTAAATTTGCGCTCTTTTCTTCAATACTGGAATAAACATCCTTCCCATCAAATGAACCATATATATCATTTATAATTGATTTAAAATTATTATCTCTTTCTAAAGCAAATAAACTACTTTCATTGTTAAATCTTAATTTGTTAATAATTTCTATACATTCTTCATAGGTGATTACTTTTTCACAATTTTGACCTTTTACTTTTTTAATTGTTCTATGGTCATAATCGTCTAATAAATCTAATGCTTTGGAATATTCATTAATAACATTTAATATTTCTTTAGTTTCATCTCCACTAAATCTTTCATTACCTCTACTTGCAATATTTAAAAGTTTAACGGTTTTTTCTAAATAATCTAATCTTTTTTGATTAACTGCATATCCTTTAACCATATAATCTTTTAATACATTAGTTGCCCATTTTCTAAATATAATACCATTTTGGCTTTTAACACGATACCCAACCGATATAATCATATCAAGATTATAGTATTGAACTTGGTAATTTTTTCCATCATTTGCAGTTGTTGCAAAATTTGCAACAACTGAAGAATCTAATTCTTCTTTTAACGCATTTTTAATGTGTCTTGATATAACTGACTTATCTCTACCAAATAATTCAGCCATTTGGTCTAATGAAAGCCATACGGTTTCATCTTGCATATTAACTTCTAGTTTTACATTTTGATTTTCAAATAATATAATTTCATTTTTCATAAAAATTTCTTCCTTTCTTATAATTCATTTTTGAGTATTCATTTTATACGTGCACTTTTCTCACTGCAAATATATTATATCTCTGCAAACTTTAGTTTGTCAAGCCTGGTCAATAAAAAACTAGCAATCATGCTAGTATTATTATATTAAAATTCCATGGGATTAGCAGGTTTTAATTCGCCATCGCAGTTAGTACAATTAAAAGTTGGTAAGTTTTTGTTCCCTGCTATTTTATATATTTCTTCATAGTGTTTTATTACTTCAATAGGCATTTTATTTTCTAAACCACAAGAACTACATCTATAAGTTATATATTTTATATTATGAGGTTTACTGGCATCTTCACATAATTTGGCTAAATCAACACCTAGTATTTGTGAAATGCGCCATAAAGCCCCCAGAGAAAAAGTTTGGTGATATTCTGATTCAATACCACTAATAAAAGATAAAGAATAATTAATTTCTTCGGCTAACTTTTCTTGTGTCCATCCCTTTAATTTACGATACTTTTTTATATTTTTACCAATTACTGAATAGATGTAATTTTCATCTTCTTTTTTAAATTCCAAACTAATTCACCTCATTTATAAGAATAATTATTATAATGTATATATTTTAATTATCTTACAAAAATGGTGCATTTTTAACACAAAAATGGTGCAAAAAAATAAATAAATTTGCAAAAATAGTGCAACTTTTCAAAAAATATGTTAGAATGTAATCATAAGGTAGGAATGTGTATATATGAGAACTTTTAACCCAGAAAAAGAATTAAATAAAATCCAAAAAGGAAATAAAAATAAAATAATATTAGGTGTAATATCTTTATTATTAGTTGTTGCCATAGGAAGTAGTTATGCATTATATCAAATAAAATATAATAAACAAATTATATATACTACTGTAGAACCTTTTTATAGTAAAGATTTACAAATAGCAGTCTATGTAAATGGTGAGAAAAAGGATGCTTTTCCCTCAAAAGATGGTGAATACTTCTATGCTACTTATGAGTGTGAAAAAAATTCAATAATAACTTTTGATGAAGAAGAATGGAGTGCATCTTTAACAACTAATCATCAAGATAAATGTAACATTTATTTTGTTGATAATAACCAAATCCATAATTTTGGATTTACTGGTACTGAACAAAAATTTACTGTATCTAAGACGGGAAAATATAAAATAGAACTTTGGGGTGCAAGTGGAGGAACTACTGAAACAGGTGCTAAAGGTGGACAAGGTGCTTATACTACGGGAATAATAAAATTAAATGAAGGGGAAACATTATATGTATATGTTGGTGAAGGAGGAAAAACTACTACACCACGTATTGTAGCTGTTCTAGATGCGACTTTTAATGGAGGAGGAAGCGGAAAGCAACATGAATATACAAATGCTGCTTCTGGCGGAGGAGCTACAGATATTCGTTTAACAAAAGGGACTAATTGGGATGATTTGGAAGGACTAAAATCTCGAATTATGGTCGCTGCTGGTGGCGGAGGAGGTTTTTATTGGAGTAGCATAGGAAATGGCTCCGGCGGCTTTGGCGGAGGTTTAGTTGGTGGTGAAGGAATTCAATTATTTGGATCTACAACTGCTGTAGAGAGTAATGCGATGGGCGGTTCTCAAATTAGTGGTGGAGCAACAAATGATAAAAAATCGATAGAATTATTCGGTAAATTTGGCGTTGGGGGTAGTGCTGTTAAAGGCAGTTCAAGTGCTGGTGGCGGTGGCTACTATGGTGGTGGTAGCGGCATGGACCCAGGATTTGCACCTTCTGCTGGTGGCGGAGGTTCATCGTACATTTCTGGGTATAAAGGATGTGTAGCTATTACGGAAAGCTCTATTGAAGATAACATACAATTAAAAAATAATTGTACCGAGGAAACTGCCAAATCTGATATAACATGTTCTTATCATTATAGTAATAGAATTTTTACTAGTACTTTAATGATAGCTGGTAATGAAGAAATGTTAAGTCCGGAAGGAGAAAAAGAAAATGGGCATTCGGGCGATGGTTATGCACGAATAACTTATCTTGGACCTAATTAAAATATATCTAAATTCCTAAAAATTTGATATAATTAAATTGGGTGGTAAATTAAATGTATGATGTAGTAATAGTAGGGGCTGGCCCAGCAGGATTATTTACAGCTTATGAGTTAGTAAATAAGAATAAAAATCTAAAAGTAGCACTTTTAGATATGGGGAAATTTGCTAGTAACAGAATATGTCCTATGAATAAAAATAAAGATGGGATATGTTTAAATTGTAAGCCTTGTGCTATTATGTCAGGTTATGGAGGAGCAGGAACTTTTTCGGATGGAAAGTTAAACTTTATTCCTAAACTTGGTAAAAGTGACTTATTTAAATATATGAGTCAAAGTGAAGCATATAATTTAATTGATGAAACCGAGCGTATTTTTAATGAATTTGGTATGAATAGTGAAACATATCCTACTAATATGGATGAAGCTTTAAAAATAAAAGAAAAAATTGCTAAAGTCGGTGCTTCTCTTTTAGTTATTAAACAAAAACATTTAGGTAGTGATATGTTACCTACCTATATTGAAAATTTTACCAATTATTTAAAAGACCATAGTGTTGATATTAGAGAAAACACCTATGTTAATGATGTGGTAGATAATAATGGCACGTATGAAGTATTATTTAAAACGGGCAATAAAGAAGAAAAACTTACTACTAAATATGTGGTCATAGCTCCTGGAAGAACTGGAGCAAAATGGGTTCAAGAACTCGCCGATAAATACCATATTAACTATGTTTCTCAAAGTATTGAAATTGGTGTTAGAGTGGAAGTTAGAAAAGAAATATTAGAAGAAATAACCAATGTTATTTATGACCCTACCATATTTATTAAAACTTTAACTTATAACGATGAAATAAGAACCTTCTGTACAAATCCTGGTGGATACGTAACCAAAGAAAATTATAATGGATATATCTGTGTTAATGGTCATGCTTTAAAAAATAAAAAATCTTTAAATTCCAATTTTGCTTTTATCTCTAAAGTAAATTTAACTGAACCCGTCACTAACACGCGCGAATATGGGGAATGTATTGCTAAAATTGCTAATACTTTAGGTGATGGTAAACCAATTATTCAATCCTTAAGAGATTTACGAATGGGCCGTCGTAGTAATATGGACCGCATTAAAAAAGGTTTTATTGAACCAACTTTAAAAGATGTTGTAGCTGGTGATTTAGCTTTAGTATTACCGCATCGCATCATTAAAAATATCTTAGAAGGATTAGAAATTCTAGATAAAATAATTCCTGGTGTTAATAATGGTGAAACTTTATTATATGGTCCAGAAATAAAGTTCTTTAGTAACGAAATAGAAACCGATAACAATATGAAACTTAAAAATCACAATATATATTTTATTGGTGATGGCTCTGGTAAAGCCGGAAATATCGTCGCTGCTGCTGCTACTGGTATTATCGCTGCCAAAGATATTTTAAAAAAAAGTTGTAATAAAAACTGAAAAGTTGTATTATTATACTTACGGGCGAAAGAAGGATAAAACATGAAGATATTTAATATCGAAAAAGATAATGAAGTAGTATATGTTCAAAGAAAAGACTTAGAATATATATCCCAAAGTGAAAAAACAATTCCTAATGAACTAATAAAAAGAGATTATCAAAAAATAGCTTTAAATGGTTTAGAAGATGAATTTATAATCTTCTATGAAAAAGAAACTATTGAATACTTTAAAAATTTAAAATGGATAGTTGACTATCGTAAATTTTGTAATATACCAAATGATGATATTTTTAAAATAGCTGATACTTTATTCGAAAGATATTGTCATAATGTTAATGAAATATATAACGATTTTGATAAAGAAAGAAAATATTCTAAAAAGAAAATAGGGGAACTCGCCCAATATTACTTAAATAGTATGTTAAGTATTCCTAAATTAAGAAATGAAGATTTGTTTACGATAATTCCTTTAGTACCAGATGGAAAAGGTTTTAATTACGAAAGTAATTCTATTTGTATAAGCTCTACCTTAAAACCTAATTGGTTTATGATTTATAATAAAATGGGGAAAAATGTTGTTAATAGTAAAATACCTAAAGAATGTTTCAGAGCTTTAATTGCTTATTTTAATGGTAATAATAATATTAATTGGACATGGGATTTATTAATGAATGACTATCAATACACTACTAGAATAACTCCTGATGGTAAATACATTCTCTTAAGATTTTACGAACCCTTACCAATTAAAGAGAAAGAAAATATCAGCCGTCTAGCAAGAGTTTGGGATAAAAATTTTAATAAATAATATCTATATTTAAGAACACATTCAGTTTTTGAATGTTTTTTTAATATTTACTCAGACTATTACTAGGTGATAATTAATGCACAAGAATTTTATTATATTTTTAATTTCTCTAAACTTAGTAGTCTTTTCAATTTATCAAATGGTTATGATAGAAAAAGATAACTCTTATAATGCTTCATTACAAGATGAATTAGAAAATAGTATTATAGATGAAACAACTTTAGTAAATAGTGATACTTACCTTGTAAATCCCCCAGATGAAGAAGATAATCTTTACTGGGATCTTGTTAAAGAAGACTTTTTAAATGTTAATTTTGATGAGTTATTATTAAGAAATAGAGAAACCGTTGGATGGATTAAAATGGGAAATACAAAAATCGATTATCCCTTAGTTCAAACCACTGATAATAAATATTATCTTACTCATTCTTTTGATAAAACCAAAAATAAAGCCGGCTGGGTTTTTAGCGACTTTCGAAATAACCTAGATTTTTTAAATAACAATACTATAATTTATGGACATCGTAGATTAGATATGAGTATGTTTGGTAGTTTAATTAATATTTTAGATTCTTCTTATATCGATGATAAAGAAAATCAATTAATTAAAATATCTACTCCTAATACTAACATGCTTTGGCAAGTAATCAGTGTATATTCTATTCCTAAAGAAAGTTATTATATTACCGCACATTTTGCTAGTGATGAAGAATATCAAGTATTTTTAAATACTATTTTAGAAAGAAGTATTTTTGATTTTAAAACTACTTTAAATACCGATGATAAAATTCTTACATTATCTACTTGTCAAGATAACGATGGAATGCGAATCGTCTTACATGCTCGTTTAATAAAAAAAGAAACTAAATAATTAGTTTCTAATTAAACATCTTTTTGGTACTATAACCTAATCCTAAAAGTCCTAAAGCGTAAGAAGCAGAATACCAAGCATTAACAACAGATGTTTCAGGACTTTCTTGAATACCAAACATTTCTTCTACTTGAGTTAAAGTTAATTCTTTACCAGTACTAATAGTTTGGGTTTTACCATCCATAACTAAAGTTGCAGCTTGAGAATCATCTGGTACCCATAGAGTAGGTCTTTCTTTATCTTCAGTACGGTTTACGATATTGGTATCCTTATCTAGTTCAAGTTTAACAGTTTCTTTTACACCTTTACCTTGACCTAATTCAATACCACCAAATCCGTTTTCTGATACATCGATAGTACCTTCAAGTTTAACACTACCACCATTAACTAATAATGCGGCATTACCACCCATTAACTTAATATCTTTAATGGTTGCATTTGTACGATAAACTTGTAAGACGTAAATACCACCCCATACTTTATTACTAGTAGATTGTTCATCACCGAATTTTCCTATATATCTAATAGTATGTCCATTACCATCAATTTTTACGGGACGAATAATATTAATTTTTTCTGTCGTATTAATATCATCACCTAATATTATTGTATCAACTTCACTATCACCTAAAGCTGCTTTTAGTGTGTCTTGATCAGTGACTGTTTTAGTTTCCGCAAAAACGGTAGTAAATGGTACTATTAATAATAAGAATAAGAATGTGGTAAATACAGCCATCGTTCTTTTCATGTTGTCTACTCCTTTCCACTATTATTTTTACCCAATTCTTTAATTAAATACATAAAATTATTTAAATTGTCAAAAATAATAATTTATACTTCCTATTTTTTCCATAAAAAAATCAGTTCATTACGAACCGATTAATTTCCTTCCTTATTACCAGCGGCTTGAATTATAAAATTAAGTATCTTAAAGTATATCTCAATAATTGCAAATGATAAGGCATAAGCACCAAGCCATTCATATTTCTTTGGTAATTTACTTTGGATACTATGATTAATTACTTCAAAATCTACTAATAAGAATAATGTTGCGACGATAATACCTACGGTACCTGCAATAGAAACTACAATGCTATTATCAATAATAAACTCAGCATATTCTTGAGTTGCTGGTATTAAAGTCATTATATAAACTCCTAAAGCAAGTAATGCTCCAACTACTACTAAAGTTGCTAGACAAGAAGCGAACTTCTTCTCTACCTTAACAATATGTGCTCTATATAAGAAAAGCATTACAAAAACGATTAAAATTGTAAGACCTAAAGCAATTAAACAAGGATAAACATATTGATAACCAAAAATATGGAATAAAAATGCTAAAGCATATCCTTGACTTAAAGAATAAATCGAACCAAATAAGAATGATGCTCTAACAAATTTAAAGCAAATTAATGTACCAATTAAACCTACAAATAAACTACCAAAAGCAATTGCAGCTTCAATTAAGTTAACATCAAATCCTTCAATATTTTCCACATAAGTCGCTGGGACCATACTACTCGTTGCAAAAAATATTGCTACCCCTGCAATTGTAAGTAATAAGAAAAATATGGTTTTTAGAATTATTCCTTGGGCTGTACAAGAAGGTTCCCCACTTTCTTCTACCTTGTCCATTTTAGCAACCATTGGGTTAGCTAAAAATAATCCTAATCTCCCCACTTTACTTTGAACTACTGCCATATATAAACTCCTTTCATCTTAATTATAATATATTTATGACATCTATTGCAATCTTAAAAAGATTATGATAAGATAAGCAGCACCAAAAGGGGAGATTAATATGCTAGAGCAAATTCTAAAAAGTGCTAAACAAAGATGTGAAGATAAAGTATATTATGATGAAGCAGAATCTTTGAGTTTTCCTTTAATCTACCCTTTTACCACGGAAAATATTGCTGGCTATATAAATTTATTTAACCTAGAAAATAAATCTTTGCTAACTGTTGGTTCTTCTGGCGACCAAGCTCTAAATGCTATCTTAAAAGGGTGTAATGATGTTACTATTTTAGATGTTAATCCTTATACAGAATATTATTTCTATTTAAAGTATGCCACTATTTCGCAAGTTAACTTAGAAGAATTTTTAAAGTTCTTTTGTTATATGAATTACCCCCATATTTATGAACGAAATGAAAAAGTATTTAATAGAAATACTTACTTAAAAATCAAAGATTCTCTAAAAAACTTAAACTATGATGCATATTATTTTTGGGAAGAACTGTTTAATACTTATAAACCTTATATAGTTAGAAAATTATTTGAGAGTGATGAAGATAGATGGCCATATTTAAAAAAATATAATCTTTATTTAAAGGACTCTAACTCTTATGAAGAACTTAAGAAAAAATTAAACAATATCAATATTGAATTTATAACTACGGATATTTATCAACCTAATTTAAATAGAAACTATGATAACATTTGGTTATCTAATATTGCCAGATATGAAGAAAATTTAGAATATTTTAAAAAACAAGTCATCGATGTTTTAAATACCCATTTAAATACCAATGGCCATATGTTAATTGCTTATTTATATAACACTATTCCTACTAGTAGATATTTTCCTAATCTTGCTCGCCTTTATGATTTATCTAATACTTTAAATATCTTTAAAGAATATAATCCCGAATATATAAATTTTCCAGGTGTACGCATTCCATTTCGAAGAGGTCAAGATGGAGTTATTCTATATCGTAAAGTTAATTAACTAAGACTAATTTTTTAATTTTATCTAGATGATAACTTGAATCTAACTCTTCTTCTACCACTTTTAAAATACTACCAGAAGCATTAATAACATAGTGTTTAGCATTTTTAATGCCTAAATATATTAAAACATGTCCATCTTCATATAAAAGATTCCCCGGATATTCTTCAATAATTTTTAATTTTTCATCTCTCGTTTTATTTTCTAAAGAGATAATTTCCCCCACACTGGTATTTTGGGAAAAAGTATTTCTGGGGAAAATAAAACCGAATGTTTTATAAACATTTAAAACGTAACTAGAACAATCGACTCCCATATCTTTTCCACCCCAGCTATAGGGAACTCCTTCATATTTAAAAGCCTCAATATATAAATTTCTTTTAGTATATGGTAAATAACCTATATGAGCTTTTTCTCTGGAAATAGTAATTCTTTTTTTAATTAAATTACCATCTTTATCTTTAATAGGCATTACTAACTCATAACCATTTTTTCGAGTTTTATTATAAGGTAATTTAACTCCCATATCTAAGATAGTATCACTTATTTCTATCATAGCATCTGTAATAACTGCAAAGTTTTGGGTTTTAGTAAAATAGTTATAATCTTCATTATTAACTAAAACTATATCATCTTCTTTTACCCAACCTACATAATTTTTAGTCATAACCAAAAAGTATTTGCTATCTTTACTACTATGTATAACTAAAACGGGCGTATTAACTGTAACTTCCGTTTCTTGAATTCTATCAAAATTATTATCATTTACTTTATCATAAAAAGAAATATCAGTAGGGAAAGATCTAAGATTAGCTCTTCTAATAACTAATCCTTTTTTTAATTTAACCTCACTAGGTACATTATCTATATTTCTATTTTCTAAAATCGTCTTAATCTCTTCTTCCGTAATTTCTTTTTCATCATTATATTTGTGTAGAACAGGTATTGTATACATATTAATAAAATTTATTATTTCTTCTTTTTTTAAAGTTTTAATATCTAAGTCATATAAATAATTGGTTTTACTTTCTATTTCTTTATTATATTTTTTTATTTCTTCTAAAGATAGTATAACTTTATTATCTAATAAATTATCAATATAATATTTAGAATTATTTGGTATTATTTCTATATAACTATCATCATAGTGTTCCATAACTAATTCTTCTTTCTTATTACATCCTATGCAACTTAAAATAAATATAAACAATATTATCTTTTTCATAATTAAATTATAAAATATATTTTTTAAAAAAGAAGTCGATTTATAAAAATGCGCAATAATTGCCAAAATAGGGTACAAAAAAGATAAAAATGATCAGTATTTTAAAAAAACTGCACAAAATTGTAAAAAAATAGTAAAAAAATACGCAATATTTTAAAAAAACTGCGCATTTTTTAATTTACATTTAATATAATATATGATATAAGATAAATATGAAAGGGCAATATTATATGGAACCAATTAAAGTAAAAGCATTACCAATTAATTATGATTTAGATAAAGATTTGTTAAAATTGCTAGCGGAATCTAATCAAAAATATGGGGAATATAAAACATCTTTAAATAATCTAGAATTTAATTCTAATTACTTTTTAAATTCAATAATTTTAACTGAAAGTTTAAAATCTACCCAAATAGAAGGAGCTCAAATATCACAAGATGAAATGTATTATTTAAAATATTTACCTAAAAATGATGATAATAAAGAAATTCAAAATTTAAAAAAAGTAATTTTATATGCTAAAGAATATTTAAAAGAAAAAAAGGAAATAAATATTACTTTTGTTAATGAATTACATAAAATTCTTTTAGATAGTGTTAGAGGCAGTAATAAAGAACCAGGTCATATTAGAACTACGCAAAACTGGATAGGACCAAAAGGATGTCCGATAGAACGGGCTACATTTATCCCCCCAATACCGGAAGAAGTACCTATTTTATTAGATAATCTCTTTAAATATATGAATAATACTTTTATTGACCCTACCTTTGTAAATTTAGCAATATCGCATATGCAATTTGAAACTATTCATGCTTATCGTGATGGTAATGGACGATTAGGACGGGCTTTAATTCCTATTCAATTGGCTTTATTAACAGAAAGTGAACCAATATTATTTCTTTCAGAAATTATTGAATTATATAAACCTAGTTATTATATGTATTTAAATGAAAGCCGGAGAGGTAATATATTAGGATTTATTAAATTCTTCTTAAATTGTATTATCGACCAATGTAATAGTTATATTATAAAATTAGATAGAATTAGAGAAATATATAAAAATGATTTAGAAAAGATTAAAGTAATAAAAGGAAAAGCCGTATATATTATAATGCCTTTAATTCTTAAAAATATTGTATTTACTATTAAAGACCTTGAATTAGAAACTAATTTTTCTCGTAATACTATTTCTAAAATAATTAAAGAATTAGTAAGCTTAGAAATTATTCATGAAGATAATACAATAGCTAAGAAGGCTTATAGATATACTAAAGTTTATAATGTATTTGTTGGTAACGAATAAAAAATGCGCAATAACTGCCAAAATAGGGTGTAAAAAATTAAAAAATGCTCAGTATTTTCAAAAAACTGCGCATTTTTGTTACATTAGTATAAATTTCTTTAACTAGGGTATATCTAAAATTAGGTGATATAGAATGGAAATAGTATTAAGAGCTATTGTAATGTTTATAGCGTTATTTATAATTGTCAAAATATTAGGTAAAAAACAAATTAAAAACTTAACTTTGTATGATTATATTTTAAGTATTACCATTGGTTCCATTGCTGCAGATAGTATCATAAGTTTAGATACTCCTTTATATGATGGTTTAATTGCTATTATAGTTTTTGCTATTATTGGGTATCTGGCGTCTTTATTATCACTTCAAAGTCATTCGGTTGAAGAATTTATTGATGGTGAGCCGATTGTCTTATTTGAAAATAATAATTTTATTTACCCTAACTTAGATAAAGCTAAAATGAGTGTTGCTAAGGTTTTAGAGCATTGCCGTCTTAAAGGATGCTTTGACATTAATGAGTTAGATTCGGCCGTCCTAGAACCTTCTGGTGATGTCTCTATTCTTTTAAAAGGAAATTCCCAACCGCTAACTAGTAATGACGTTAAAAACGATATTCAAAAAAATAGTAAGAAACAAACTTTAGCGCATATTATTATTGTTGATGGCAGTATAGATAATGCTGAATTAAAAAAATCTAAAAAAACTAAAACTTGGTTAAATAATTATTTAAAAACTAAACATCAGAAGCTCGAAAACATTTCTTTACTAAGTATTGATAAAAATAATAAAGTAACTATTTTATCTAAATCTATAAATTAGTTTAAAATACTATTTGATTAGAGCCTTTTTGAGTATAATATTTAAACTCAAAGAGTAAGCTTTAATTTTTTTTATGTCATTAAGTGAGTCTTTAGCTAATTAGTCATTAAGTGAGTCTTTAGCTAATTATTGACATTACTATAAAAAAAAGATAAAATATTTTAAACTTTTACTTTTTATAGGAGGTAGTTATGAGAATACTAATAACTGGTGGATGTGGATTTTTAGGTAGTAATATGGTAAAAAAAATATTAAAAGAAACTAATGATACTATCTATGTAATTGATAATCTAAGTACTAGTAATAAGGAAAACATTGAAGCTTATCTTGGAAAAAAAGTAAACTTTATTGAAATGGATATATGTGATAATAAAATTATTAATGTTATAAACGAATTGGATATTGATGAAATATATAATTTTGCTTGTCCCGCATCTCCTAAATATTATTTGGATCATCCTATTGAAACATGGGAAGCTAGTGTTATAGGAATAAAAAATTTGCTTGATTCAATTAAAGGAACAAAACGGAAACTTTTTCATTCTTCTACTTCTGAGGTATATGGGGATGCATTAGAATCTCCCCAAAATGAAGAATATTGGGGGAATGTTAATCCAATAGGAGTAAGATCCTGTTATGACGAAGGTAAAAGAGCTGCAGAATCATTAATTTATGATTATATAAGAAAATATGATGTAGATGTAAGAGTAGCCAGGTTGTTTAATACATATGGACCAGGAATGAGTACCGAAGATGGAAGAATAATCTCTAATTTTATTACCCAAGGCTTAAATAATGAACCAATAACAATATATGGTAGTGGGAAACAAACAAGAAGTTTCTGTTTTGTCGATGATACAATCGATGCGATATATAAATATATGAATTTAGCTAAAAAAAGTAATGGTCCAATTAATATTGGAAATCCTCAGGAAAAAACTATAGAAGAAGTGGCAGTGTATATAAAAAATTTATTAAGTACTAAATCTAGTATAGTTTATATGGCAAAAATGAGTGATGATCCTCAAAGAAGAAAACCTAATATTGCCAAAGCTAAAGGGTTATTAGATTGGATTCCACAAGTTTCTTATGAAGAAGGTATAAAACAAACAATAAAATATTTTAAAAGTAAAATAAACGCAAAAAAATAAGTAAATTGAAGGAGAATAATATGATTGTTGTAGAAAGTTTAGAAATACATGTTTCAAATCATTGCAATTTATCTTGTAGGGGATGCAGTCATTTAACACCACTAGAAAAGAAATGTTTTATGGATATCAATAAAACTATACAAAGTTTAAACTTATTAAAAAAAAGTTTGCATTGTAAAGTTATTAGATTATTAGGTGGCGAACCAACATTAAATCCTGACTTAGCTAAAATAGCTGAAGAAATTAAAAAAATAGGAATTGCTGATGAAATATCTTTACCGACTAATGGAGTATCATTAGAAAAAATTAGTGATGATGTATTGAAAAATCTCGATATGATTGAGATATCTAATTATAATTATTCTTTAGAAAAAAGTAAAAAAATATATGAGTGGTCTCAAAAAGTCAAAGAAAAATATAAAATAAAAATTATTATATATATGTATCAATACTTTAGAGAACCTTATTCTTATCAGAAAAATAATGATTTAGAACTTGTTCAAAAAATATATAAAACTTGTATTGTTGCAAATAAATGGCAATGTTATAACGTTTATGAAAACTATATTTTTAAATGTCCAGAAGCGATGGCTTTATCTAAAAATATTAAAGGACAATCATTTGAAATTAATGGCTTAAAGATAACTGATGACGTTTATTTTGAAAAAAAACTTAATAATTATTTAAATAATTCACAATGTCTTGAAGCATGTAAATATTGTCTAGGAACAGTTGGTAAACAGTTTCTAATTGAGCAAGTTAATAAAGATAAATATATGGAATATGCAAATACTCCAATAGAAGAACTGTTAGATAAAGATTTTTTAGAAGAATGCCAAAACAATGATATTGGAGACTTAAGAACAGTAAAAAAAGTTATAGAAATATAAATGAGGTGTAAGATGGATAGATTTATTGAAGTAGATGGAGTAAGTTTAAAAAATTATGTTTTAGATTATAATGTTATTTGTTGTAAGTTAAGAAATTCTAGAGTTAAATCAAAACAATTAGGAATTATGGAATTTTTAATGAGTATGTATGATCTAGATGTTTTATTTATAAAAAATGGTCCTTTAGGAGACATTAAAGGTCTAGTATCATTTTTTATAAAAAAGCAAAATTGGGATAAGGCAGTTAGTCGTTTATCTTATATTGGCTATTTTGATGAATTTTATGAGTTAGATTTTGATATAACTACTCCAATTAATAAAACAAATTTAAAAACAATTAATCCTTTAGTGTGGAAAGGTCTAAAATTTTCTTTAAAAAATCTTTATATTCAAAGTCAAGAATTATATGAAACCCAATCTCCTCATAATCGTCCATTTAAAATTGTATCCCAAGATGGTAATGAAAAAGAAATAATTGGATATAGAGGAGATGGTAGTGAACTTGGAAGAAGAGCACTACCAGTAGAAGATGCAAGATGCTTAGTAAATTTGTCAATGCCTTTTCAAGAGAAAAAAGTAATTGAACCATTTGCTGGTGGTGGCGGTATAGTATATATGTATAAATATATTAACCCAAATATCGACATAACTAGTATTGATATTGATTCAACATTAAAGCCAGGTCTAGAATATTATGGTTCTAAGCATATTGTGGGAGATGCTTCTGAAGTGCATTTAACGGATAGTTATGATGCTATAGTTACAGAGGTTCCTTTTAGCCAAAATGCGACTGAAAAAATTGTTAAGGCTATGAAAAATATATATCCTAATTTGAACGATAAAGGGATTATTGTTCTAATGTGTGGTGAAAAGCAAAGTGAACAAATAATAAAATATTTTGCAAATGAATTAAATAGTAATATGATCTTTTCAAAAAAATTAAATAGAAAAGGTACCGACGTTGTAGTTCAAATATGGACTAAAAATTTTGAATTACAAAAAGAATTAAACCAAACAGTAGAAGTTGTATCAAGAACTTTTTAGGAGTTAGTATGGAAAATAGGATTGATAAAGAATTAGTTAGAAGAAAAATGGCTCCATCGAGAGCAAAAGCTCAAGAATTAATTAAAAAAGGATATGTCAAATGTAATAATAAAATTATAATGAAAAGCAATTTTGTTGTTAATAAGGAAGATACAATTGAAATAATTGCTAATGATATTTTTAAATATGTGTCTCGTGGGGGATTAAAACTTGAAAAAGCTATTAAGGAATTTGGCATTGATTTAAAATCCTTGTATGTAATGGATATTGGTTCATCAACCGGCGGTTTTTGTGATTGTGCTTTGCAAAATGGTGCCAAACACATTATAGCTATAGATGTTGGAACTGACTTATTACATAAATCTTTAAGAAATAATCCTAAAATAGAATTATATGAAAAAACTAATTTTCGTAATTTAGAACATAAATATTTTGAAAATTTAGATATTATAACTTGTGATGTTTCTTTTATATCATTAAAAAAGATAATAGAAAAAATATATAATGAAAGTATTAAAATCGATATTGTTTGTCTTATAAAACCTCAATTTGAATGTGGAAAAGAAATAGCGGATTTGTACAAAGGTATTATATTAAATAAACAAGTTCATTTAAGTATAATAAAAGATTTAATTAATACTTTTAATAGTTATGGGTTTTATATCAAAAATATGACTTATTCTCCTATAAAAGGAGGAGATGGGAATATTGAATACTTAGTATATATTTCTAATAAAATTAATGAAAATACTAAAATAGATATTTCTAATATTATAAAACAAGCATTTTTAGAAAAATAGGTGGTTCAGGTGAAAAAGAAAATTGTATTTATGCTTCAAAATGGAATTGGTTTTGGTCATTTTAAACTGGCTCTTACAATATCAAAATATTTAAATAACAATGCAGAAATCTCATTTATTACTCAAGCAAAATCTACTGAAATATTTAATAACTACAATTATAAAGTCTATAATTTCCCTATGTTATATACTTTAAAATCTAATAATGAAATATTAATTATGAACAAATTGTTAAACAAGTTAATTGAAAACATAAAACCGGATGTAATAATTGAAGATACATATCCTGAAGATTTTTATTTAAATTTACCAGCTTTATTAAATGTTTCTAAAATATTAATTTTAAATAGATTAAGTAGTTCAGAGTTTGAAAATTATTATTATAATGGTGTACTAAACCAATATGAAAAATTAATTGTTTTAAAGGATAAAGAATGCTTTCTTAATGATATAACTTCAAGAGAAGTAAGAAATTTTGTTAATTATTCAGAAAAAATAAAATATTTAAGTGGTGTATTTAACGAACCATCAAAGGAAGTAAAAGACGAAATAATAAAGAAATATAATATTGATAAATATGATAAAAATATAGTTGTTAATTGTGGAGCTGGCGGATGGCATATAGGTAATAATATTTGTGATGAAATATTTAAAAAAGCTATTATTATGACAAATAAATTAGTAAAAAAAGGATTAAATGTCCAAACAATACTAGTTTTAGGTCCTTATAGTAAATATTTAGAAGAACATTTACAATCTTATATAATTAATGATAATATAAAAATAGTTGATTTTGAAACTAATTTAGATGCTTTATTTCAAGTTGTTGATTTGTGTATATTAAGACCGGGATATAATTCTACTATGGAATCTCTTTCAGGAAGAGAAAATATATTACTTTTACCCGGGATATCTTATATGGAAGATCAATTACAATGGTGTGAAGAATTAAAGCGAGTTTATGGAGTTGATTATTTAGATGTTAATAAATTAGATAATTTTGATAACAAAGTTATAAAGTTGCTTAAAACCAATATTAGAACAAAAGAAAAAGTGCAAAATAATACTCAAAAAGTTGCTGAAGAAATATATAGTACTATTGTAAATAAACTAAAACCTATGACAATAAGACTAGCATTTAATAACTTATCAAACGAACAGCAAAATTCTAAAAAGTATAAAGATTATAATATAGATTTTTTAAATAAAAAAGATAGTGTAGTTTTTTTAAATAAAATTCCTGTAATTAATATGGAAGATTTTAATTATAAAAATTATAGTAAGTATGATAAGTTAATAATATATAATGATCAAAGTTTTACTTTAGAAAGAATCGAATATTATGATAAAAGATATCACATTACTTCAAATGGTTATATTGTTGTTGAATATGAAGAAATAATTTACAATTCCTATGAAGAAATGTTAAAGCAGATAAATACCATATTACGTAATACGCAAAAATTTAATCCTAATATAATTATAAAACTTCCTCCAATAGAAAATGAGATAATTGAAAAAGAAATAATTAATCCTCTATTAAAATATTTTAATGAAAATAATATTGAAATAGAAAATTTAGATGCTTATTTAAACGAAAAAGTAAATGAAAAAATCGCTAATTATAAATTTGGCTATTATCGTCCTGAAATAACTAAATTAAATTAAGGAGTAAATATGAATAGATTTAATAATTATGATATGACTGCTATTTCTTTAGAGAAAGTAGAAAGTTTAATTGATGAGTATTTGAATCAAGTAAATAATCCTTATTTAAAAAAAGTAGCAGTTCAAATAAATAATAATGATTTAGAGGTTAAAATTGAACCTTATTACGAAGATTCAGATAAATGGGAAACACTAATTAATCTATTAAAAGTCAAAAAAGTAAATTTCTGGTTTCGCGATGATGATGCTGGAGTAGATAATTGTAGTTTAATACATTTAATAGAATTTATGAATAATTTAAATATTAACATATTAATTGCAGCTATACCTAAAGAAACTGATGATAATCTAGCTATTAAGTTAAAAAAATATAGTAATATACGCATTGGTCAGCATGGATATTCCCATAATAATTATTCAAAAGAAGAACAATCGGAATACCCCGAAAATAGAAATGAAGAATTAGTAAAATCTGAAATTATTAGAGGAAGAGATAAACTCAAAGATCTTTTTGGAAATAAATTTATAAATGTTTTTATTCCTCCTTGGTTTGAAATAGATAAGAAATTCCAAAAAATTATTAAACGGGAAAATTTTGTAGCCATGTCTAATTATTGGGGGAATCATATAAATGAATTTAATCTAATAGAAGCAAATTGCCAAGTTGATTTAGTAGATTGGGATATAGCATATACTTTTGGAGGTGAGGAATTTGTTTTAAACCAAATAATAAATGAACTAGAAAATGATTCTTCTAATATAGGAATATTACTTCATCATGAACGAATGGGAGAAGAAAGTTATAGTTTTCTGAATAAATTAATAACAATCTTGAATAAATATGCTAATATAACCTCAATAGAAGAAGTAATAAAATCTCTAGGAGGAGAAAATGATTAGTGTAATTATACCCACTTATAATGTTGAAAAGTATATTGAGAGTTGCCTAAAAAGTATAATTACTAGCACTTATCAGAATTTTGAAATTATTATAATTGATGATGGTAGTACAGATAGGACAATTGAAAAAATCAGGGAAATACATGATAGCAGAATAAAGGTTTATAAGCAATTAAGAAGAGGGCCTGGTTCTGCAAGAAACTTTGGTATTTCTTTAGCTAAGGGAGAATATATATTCTTTGTTGATGGTGATGATACAATAAATAAAGATACATTAGAAATACTTCAAAATAATATACAGGATTGTGATATTGCTATTGGAAATTATAAAATAGTATATGATGATGGTAAAATTGAAAACTTTCTAACTCCTGCAGATTGTAGATTTAATACTTTTTTTGAATCAGTGACTGTATGGAATAGAATGTATAAAAAAGATTTTATAATTAAGAATAATATTTTCTTTGTAGAAATATTTCAAGGAGAAGATCGTTTATTTTTGGCAGATTTATATTTAAAAGATCCTAAAATTAAAATTGTTAATAAATATGTATATAATTGGTTACGACATGATAAAGATAATAATTGCACTTTAACCCATATAAAAGATCATACCAATTTTGATAGTCAAGTAAGTTGTATGATGATGTTTAAAGAAAGATTAGAAAAGCAAATTAGGAAAGCCGAGGTTGAAAAATTAATAGAACATTTAAAATATAGCTGTTTTTACCTAATGGATATATTAAATAATAGCGAAAAAAGCAAATGTGATAAAAATAAGTTTAAAATATTTGTTGATTCCTTAAATTTTAAAACAAATGAAAAGTTATATAAAGAAATATTTAAAGATATGGAGTGGTAATAGATGGAAGAAATTGAAAAATTAACAAAAAAAGTAAATGAAATGGAACAAGAGTTAAGAAAAGTAAAAAAAGAATGCAATTATTGGGCTAAGGAAGTTGAAGATATTGCGGTTTTAACAATGCACAAAATGCGGGGACCATATATATCTTTTGAGTATCATACTACCGATCATTGTAATTTAAATTGTAAAGGATGCGATCACTTTTCTCCTTTAGCAAACCCTAAATTTACTAATTTTGCAGACTTTAAAAAAGATATTAATAGAATGTCAACATTATTTGAAGGTAAAGCAAAATCCATTCACATATTGGGTGGAGAACCATTACTTAATAAAGATATATGTAAATTTATAAAAGAAACTAGAAAGTGTTTCCCTGATAAAGAATTAACTGAAATAAGAGTAATATCTAACGGAATATTAGTTAATGACATGCAAGAAGATTTTTGGAAATGTTTACATGATAATAATATAATATTATCTGTAACTAAATATCCTTTAAAGTTAGACTATGATTTAATGAAAAAGAAAGCTCTAAAATATCATGTAAATTTTGAATTTTATGATAATACTGATAAAGAACAAATTTGGTATAATATAAAATTACAAGAAGATGGAAAAAGAGATGCTCGAAAAAGTTTTTACAAGTGTTTCTTATCTAATGAATGTGTTATGCTTAAAGAAGGTAAATTGTATACTTGTACATTAATTCCTAATATTGAACATTTTAATAAGTACTTTAAAAAAGATTTACAAGTTTGTAAAGATGATTATATTGATATTTATAAAGCTAAAAACAAAGAAGAAATTTTTGATTTTTTAAGTAAACCAGCTCCTTTTTGTCGTTATTGCAATCCTGATGTTAAAGATTATGAACAAAAGTGGGAAAGTTCTAGAAAAGATATTAAAGAATGGACTTAGGCTATGGAATATGTATTAATATCTTGCGATAATATTAAACAAAAATTAGTAGATAGAGGATTAAAGATTAAAAAAATTATTTCTTTTGATGCTAACGAATTTGCAGAAAACGGAGTAATAAGTGTTTATAAATTTAAGAAGGAATATAATAATGAAAATATTCTTATACCATCATTCATAGCCGATGATATTAATATTGAAGAAGTATATAAAAATTTAATTGCTTTAGGATTTGATAATCAAAAAATATTCTTTATTCCTATTGAAATGATTTTAGGCAAAGAAGAACTTGATTATACGAAGTTTTTTAAATTCGAAGAAGTAACTTACTTAAATTATTTGGAAATTAATATTATTGATTGCTGTAATATGAATTGTAAAGGATGTAGTCATTTTGCTAATATTGCATCAAAAGAAATAAAAAGTTTTAAACAATATGAAAAAGATTTTAAAAGAATGAAACAATTAATTCCTCATATTTTTAAAATAAGAATAATGGGGGGCGAACCATTTTTAAATCCCGAATTACCTAAATATATAAAAATGATTCGTGAAATTTATCCCTATACTGATTTAAGAGTAGTTACTAATGGTTTATTGTTAAAGAGTATTGATAATAATATGATTAATTGTTTAAAAAATAATAATGTAATCTTGGATATATCTGTATATCCTCCTTTACATAATACCATTGATGATATTGTAATTAATTTAAAGAATAAAGGTATTAAGGTATTCCTAGAACATATTAATAAGTTTAAACCAATATTATTAGCTAAAAAGCAGAAATATCCATATAAAACTTTAAATAACTGCGTTTGTATCAATTTGCAAAATGGATATTTAGCTCCCTGTCCTTTACCATTTACCATTAATTATCTTAATGATAAATATAATCAAGAATTTGCTAAAAAAGGAAAATTAATAAACATTTATGATGATATTACTGGTAAGAAAATAAAAGAAAAGTTAAAAGAACCTTTTGAACTATGTAATTATTGTGCTCATTATCGTGATGATTTACCATATTTTATATGGGAACAAAGAAAAGATGATTATAAATTAGATGATTGGGTATATTATAAGGAGAAGAAAAATGGCTTTAAGAATTTGTAAAGGAAATTATGAAATAATTAATATAAAAAATAAGAAAGATTTAAAAACAATTGATTCTTGTACTGATAAATATAAGGTTTTGTATTATTGGAATCATTATTTAGGATTTATATGCCAAGGTAACAATATAAATTATGATTATTTAACTAAAGATAATTGGTTAATGGAGGGCCATAAGGTATTAAATACAACTAATTTAGAATATATTCCAATAATTTCTAATGATACGATTATAGGATTTTGTTATGATGATGATTTTTTAAACGATGCTCTTAATAAAATAAATGACTTAATTTCTTTTGCTAATAGAGAAACTATATTAAAAAAGTATAATAATGCTATTATATATGGATATAATGAACTAGCATATTATTTAGAAATATTATTTAATAAATATAATATCCCCTATATAATAAAAGATGAGTTATATAAAAAAGAATCTCAAATAAAGGTAACTAATAAAACTATGAAAATATATGTAGAAGGTAATATAGGAGAATCTATTAATAATTATTCATTTTGGAAAGTTTTTCATGAATGGTTATATGAATCAGTTAAACCTATTTATGATTTATATGATTATTGTAATAAATATGAGCATAGTTCGGAGGATAATATATGTGATTATATAAAATCTAACAAACCATTTATGATGGCAAGAATAGGTAATACAGAGTTATGGATAATAAAACAATATATTCAACAACAAACAGGATTGATTGATAATTATAGTGAATTTTGGTTAAAATATCTGTTTGAAACATCTGGTTTTTTTGCTAAAGATAATAATATAAATGCTGTTTCAGAATTTGCTAGACAGCATATTGAAGCCGTAAAAAACTGTGATTTTAATCTATGTTATGGTAAAGAAGAATTAGCTGAGGGGTTGGCTATGGTATTAAATAAAATTCAAGCTAATCCACGTTTAAACTATGATTGGAATTTATTAACTAATCCTTTTCAAAATAAATGGTTTAAATTTTTAGAAAATAAAAAAATTTTAATAATAAGTCCCTATTCTAAAAGTATCGAAATACAGAAAAATAAATTAAATCATTTATATGATTATAAATATCCAAAGATGGAAATTAAAACTTATCAATGTTTGGAAACTCAACTAAGTAATAATCAAGGATATGATTCGTTTTTTGAATCTTTAGCTAAAATGGAACAAGATATTTCAAAAATTGATTTTGATATAGCATTTATTGGAGCAGGAGCTTATGGATATTTATTAGCTAGTTATATAAAAAATATTGGAAAAAGTTCTATAGAATTATGTAGTTATTTACCAAATTGGTGGGGAATTAAAATTAAAAGATATTGTACTTGTTTAAATGTTAATAGATATTGGAATAAAAATTGGATTTTTCCTATCGAAAAGCCTTTAAAAGGTGCAGAAAAAATTGAAGATAGTTGTTATTGGGAGTGATAAGATGAACATATTAATATATTTATATTATCCAATGTATGATAATCATCTAGCTGGTGGGGTACAGGTTTGGCTAAAAAATTTAATAACATATATTGAAAAAAATAATAAAAACATAAAATTTCAAATTGTTTGTCCTGATGGAAATGATTATGAATTTGCTAAAAATATCTGTATTGATCATTCATTAGTAGATATGGAAAGAGATTTTTTAAATCCTAAAGATATTTATAATAATTTTAAAATTATAAAAAAATTAGAAAAAAAAGCTGATATTATATGGATGATTGACCGAAATTTTCCTATAAAATCTGATAAACCAAAATTATTATCTTTAAATACATTATGCTATGAAAGAGAGGTAATGAGTGTTTTTCAAAGTGAATGGAATAAAATGGTAGTTTTAACAAATTTTGTAAAAAAACAATTAATTGATTACATTAATAAAAATGAAGTTTATCAAATACCATGTTATGTTGATGAAATATTTTTAAATCCTCAAGTAGATAAAAAAAAGATTAATAAATATTTCCCATATGATAGTGCATATAAATATATTTTATTTCCTCATCGTCCAGATCCTGAAAAAGGTCATTTTACAGCTATTGAAATCTTAAAAAAACTAGTAACCATTGATAATAAATATAGATTATTAATACCTTTACCACCTAAAGCTAAAGAAATAAACTTAAATCGAGAAAAAGATTTTATAAATGAAGTGCAAAAATATGTAAAAGATAATAATTTAGAAAAATTTGTAGTCTTTCATAAATGGATTGATTACAATGATTTACCTTTATACTATAAATTAGGAGAATTTACTTTATTTTTATCAAAATTACCTGAAACGTTTGGGTTAACTCTTTTAAATTCCATAAGTGTAGGGACTCCTGTTATAAGTTATGGAGTTGGAGCTTTAAATGAGGTAGTACCGCCTGGGAATGCACATTTTAATGTTAAAACAGTTGATGAAGCTATTAAGGTAATTATAAAAGGAAAAGATAATTACAATGTTAAAAGTGATATGAAATATGTTATGAATAAATATAATTTAGATTCAATTGCAGAGCAATATATTGAATTGTTTAATGATTTATATGAAAGGAAAAAATATGAGTAGAGTAAGTATTGTCACCGTGACATTAAACCGCGATTCTCTTAAACAAGCATGTGAAAGTGTTGATAAGCAAACATATAAAGATTATCATCATTTTGTATTGGGAGATGGTATTTTGCCAACTGAATATCCTAATAAACAACGTAGTACCTTAGGTTTTTCCTCTTCTTTAGGAGCAAAAGAACCTGGAGCAAATATGCCTAATGGAACTCCTAATCCTTTATTAAGATGGGCTATTAAGAATTTGGATTTAGGAGAATATCTATGTTTTCTTGATGATGATAATATATATCAAGAAAACTATTTGGAAGAAATGGTTAAAGTATTAGAAGAGGATAAAAGTATAGGGTTAGTATTATGTGGAGCAGAAGATTTAAGATATAATCAAAATATTGATGGGTATCCTGAATTAGGAAGATGTGATAATTCTGCATTTATGGTAAGAAGTGAAATTGCTAAGTCTATTGAATTCCCTCACGCTTCCTTAGATAAAAATGTAGTTCAAGATTGTGAATATATTAAACTATGTTGTGAAAAAACTAAATGGAAGAATATTAATAAGAAATTATTAATATTTGGTTATGGCTTAAATCACCCCCCCAATAGAGGGGAAATAATGTATTTAGAATCTTGGAAAAAACCTCAAGAAGCATTTAAACTAGCTTATAATAAGGAATACTCAATTGCTGAAAAGATGTTTATTGAAGCAATAAAAGATTGTAATACTGATGCTTGGAGCATCAGAAAATTAGCTGAATTATATTTAATAAATGGGAATAAAAAAGAAGCATTAAAATATTTTAAGAAATGGGAAAAACTTTATAAAACAACTAAAAAACATCATTTTGCTGTTGATTATTCATATGCTATTTATTTAAAAATGATACATAAAGATTATAAAGATTTGCTCTTAAAATCTGTACGCGAAAGAGAAAAATGGAAAAAAAGAGAACCAGAATCCTTAGAACACTATTATTATTTATATCTGTCTTATGCTTTTCTAGGGAATCAAAAAAAATGTCAAGAATATGAAGATATAATAATTTCTAAAGGAAAAGATGCTGTGTTGTGGGCTTATCAAGATGTTGCTTGGAATTTTTTAGCTTATCATGACTTATTTGATGTTAACTATAACAAGATGAGTAAATTTTTAGGAGTATAATAAAATGGCTGTTTATTATATAAGTCCTCATTTTGATGATGCTATTGGGTCTTGTGGCGGAAAAATATATTTAGATTATTTAGCTCAAAAAAATCCCCATATTATTACAATATTTAGTGAAGTAAAAGAGCCATTTTCTAACTATGCCGAAGATCTACATAAATATTGGGATATTAAAGACCCTTTTAGAGAACGTAAAGAAGAAAACAAAAATGCTTGTACCATAATAAAAGCTAAGAATGTATCATTAAAATATTGTGATGCTATATATCGTATTTATAATAAGAAACATATGTATTCTATAGATGGATCAATATTTAAAGAAATTCATGTGGCAGATCAAGATTTATATTTAGATATTAGCAATGATTTACTTAAATTAGTTACTAAAAAAGATAAATTATATTTTCCTTTAGGAATTGGAAATCATGTTGATCATATAATTGTAAATAAAGTAGGACAATATTTAAAAGAAAAAGGTTATATTGTAAAATATTATGTTGATTTTTCTTATGAAGGAATAATTCCTAAAAAATATAAAAAAATAGAAGTAATAAAATTACCAAAAGATATTCTAATGAAAAAGGCTTTAGCTATGAGTAAATATACTTCTCAAATAAATATGCTTTTTGGAAGTGAAGATAAAATATTAGATTATTATCAGGATAAATTAAAAGGAGTAGAAGAATATTATGCATGAATTAATAACAGTAATAACGATTACTAAAAATCGTCCAAATTTGTTAGAAAGAGCTATAAAAACTGTTCAAATACAAACATATAAAAATGTAAAGCATTTAATAATAATTGATGATTGTTCTAAAACTTTAAAGATGCTAAATGAAAAGTATAAAAACGATCCTAAGATAGAATGGGAGTATTATAAAAGGAATAAAGAAGATAAAAGTGGCCCAAATGTTTTGGCTAAACTTAGAACATATGCTATTCATAAAGTCAAAAAGGGCTGGTTTTCATTTCTAGATGATGATAATGAATTTTATCCAGAGCATTTAGAAAAATTATATAATTTTGCATTAAAAGAAAATTGTGAAGCGGTACATTCTTATAGAGAAGTTTTATATAAAGATGGGACACCATATTTAAAAGAAGAATATCCTTGGGGTAGAACGCATAAACAAAAATTAGAAATGTATGAGGATATGCTTAAAGCAGGGGTAGTTAAAAGAGGTAGTAATATTTGGCATGATAGATTTGGGTATACTGTAGATACAAATGTCTGGTTGCTTAGAGCAGAATTATTTAATAATAAAGAAATACCAAGTGAGTATACTCAAAAAGATTATGATGAGTGTAATCCTGAGGATGAAAAAATGATGAAATTATTAATGCAAAATAATGTTAAAGTATTAACTAATAAGGAAGTAACAGTTAAATATTATTTAGGGGGATATTCTAATGAAAGTGACAATCCAATAGAGGGCACAGTTAAATGGGAAAATTAGTTCAAGATAATTTTTCTCCTGAGATAAAAAAATTTATAAACGATTATCAAGATATTGCAAAAGAATATAAAAACAGATTTAAAGAATCTCTTAATTTAGAACCCTATAATTCAATAAATAATTTTCCTTTAAAAGAATGCAAATATAGAGTTAGTATTGTAATATCTACTTGGAATTCTGGGAATACATTACTATATACATTAAAATCAATTGAAAATACTTATTTATGTCATAACTTTAATAATAAATTAGAAGTCATAGTAGTAGATGATGGAAGTACCGATACTACAGAAGATTTTATCTTAAAAGAGGATTTTAGTTTTAAATTAATGTACATTAAACAATACCATTTAGGAAAAGCTCAAGGAATAAATATGGGGTGCAAATATGCTTCAGGAGATTTAATCATTTTTTGTGATTCAGATATTATATTATTTCCCTTTACTATTGATGAAATTGTAAAAAGACAACAAGAATATCTAGATAGTACAATATTTTTTGGCTTTAGAGAAGATATCGAAAATATTCCTCCAATAAGAGATTTAAAAAAATTCATATATAAAAAGGAACCTTGTTTTTGGCTAGATAATCGATTTATAACTGATTTTAGAGGAAGTTGGACTTATAATATGATGAGTGAAACTAATATGTTACAAAAAATGTCTAGTATGAAAAACTTATGGGTAAGTAATAATAAAATTAGTATGTATGATTCTTGGCAATTATACAGAATGGTATATGGTTTTTTATTTGCTGTTAGCAAGAAAAATTTTGAAAAAATTGGTGGTTTTGCGGAATTCTTAGTTGGATGGGGATGTGATGATACTACCTTTGTATCTCTATGTATTGAAAATGGGGTAAAGATTATACCAGTACCATCGGCTACTTGTTGTCATATAAAGCATCCTATTAGAATGAAAAGTCAATGGGAGGATGGCAAAAAAAATGAAGATAGAATGAATAAGTATTTATCAAATAGTACAAGAATAAATTATTTAAATCAAGATTTTAATAAAAGAATATTAAATAAAATAATAAAATATCCAAATAAAAAAGTTAGTAAACAAATAAAAAAATATCAAATACATTTTAAAAATTCTATATTAGAAGCCAGATACTATTATTATTTAGGTAATTTTGCAAAAGCTGTTAATTTATATTTACCTAATTCTAAAAAATTAAATTTGGATGACCTAGAAAATTTATATGATTCAATTATAAGGACTAATAGTAAAGATCTGTTAACTAAAATCGATAATAGTAATAAAAATAAATGTTATTTTTACTACTTAGCTAATTATTACTTTAACGAAATATACGAAAATATTAGCATAAAAAACGGTAGTTACCATATCAATTATTTATTTAATATAGATTTGAAAGAACATCTTAAGAGAGCAAATGCGTATTATAAACAAGAACAATGGTATTTAGCTTTAAAAGATTTCTTTGGATGTGCCTTAATATCACTAAAATATTTAAAAAAATGTAATGAATGTATCAAAAAAATAAAACGACTTTAACGTCGTTTTTTAATGTAATTTTCTAAAAACTTTGGTAAGATCATCGCAGATTACTTAAATAGCTTTATAATCATAATCCGTTTTTGCATTATTTATAATTACTAAGTATTTACCTCTAAATAAATTAACTAAGCTACTTGCTGTACTAACTTTTAAAGAAGTCCCAGCTACAATTAACATTTCCGCATTTAAGACTAAGTTAATAGCTTCTTCGTAACATGGAGGTAACATTTCGCCATACAAAACTACATCCGGTTTTATAACTCCTCCACAAGAACATTTTGGGATACCAGTACTATTAAATACTACTTCTGCTTCATATGATTTATGGCATAAAGTACAATAATTATTATAAATACTACCATGTACTTCATAAACGTTTTGGCATCCCGCTTTAGTATGTAATCCATCAATATTTTGGGTGATTATCCCCTTTAGTTTTTTATTGTCCTCTAATTTCTTTAAATATAAATGGGTAACATTAGGTAAGGCGTCTAAACAATTTAAATTATTTCTATAATAATCAAAAAAATCTTCTGGATAATTATATAACGCATCAATACTTAACATATATTCTGGTGGAAATTTAGTCTTTTCTTGATATAATCCCGTTTTACTCCGAAAGTCTTTAATCCCACTATCAGTTGAAACACCCGCTCCTCCTAAAAAAACAATATTATCACATTCATTAATTAATTTTTGTAATTCTTCTATTTTATTCATAATCATTAATTTCTAAAGACATCGTTTCTTTAGTCGTTTTAAACCCCTTCTTCTGATATAAACTTTTAGCTTTATAGTTATCACTACAAACATTTACCTCTATCTTTGAAATGTTATTATCTATGACCCAGTCTTTAAAAATATTGATTAAAGATTCGGCAATTCCTTTTTTACGAACATTTTCTTCAACATATAAAGCGTCTAGTTTAGCAATTTTTTTAGTTTCAACTTCATCACTATCTATAATAAAACCATATAAATAACCAATTATTTTTTCATCTTCTTCTGCTACCAAGATAATCCTTTTAGGATCACCAATAAAGTTTTCGTACATATTGGTTACGACAAAATTTTCATTAATTCCATCGTCATATTGTTTTTCATCTCTAATTAATAACGTTAAAAAAGCATTAAGCCTTTCGGCATCCTTAGGTTCAGCAATTCTTATTTTCATTTTTCTTCTCCTTCATAAGTTATATTTTTTAAATTTTGAAATCCAATTGTATAGTAATTATCTCCAAGAGCTTTAATAACGGGTAACTTCTTTTGCTCTTCAGTCAATTCTCCAAAGATACAACCACTTACATTGTGCCATTTGGAGATACTTTTAAAAGATAAACATTTATTACACTTTTTTACATCATAGTACTTTATAATATTTTGTTTAGTCTGAACTTTTAAAATACAATGTACTACAAATTTACATTTATGTTCATCTTTCGTTTTATCTTTCCAAATTGTTTCCTCTTTAATAAGTTTTCGTAATTTTAAATGTCCCATATATTTATCTTCCTTTATAAATTGTATTTATATTTAAATATTAATACATTCTATTTAACGTTTTTCTTTTCATAATATTCTTTTATATTTTTTAGGGTTTCTTCGGCATCGACAACCAAACTTCCTTTTAATAAAATAAGGAACACTATGATAGCGATATTATATAATAAAGGCATTCCTAAAATAAAATTAAGTAATGTATAACCAATTAAGACTGGCAGTAAATATTTTTTCTTTAAATGCTTATTTTTTTCTAAGTCATAAATAAACATATATTTTACTACTAAATAAGCAATAGGAATATATATTAAAGCATAAATTCCTCCAAAAGAATCAAATCTAACCGGCAATATAATATGGATATATTTAAAAATTAATAATAATATCAAGTAATTAACATAGTATTTTAAAATAACTAAATATTTATCTTTCATTATTCATCACTTACTAGAATAAAGGAGCAAATAAACGCAGTATGGCTTGCCATAACGATTTAATGAATCCTACTTTAACATCTTCATCTTTTAACTCTTTAGAATCTTTAAATGTTTCTGTAAAATCATCATAAATATCTTTAATTACTTTAACTTCTTCCATATAAGTACCATTTTCAAAGTGTAAATATAAACTACGATAATCCATATTAATAGTTCCTACCACTGCTCGCACGTCATCAGATAAGAATACTTTAGAATGCACAAACCCATTAGTATATTTATAAATTTTAACTCCACTATCATGTAATACTTTAAAGAATGAAGTCGTTTGTGTATAAACTATTTTTTTATCGGGAATCCCCGGAACAATAATTCTTACATCAACTCCTCTTTTCGCTGCTCGACACAAAGAATTAACCATATCGGTATCAATAATTAAATAAGGAGTCATAATATATAAATAACTTTTTGCGCTATTAATCATATTAATATAAACATCTTCCCCAATTAAGTCTTGATGTAAAGGAGCAACCCCATAAGGTATTACATAACCATTTTTCTTGCTACTCATAAATTCATATCTAAATTTTGTAATATCTTTATCTTCTTTATTATTTGCATTCCATAGTGTTAAAAACATAACTGTTAGATTCCAAATCGCATTTCCTTCTATCTTAATTCCATTATCTTTCCAAATACCTAATCTACTATTAATATTTACATATTCATCACTTAAATTTACCCCACCCGAAAAAGCTACTTTTCCATCAATAATTGTCATTTTCCGGTGGTCACGATTATTCATAAATATCCCTCTAAATGGGCTAACCTTATTAAAAGGAATACACTTAATTCCAAATTTAGCTAATATTTTCGCATAATTAGACTTAAGCATCGCAATACTTCCCATATCATCATATAGAATTCTTACATCTACCCCTTTGTTAGCTTTCTCTTTTAGAATATCTAAAATTCCATTCCACATATATCCTTCATTAATAATAAAATATTCCATAAATATAAACTTTTCCGCTTTTTTAAGTTCTTTTAATAACTCCGGATAAAACTTTTCACCAAAATTATAGTATGTAATAACATTTCCCGTACTAACAAAATAATTAGTCCGATTAAGTAAATATTTAATATTATCTAAGTCTTTTTCTTCTACTTCCTTTTTAGTATCTTCTTCTCCCACTAGATATTTACTATATTCTTTTTCACAATTAAAGATATTTTTAAGTAACTTGTTTTTAGAGTAATTCTTTCCTAAAGTAATTAATAAAATCGTTCCAAAAATTGGGAAAATTAAAATCAAAATCATCCATGGTATATCATTAGAAAGTCTGGTACTATTTTTTAATAATCCTAAAACTATTAACACACTCGCAATACTATAAGCTAAAGTAATAAGTCCTAAGTACTTATAAAAAAATAATCTTATTAATATCGCAAACCCAAATTGTAATATCACTCCTATTAAAACTATTAATACTCTTTTAACTGCATTTAACATAAAACATTACTCCTTCATTAACTCAATTATAGCATAAAATATTGTGAATTTTAATTTTTATGCTATAATAAACTACCAAGTGGAGGTTTTATATGAAAATAATTACTGATAAAGAAGTTTATGTTCAAAAAAATGATATTGCTTATTTAAATCAAACTGATATACCAATTCTTGCATCTGTTTATACTAAAATGCTTAATAATGGTATTATAATTATTGATGATAGTAATAGATATGAGTTTGTTAAGTTTGATAAAAAAGAAGAAATAGAGTTTTTTAAAAAATTAGATTGGATTGTTGATTATAACAAAGTAAAAGACTTAACCGAAGAAGAAATTATATCTCTAGCCCAAAGTATTCAGCAAGAACGTGAAACAATAGCTCACAAATATAATTCGCTGAAATCCGAAGAAAGAGAAAATCATCCCGAAATGGTAAGAGATTGTGAATTATTAGAATTTAAAATTTATTCTTTAAGAGACTTTTTATGGTTTAAACAAGGTCATATTAAAATGACTTTACCAGAAGGAATTACCTTACCTAAAGATTTTAAACCAGCTAAAGAAGAAAAAGACCTTCCGAAATTAATTAGAAAATTTTTCCCTAAGAGGTGAATCGGTATGAAATTATTTATAGGATGTTCTTCTAGTAATGATATTCCAATTGAATATTTTGAAGATTGCAAAACGTTTTTAAATGAATTAATGAAAGAAAACGAGTTAGTATTTGGGGCTTGCACCACTGGTTTAATGGGTTTAGCTTATAATATAGCACTTAATGCTAATAGAGAAGTAACTGGCATCTGTCCAGAAGTCTATAAAGAAAATTTAAAAGAATTAAGCTGTAATACTAAGATTCTAACAAAAACCGTTAGTGAAAGAACCAGTAGTGTTATTTCTGCAAGTGATACCCTTATATTTTTACCAGGTGGTATCGGAACAATTTATGAACTATTTACGGCGATTGAAAGTAAAAGATGCCATGAATTTGATAAACCAATTGTTATTTATAATTCACATGGATATTTTGACAAACTATTAGAATTTATGCAAAAATTATATGATGAACACTTTTCTAATCTTAAAGATAAAAGAAATTATTTTGTTTCTAATTCTTTATCTTCAATTCTATACTACATTGAAAATTATCAAAAAATTAAAGAAATTGAAACAAACTTTGGTATCTCATATACTAGTGATAAACTTGCCATAGAAGATTTTATTAAAGAAGATAAAATAAAAAAGGAAAATGTTTTAAAAAAGATGCTATAAAGCGCTTAATAATCGTCTTTAGGGAACCGCCAAACTCATACTTTTATTGTATGGGTTTTCATTTATATTAAGATTACTTTGTGTTATAATCTAGTAAATAGTTATTGGAGGTAGTAATGAATCAAATTAAAATCGGAGCTTTTATCAAAAAATTACGCAAAGAATCTAACTTAACGCAAGAAAAATTTGGCGAAAAATATGGAGTAACTTATCAAGCTGTGAGTAAATGGGAGAATGGCAAGAATATTCCTGATATAGCTGTTTTAAACCAAATTTGCGAAGATTACCATCTAAATATCAATGTTTTATTAGGAAATGAACCAAATAAATACTCACTAAAAAAAGTAAAATTATGCATTAGCATTGCCTCATTTTTAGCTTGTTTAACATTAATAAATATAATGCTTTATCATAGTTTTCTTAATAGCGCTAACTTTTCTTTTGAAACATTAAATTCTTCATCGGCTAAATTTAGTGTTTCGGGGGCAATCGCTTATAATAAATTTAAAACTTCTGGAAATATTTCTAATATTACCTATAATGAAAAATTTGATAATACCTTTTATAAAAAAATCGAGTGCGAATTATATGCTAATATCGATAATACTCAAACCAAAATTGGAAATTATAGTTATCAAGGCAACCCAATCTTATTAAATGATTATTTAAAAAAAGTAAAATTTAATTTTAATTCTAAAGATTGTAAAATATATAAAAATAGTACACTATTTTTAGTCATAATCGCTGTTGATTCCAAAGACCAATCAACATTTTACAAAATACCATTAGAAAATAAGGTAATTTGTGATGAAACAGATGAATAAATAAATTCAACTTATAGTTTAGTATATACAACCTTTATTCTATATTAATTACCAGTGACAACTGGTATCTTTTTATTATAGAAAGGAAGGTTTATGAAAAAGATAATTTATTTAACTATAGCAATTTTTTGCTCTTTTTGTTTTCTTACTAATTCGCAAGCAACAAGTATTGATAAAAGTAATTACAATTCACTAAATTTAGAAGAAACACTTGCTGACGAACAAATAGAAGCATCTTTTTCTAATTATGAAGAAAGTAAAGACAAGATAACAATCTATATGTTTAGAGGAAAAGGATGTGATTTCTGCCGAGCATTTTTAAATTACTTAAATAGTATTACTAATGATTATGGAAAATACTTTAATTTAGAATCTTATGAAGTTTGGAATGATAAAAATAACAGCAATATGTTAAATACTATCGCAGAGTTTCTCGGGTACAACCCATATAGTTCCAATTTTGGTGTACCTTTTATAATTATTGGTAACAAAGTTTTTCCGGGTTATAATGAAAGCTTTGATGAAGAAATTAAGAAAACCATTGTAAATTTATATAATAGTAAAGAAAAGTATGATATTTTTGTAGAAGTAAATAAAGAAACTAAATACGAAAAAAATTCTGACTTATCAGGTTATAATGGTCTCATTTGGAATTTTATTTTTACTGGTTTAAGTACCATTATCATTATTATCTCTATAAATATTAAATTTAATAAGTTAACTGAAAAACATTAAAATAGGGACTTTTAATTATCAAAAATGGTGTCCCAATAAGAAAATCAACAACTTTTTATCAAAATATTGCTCGAACGCTTGTTTTTGAATGTAATAAATAGTATACTTTTTATAGGGAATATCAGTTGTTGAGTGTCTACCTCCAATCTTTATAGAAGGGAGGTTTGATAAAAATGAAAACTAAGACTTTTATTTTAAAAGTTCTCAAGCTCATTACTATCATTTTATTTCTCCT